>JAEURV010000082.1 GCA_016788465.1 Nitrospira sp. | reverse complement strand
GGAATGATCCCAGGAACCGGACCGGAAACAGTGATTATCGGAGCCCATCGAGATCACTTCGGTCGGCCCGGGGGGATCCTCTTTCCCGGCGCCGACGACAACGCCTCGGGAACGGCGATCATCATAGAGGTGGGACGGGCGCTCGCCAAACTGGAGCAGCGTCCTAACCGAACCGTTCTTTTCGTCTCGTTCAGCGGAGAAGAACGGGACCTACTTGGTTCTCGGCTCTACACCTCTCACCCTCCTGTATCACTCAGTTCAACGAAGGCCATGATCAATATTGACCATGCTGGAGTTGGTAATGGACGACTCACCGTCGGACTAACCGGAATTGAGAAGGATGTTGCATTAGAGGCGGGCCAGTCTGCCGGAGTGAAGGAGCAGCTAGATCTCTATGGCTTTTTCCCTGGTGGCGATCATGTCCCATTTAAAGAATTGGGCATCCCGACTATCACTGTTGTCAGCGGCGGCATCCACCCACACTTCCATCAACCAACCGACCGCGCTGATACGATCGATCCTAAGATTCTCAAAAACGTATCTCAATTCGTTTTGGCCTTGACGTGGCAACTGGCCTATGGATCGACAGACATTGGAGGTCAACCCACCACCATCGCTCCACTACCACAACAAGCGAAGTGAGGCGCCGCACATTTAATAGCACGCATGGAATCTGAACTTGCTCCTGAGCCGACTAAGGAAACGGTTCAAACAACCCCGACTCAATCGGCGGCGATACATCCGTCTGGCGCGGTGGCGGAGGTAGAACGGTCGGGCTTCCAACTTGATTCGCACCCTGGATCAGTCCGATGGAAAGTTGTGGTCCGAATGTCATGATGGCCCCACTCCATGCTTGGCCGGTAGCGGGGTTTCGAAAGTTATAGGTTTGCACGTTCGGTCCCGGTGCATAGATCAAACCCTGCGTGCCCTGGTTGTCGATATACAAACTCCCGCCGGGAAGTTTCAGCAATGGAGAGACCCCCCCCGCGAATGACCGTACCCCCGAGGCACTCTGTGCCCACGCGGACACGTCGACAAAGAAGGTCACTGCGGTAAGCAGACAGAGAAACAAGCCTAATGAATTGATTTGATGCGTCTGAACGCATGCACGCCGGAAATGGTGTCTGTGAATATCCATGACGTGAACCATGCAACATTTTATAGTATGCTCTGATATGTCCCTTTGATCAAGGAGGCACGAATGAATGGTACATCCTCGATGTGCACCTATCGTCTCAGGATCATGATGATCGCAGGATGGGCATGCATATCCCTGCCTCACACGGCTTGGTGTTTGGACGTCACTCAGCCGATTCCAATGGAACGACGTGAAACCGTGTCACTGGCTGATGCTGCAGTACGGGCATTACAGAACAATCTTGATATCAGCATCAGCCGACAGAATCGCGAAAGCCGGTTAGCCGATATCATCATTGAGCAGTCGAAGTTCGACCCCAACCTAAGTATCAACGGCCAATACAACCGAACCGTCAATCCGCTCAATCGCCCCGTCTTCGGAGGAACCGTGGGGGTCCTCGACCAAATTACCACCTTCGATCAACGGAACCATGCGCTGACGGTCGACGCCCAGACCAACCTGATCACCGGCGGCAACTTCGACATCAACTATAGCCCGGCCCGAAACAGCGTCAATCAGAATGTCGCGCGCGGATTTCTTTTTAACCCAGCCTGGACCGGAGGGCTGGCGTTCACGTTCACGCAACCGCTGCTCAGGAACGCGGGAATTGCCATCAACAAGACCTTTATCAAGGTTGCTCAAAACAATGCGATCGTCGAGCAGCATGTCTTTCGCGATCGAGTCATGACCGTTATTACTTCGGTCGAACAAACCTATTGGGAAGTCGTTTTTGCCAATGAAAACCTAAAGGTGGCCCAAGCCGCCTTGAAAGCGGCCGAAGAGCTTTTGGCTGCCAACCGAGCGAAGACCAAGGCGGGGGTCATGTCGATCGTCGATGTCCTGCAAGCCGAAGCTGCGGTCGCCTCGCGAGTGGAGCAAGTGTTAGTGGCTGAGAAAGCCATCCGGGACCAGGAAGATCAGCTACGGCGGCTCTTAAATCCAGGCGAGGAAGATCTGCGGCAAGATGTTCGCCTCACACCAGTAGATCCTCCCGTCACTGTGCTTGAACCCCTGAGCCTCCAAGAAGCCATCGACACTGCCATCGAACAACGACCTGAAATCACACAAGCCAAGAAAAACGTCGAGACCGGTGAACTCAACAAGCAGTTTGCGCGCAACCAGCTGCTTCCGACGCTCTCGCTTCAAGGCACAGTCGGACTGGCCGGCCTGGGTGGAGACTATAGCGAATCCTTTACGAGAAACTTCAGCGGAGACTTCTACAACTACGGCGCAGGGTTGGTGCTCAGTTATCCCCTCGGAAACCGAGCTGCCATCAGCACCTATAGCAAGCGGAAGCTTGAGGCTCAGAACGCTGAGGTGGCACTTGCGAACGTACGCCAACAAATCATCGTCGGCATTCGCGAAGCAGTGCGTCGAGTGCAGACGGATTTTAAGCGGATCGAAACGACCCGCTCCGCACGCATCATGGCGGAGAAGCAACTCCAGGCCGAACAGGAACGGTTAAAAGTGGGACTCAGCACGACGCGCTTCGTGCTCGAATTCCAGCGCGACCTTGCAACCGCACAGGGGAACGAGTTACGAGCGATTGTCGACTACAACAAGTCGTTGTCCAACCTGTCTCGGCACAAAGCGACCACGTTAGATCGCTATCACCTCGAACTTTCCTAACCTATCCATGACACCCGAGCCCCGCCGGCTCGTTCAGAGCGAGATCGTCAATACGGGAGCAGCACTGGCGCTGCTCCCCATCGGAGCCACAGTCGGCTACTATAACCTGTCCCCGTCCCTTCAAGCTCAGCTACTGACTCAATTCACCCCTCAGTTCCTGGCCTATCTGGCAATGGCCATCTGGGCTTCACGCACATCAGACAGTTTGATTCACCTGGGACTGGAACGAGGGAAGGTCGTCTCCGGGCTGAAGTGGGGACTGTTAATAGGACTGACCCTGGGTTGTCTCAATACCGTCGTGATTCTGCTGATCTATCCGTTGTTCGGTTACGACGTCACCTTCTTGAAACAGACACCTCACGGACGACTGCCCATCTGGCTGATGCTACCCTGGTTCATCTGCTGTATCGCGTTGTTCGTGGAAGTAAACTTTCGAGGATTCCTCTTGGGACGCTTGGCTGAATACGAATCGTACTGGTGGGCTCACGATTCGAAGCAACGCCTGGCACCATTTGCGCTGGTCGTGAGCGCCATCACATTCACATTTGACCCATTTATGGTAAATACCTTTCGGCATCTCCATTGGATCGCGCTCTGGGACGGACTCCTATGGGGAACGATTTGGCTGCGAACCCGCAATCTTTGGATCACCATCGTTGCCCATGCCATTGAGGTCATCGTGATGTACAGTATTGTAAGAACAGCCATTGGATGAGAATTAATGATCTCGAGGGGAATCCAACTCAACCGAGGAGCAGATCAACCGATCATTCCGTGATGGTCCTATGAACCCCTCCTTCTCCAGCTATCTGGTCAACGATGTATTCGGTGATCCTGGTGTGTATGTGGAAATTCGCTGGTCGAAACGAGCCTTGCTGTTTGATCTCGGGCGCTATGACAACCTTAGCCCCACGAGGCTATTGCGAGCCGGAGAGATCTTTATCTCCCATACACATATGGACCACTTCATCGGATTCGACGCAATTCTTCGTGTGGCATTGGGACGAAGGAAGACGCTCATGCTCGTTGGCCCGCCAGGGCTGATCGACAATGTCGCGGGCAAACTCCGTGGCTATACGTGGAACCTCGTGGATGGCTACCCGCTGACCGTCCAGGTTCGGGAGTTCCACAAGCAAGAAGTGCGACAGGTTGTCATTCGAGCGACTGATGGGTTTCAACCAAGTGAACCTAGAACCTTTATTGGACCACCGCTCGATGGTCCGCTCTTTACCGTGGTCGAAGACCCGATGTTCACCGTCAAAGCCGTGGCCTTGAATCACCGGATCCCCTCGTTCGCCTACTCCCTGGAGGAGCGGTTTCATATCAACGTCAACAAGCAGAAACTGCAGGAGGCAGGCTTGAGGATCGGGGCCTGGCTTAAAGAGGTCAAGCAGTACATCTGGGACGGGAAACCGGACGACTTCCGCTTTACCGTGACGCTCTACGACGAGCATCGACGCGAAGATCGGGAATTTGTCCTGGGTGACGTCAAGGAACGGTTCATCACGGTCTCACGGGGGCAGAAGATCGCCTACGTCGTCGATACGCGGTACGATGAAGAAAACGAGGCGAAGATCGTCGCACTCGCTCATGGGGCGGATACCTTCTATTGTGAGGCACCGTATCGAGATTGTGATGCAGAAAAGGCCCGTGATCGGTATCATTTGACAACCAGACAAGCGGGACTGATGGCCAGAAAAGCGAAGGTTCGTGACCTCGTGGTATTTCACTTTTCACCACGCTATACCGGCCTCGGGGAGACGTTGAAGCGAGAAGCCTTGGAGGCGTTTCATGGGAGCAAAGGAGGATAGTCGGTGAATGATCTCGGCAAGTACCTGCTCTACTTTCTGTTAGGCGGCTCGATCGTCAGCTTCTCCACCTATCTTGGCTCACAAGGCAAATCCTTCCTGGCAGCCATGGCTAGCACCTTTCCCGCCATCACCGGCGTGACATTCATCCTGCTGTATGCAAACGGAGGCGGAGCAACGACCGTCGACTATGCCAAGAGCCTCCTGTGGTTTGTTCCACCATGGACTATTTACGTAGTTGCCATGATCCTGGCCATCCCGCGCCTCGGCTTCTGGCCGGCAATGGCCGGATCGCTTGTCCTCTATCTGGGATGCGTGGGACTGGTACGGCTTGTCATCCAGTAAGATCAACCGCGATCAGAGAATAATCCCAAAGTGTTCGCGAAGAACGTTCGTGACGTCCGAGTCACTCTCCGCCTGCGTTTTTTCGCTCTTTCCATTCCGCCTGACACTCAACGAATAATCGACCAATGTCTTGCGCCCATCTCTTGTCGGCATTGTGCAGATCCGTCGTTGCATAAAGATCGAATCCGGCGAATGGGAATGGAAATAGCTGGCATACAGATAGTCCACCGGCTGGCACGGATGTAACGAAAAGGAATAAAGACTCTCCCATTGGTCACGGACGAAACACTGGAGCAAGTGCTCGTCTTGTTCCACCAACCTCAAACGGAACTGCTCAGAACCCTGCATGGCAACATGTTCTGCGACCAACGGAAATGGCTCCAGCAAACCATTTCCACCGAATCCTACATCAACCAGCCACGACTCACTCCCAACGTGCACAAGAAGGACTTGATGGCTGCAAGGATAGGGCGGCCGTGATCCATATCGTACCCGCGCGATTAATCGAGTAACGGAAAACCCCATCGTCTCCAACAACAGACTGAACAGCCCATTCAGCTCATAGCAGTATCCCCCGCGCCGTGCTGTTACAATTTTGGCAAACAGATCGGCTGGTTCAAGAGAGATTGGGCGGCCGATGAAGTTGTCTAGGTTTTCGAACGGTACGGCCAGCACATGGGCAAGATGGAGCGCCCGCAAGGTTTCAGAAGTAGGGAACGAAGCACTACGATAGTGGATTCGATCAAGATAGGCCTGAACGTCCATGGTCGATTTGCGCTCAGGAGAGCGGCTCACAAAGATTATAGGGAAACTGCAGAGATCAGGTCTACCTCCCGCCAAAAACTAAAGGACTCCGGAGAGGTGGAAGCCTGGGCACAGCCTCCGGGTATACGAGGGACTGAGCAATGCAGGACAGAAAAAGATGGCCGACATGTTCCTCATCCTACTACTCAAGCACTACTGCCGTGCCGCTGGCACTGACCATCAACATACTGCTGTTGGTGCCAATGGTTTCGTAATCAATGTCGATACCGATGATCGCATTGGCACCCAAATTCTTGGCCTGTTCACGCATTTCTTCAAGGGCAATATCCTTGGCCTTTCGCAATTCCTTTTCATAGGAGGCCGAACGGCCCCCAACGATATCACGGATGGATGCAAAGAAATCGCGAAAGATGTTCGCACCCAGAATGGCGTCACCCGACACCAAACCCAGATACTTGACGGTTTTCCTACCTTCAATACTGTTGGTCGTCGACAGAATCATGTGCCCTCCTGACAGAAATTGTTGCCCTCTCACTTTTCGAAAACCATTGGCTATTCTTTTACCCTATTACCATATCGATATAAACTTCCTCCCGCATGGAAGCCCATCGTGCTCATGAGTCTATTCAATGACCGCCAAAGGCAAGAACCAGACATTGCCGATCCCTGCGCCAGGTAATGACTCCCCTCTTGTTCCGCCGTTGAACCAATCATCAGGTATTGCTACGATGATCGGTCATTCTCTCTCTGAAACAATTGCTATGCCGAACCCTCTGCCCCCCAAACCCTCCACTGATCACCTCATCATCGAGGGCGCGCGACAGAACAATCTGAAGAACGTCTCGCTGCAGATTCCGCACAATCAGGTCACCGCCATTACCGGTGTGTCCGGATCTGGGAAATCGTCGCTCGCGTTCGATACGATCTTTGCCGAGGGCCAATGGCGCTATGTGGAGTCCCTCTCAACCTATGCCCGGATGTTTCTCGACAAAGTCGCTCGCCCAGATGTCGATCGGCTGATCAATGTCCGTCCGGCGATTGCCATTGAACAGAAAAACCAAGTTCGCACCTCCCGCTCGACGGTCGGGACGACGACGGAGATCGCCGATCTACTACGCCTGCTCTTTGCCAAGATCGGGAAGCCCACTTGCCCTGACTGTAACCAAGAAGGTCGGTCGTTCCAGCCGGACACCGTCACCGACGATCTACTGAAGCGATGGCCCGATGCTAGGGCGATGATTCTGTTCCCTATTGCTACGCCCAACCCTAAAGAAGCAGCTACGCTTATCCAGTCCCTCCTGACCAGAGGATTCACCAGGCTCAAAACACAAGACGAGGTGATCGACCTACACGAGGCAGGGCCAGTGAAGCTCCACAAGTCACAAGGGCTCCATATTGTTCTGGATCGTCTCGTAATTCGAGAAGACAACCGCAGCCGACTTGTCGAAGCTGTTGAAACAGCCTTTCGTGAAGGGGAGGGGCGTTGCTCCGTCGACATCATCGACCATGGACGACAATCCTACAGCACACAGTTTCTCTGCCAGGGCTGTGGACGAACGTTCGAACCGTTGCGACCGGTTCTCTTTTCATTCAACCATCCCCTCGGCGCCTGTCCTGAGTGCAAAGGGTTCGGGAACGTCCTGCGCTACGACCCAGAGCTGGTGATTCCCGATCAGAGTAAATCTCTTGCCCAAGGAGCGATTGAGCCCTGGAGCAAACCCAGCTCGGCCTGGTGGCAGAAACAGATGTTGACGGCGATGAAAAAATACGGCGTCGATGTTGAAATCCCCTTCACATCACTGCCAGCGGACCAGCAGCGATTGCTTTGGGAAGGCGGCAAGTCGTTTGACGGGATCAATGATTTCTTTGAATACCTCGAAGGTAAACGCTACAAACTCCACGTGCGCGTTTTTCTCAGTCGCTACCGCACGCCTTTCGACTGCCCCAGTTGCCATGGCAGCCGCCTGAAGCCGGAGGCACGCTTCGTCAAGATCGCCGGCAGCGATATTCACGAAACGACGGAACGAACCGTGGAGAATCTGGCAGGATGGATGGACTCCCTCCCGCTCCGTCATTCTGAGCAAGAGATCGCGGCGGATATCCTGCGGCAGCTCAAGGCAAAGCTGGGCTTTCTAATACGTGTCGGCCTTGGGTACCTGACACTTAATCGACAGACCAAGACCCTCTCTGGTGGTGAAGCACAGCGAGTTGCTCTGGCAAATCAACTAGGTTCGCGACTGGTCGGCACGCTCTATGTCCTCGACGAACCGACAATCGGACTCCATGCGAGAGATACAGATCTCTTGGCCGGAATCCTCCGCGATCTCGCAGCGACCGGTAATACCGTCGTCGTCGTTGAGCATGACCGCCGCATGATTGAATCGGCAGACTTCCTCGTCGAGCTTGGCCCTCTTTCTGGTGAAAAAGGTGGCGAGATCGTCTGTGCCGCCCCCACTCGGGAATTCCTCCATGACCGTCGAGCCGTCACGGCCCGATACTTGCGCAACGAAGAAGAGATCCCACAACCTCGCTCTCGACGAAGCGGAAACGGCAAGACGGTGGTGATCGCCGGAGCGACTGAGCACAATCTGAAAGACCTTACTGTCCGCATCCCCCTTGGCATGTTGATCTGCATTACTGGTGTGTCAGGTTCAGGAAAAAGCACACTAGTTGAAGAAACTCTCTATCGAGCTGTGGCTCGCGCCTTTCGCGTGGAGTCCCTTCCCATGGGTCGATTCAAAGCGATCAAGGGTATCGAGTATCTCAAAGGCATCCGGTTGATTGATCAACAGCCGATCGGGCGTACGCCTCGATCCAATCCGATCACCTATCTAAAAGCATTCGACGAGATCCGCCAGCTCTTCGCCGCAGAGCGGGAGGCGCAACGCCAGGGACTCACACCCGGACATTTTTCCTTCAATGCCGCCGGCGGCCGCTGCGAACGCTGTGAAGGCAGCGGTGTGGAAAAGTTGGAGATGTATTTTTTCGAAGATATCTACGCACCCTGCGAGGTCTGTGACGGCAAGCGCTTCAAGACCGAGATTTTAAAGATTCGCCACCGTGGCAAGAACGTCGCCGAAGTCCTCAACATGACCGTGGAAGAGGCGGCCTCATTCTTCACGGGAACGCCGAAGCTTCAAGAGAAGCTGCTTCTGCTCTCCTCTATCGGCCTTGGCTATCTTCGTCTAGGCCAATCTGCGACGACATTATCAGGTGGAGAGGCCCAGCGATTGAAGATAGCCGCCGAACTGAGAGATGTCTCGGCCAGGGATATGCTTTACATTATGGATGAGCCGACGACCGGGCTCCACTTCGAAGACATCAAGAAGCTCCTCGTCGTCCTCCACAAACTCGTGGATGCCGGGAATACCTTGGTCGTCGTCGAGCACAATCTCGATGTGATCAAGTCCGGCGATTGGATCATCGATCTCGGCCCTGAAGGCGGCGCTGCCGGGGGGCAGATTGTGGCCGAAGGCCGACCGGAGCAGGTGGCGAAGATGATTGGATCACATACCGGTCGGTTCTTATCAGCCGCAATCAGTCCCGAACTCCCAATGGGTGAGGGGACGGTGGATTAAACATCCGCCGTCCCCTCGATACGCCGGAAAGATCACGCAAGTATCAGCAATAAACATTTTCCGGCATATTATTGCTCATATGCGGGCGACTCACCAGCGAACGTCTTGTGCAAATATTTCTTACGCGCTGTCGTGAGGAGACACTGGATATCACTGGAGTTCACATGCCTGGACGCAGGCTACCTCCCATCCACTCTAAGCTTTGCTCTCCACTGCTCGATATATACCCAATCGACTCGCAGCTCGGCCTGTGCCATCTTTTCGAAATCGACCTCATCTTGTAATTGCCCTGCGATCATCTTCGTCAAGATAAGATCTTCCAGCGTGAAGGATGCCTATAGCCTCACCACCGAAAGATATCGATCTCTTTCGGACAAGGGCCGATTGGAGAAACTCTGACCCGGCCAGCAGGAGATCGGCCACAGTCTCTTGGTTGTCTCGTATTCCCGTACAACGCGAGATCGAAATACCCCTGAACGTCATTGGCACCGTATGGATGATGGTGCACGTAAAGACCGAGAAGATACGGGACTGAATGGTTTCCCAAGACGTCGGACCAGGCAGGATGAGAAGATCAATCTCAGTGGTCGCGCAAGGCCCAACCACGAGCCAAGGCATACTGCACACTTCGCCGGTCGAACTCGACCTGAAGCTCAATCAATATGTTGGCCAGGTCTGATTCGCCTGCCATGCACGTTCGTTTGCTAAACAGATCTCGTGCAGTACATCAGCCTTGGTGCAGGCAGGATTCTGCTGCCATAGCACCGCAAGTCGTAAAGAGAACACTAATTCAGTCAGTTCGATTCCTCGCTGCAGATTAGCGGACAGCCCCTCACACTCTCTCTGGTCATCCGGTGAGCCCATAACGATTCCCAGATAAGATTTGCCTAGGTTGTGTACTAAACGACCCGAGTCTCGACAACTGAAGAGTGGTACTCCCACTACGACTCCGGACTGTCAGGTTTCGTCGCAGGCTGCTCCCCTGCCAGCTTTCGGTGCAGATACTTCTTGCTCATGGTCGTGATAAGAAAGGCGAGTCCAATGGCGATGGGCACAAAGATCGCCGAGGCCACGTTTGCGTTGGCAAGCCAACCGAGCTCATACAATCCCTTGAAGACGTATCCTGCCAGGCCAGCTAGATAGTAGGCGATGACGATGACCGACAGGCCTTCAACGGTATGCTGGAGAATCACTTGGCTCTTCGTCGTCTTGTCGACGCTCTGGAGAAGCGTGAGATTCTGTGCCTCCACAATCAAGTCGATCCGGGTGCGAATAATCGCAATGATGCCTTCGAATCCCCCACGGAGCGTATCGATCCGGCGCAAGAGTTGTTGATACCCTTCCGCCACACCCGTAATACCTCCCAACACATAGTCGGAGATGGGACGGTAGGAGGCTGTGGACTGCTCCGCCAACGAGGCCAACGTGGCATGCACGATCTTATCGTACGGAATCGAGGCCGACAGTTCGAAGTGTAACTTGCCCGCCATGCGATTGGTTTTCAGCAAGTCTTGCGTGAGGCTGTTCAACCACCGTTGCAACGTCTCAGAATTGGCATGCCCGATATGCCCTGTGATGATTTCTCGCTGTTGGAGATGCACCTGTTCGAATTTATAGACTTGATCGATCGCGGCAGAAAAAAGCGGCTTCTGCATGAGCAAGAGATGGTAGTAGGTTTCGATTCTCACGATCGCATCCACGATGTCCTTCAACCGCGAGTAGTCACCCTGCAACGGCCCGACGCTCACCCAATATCGTTCGCGCCCGTGATTGTCCGGAGTAAAACTGGTGACGACGGCGGCCTGTTCATTGAAGATTCGGCTGCCGTACAGCACAGGCCCTGGCAACTGCCCTCGTATCTCATCCCGGGAAGGTAGGGCGCCTGTCTTCAGAACCATATCTAACCGGCAGACGACAGAGCCAAGGGGTGTCAATGACACAGGGGAAGCAGGAAAGGTAAGTGGTCCAAAAGTGAGCGAGCCTGTCGCGGATGAAGGCACATGCCAAAATTGGTAGTTATAGTATTCCGTATGGGCTTGCCAGATGAGAATGAGTCGATCTCCGTTCTCAGCTTCCTTCACGCCATAGCCAAAATTATCCCGCAACTCGGTTCGCTCCTTGGGAATTGCGAATCGCTCGAGCAACGATTGAAATTCGGCTCGGCTGGCCGGACGCTGCGTGGGTGGGTCGGACATGCGGAACGCTTCGTACTGCACGTGGGCCGGCGCGCGGAGCCACCCACTGATGGGCTGGTGCGGCTGTTCATGCAACTTCCGCAAGAATGCTTCAGAGCCCGATTGTGCTACGTCCGGCTGACTCACATCCTGTCCCTCCCAAGACCTTTACCGACCCCACACCTCCAAGCCTTCTATGCCCTCTGCATCTGACTATCACTGACTCACCCGCATACTGAAATACCAAATCACCACCCAGGGAACACATAGACAGAGGATGTGTCACAGACGAGTAGGACGAGTATGACCCTACCATCCGACGCAGTCCCGTTCAATCATGCAGTGGTCACCACGAACCTTGAAACGTATGAGAAGGTTCAGTTGCAGGATGGATCAAACGGCATCTCAGCGTAGGGCTGATATGCTTCGCCCAACGTGCGCAAGATGTCTCCCCACACACGTGTCGGATCCTTTTCAAACACTGCTTGCGGATCAGCAGGGAGGATAATCCAGGAGCCGGTTTTCATCTCACCTTCCAATTGGCCAGGCCCCCATCCGGAATAGCCGAGATACGCTCTAAAGAATTCCTTTGTTCCGGCAGCCGTGAGGATGCGTTCCACCATTCCGACATCCCCACCAAGACAGACCCCGTCAAAGACATGGTGGGCATTGTCCGGAAACTGGTCACCTCGGTAGAGCAACATCACCTGATTGGTTTGTACGGGACCGCCGGCATAGAGGACATGACCGGCGCCTTCGATGACCGGAATCTGCGGCAGCGCTTCAGAAATCGACATCGCAGTGGGCCGATTCACAATGACACCCAGTGCACCTTCCGGTCCATGTTCGCACAGTAACACCACGGTCTGGCGGAAATTGGGGTCCCTCAGGCCTGGCGCAGCGATCAAAAACATGCCTTTCCGAAGTTCTGTGCTCATGAGTGAAATCCTACCCTGCTCATGCGACTTGCGCAAGCTCTAGCCCGCATTACTCATGACGGTTCGTGGCGAAATCACCACGCCTCGTTGTGAGAATGGCGCGCAGCCCCAGGAGGCCTTGAAGCGTACTCGCGCAGTATGTCGAAGGTCTGATGGGCGAGTCCGCCTGCCGTAGGCTTGTCGCAACAGCGGATCGGCGATTGCAGCAGCAGGGTGATGAATAATGCGGGCCAGGCTTCTCTCAGCAGAATGCATGTGAGTGGTTATAACTTGTACAGGTATGAACGCCGGTCACGAAGGAGATCGTTGTAGGGATTCAGACTTTTATTGCGGGCTTCAGCCGGATCGATCTCCAGGATGGTCAATTCTTCTTTGTCACGCGCCGCTCTCTGTATGATTACACCTTTCGGCGTGACGATTTCACTCTGTCCGATATAGGTCAGGGGATCCTTTCCACCGCGGGCTTCTCGACCGATGCGATTGCACGTTACAGCAAATACTCGGTTTTCAAGGCACCGAACGGGCATTGAATCCGGACAGTTCGGCAAGACGAGGTTGGAGGGATGGCAAATAATCTCGGCACCCTGTATCGCCAATGTTCGGGCTGCCTCCGGATAGTACCAATCGAAACAGATCATGACACCGATCTTGGCAACACCGATATCCCACACCCGAAAGCCGGAATCACCCGGCGTGAAAAACTGGGTTTCTTCGTAAAATAGATGGGTTTTTCGATAACACCCCAGAACCCCCGATGGCCCCACGACGACCGCGGAGTTGTAACAGACCGATCCAGATCGTTCAGGCAGTCCCGCCACAAGATGCATCTTGCGGCATTTGGCAATATCGACCAACCGACGAACCGTCGGACCGTCCGGAACCGGCTCGGCCAGCCTCTGAACCTCCTCCCGAGACACGAATTGATACCCTGAGGCAAACAATTCCGGAAGCACGAGAAGGTCCGCATCCGCCTGCTCCAACTTCGCCGCCACCATATCAAGATTCGCAGCGACTTCACCGAACTGCGGATCAAACTGATAGAAGCCGACTCGCACAAGACGCTCCGTTTCATGCAAGAACGGGCAGGGATTTCATCCCTGCCCGTTCCAAACCACAGCTGAGAACTATCGTCTATTGAGGTTACTTGACTTCAGCCAAGTGCGTGGCACCGCCGTCAGCATGTTCTGTGCATGCCTCCGCATGTCCAGCCTTGCCATGCTTCACCGCTTCCGTAAGGTGCTTCACTCCTTCGAGCAAATGCGGGTTTTTCCCACCTGCGGCCGTCGCATGCTTCAGCGCTTCTTCTGCATGCTGCACGCAAGCATCGGCATGACCTTCTTTTCCATGCGATGCCGCACCTCTGGCATGTTCGACTGCTTCCGCCACATGCTTGTCGCCGGCCAGTGCGACTCCGTTGAATAACGGCGCCCCCAGCAACAGACCGCCCCCAAACACCACCAATGCACTCCCAAGAATTCTTCTCATCATGGCTGCCTCCTTGATGGGTGAAGATTCACAGTTTACAATACTGCGACGTCGTATGAATTCACCTTACACAGCGTGTCTCACGACTGTCAAGAATGTTGGGGAGCTGAGGAAAATCCAAGAATTTTCTGTAATGCCTGCAAATCCTTTTCGACTGGAGCGGCGAAGTCCCGACTCCATTCCCACCATGATCCTGGATAGTTACTGACTTTTGGATACCCCACCAGCTTGAGGATAAAGTAGAGCCAGGCCGATCGTACCCCTCCGGTACAGTAACAAATCACATCCTGACTGGGGTGAACGCCCTTCGCCTCCAGCATTTCCTTGATTGTCGTGACGTCCTTAATCGTGGCATCCTTATTCAAAAATCCATTCCACGCGAAATGAATGGCTGACGGAATATGCCCGGGTCTGGGTATGCCCGATACTTCTTTTCCAAGGTACTCTTCAACGCTCCGCGCATCCAGAATCGCGGTCTGGGGGTGAGACATCTTCACGATTGTTTTCAGATCGTCTTTCACCATCATCAACGCGGGCACCGGTCGCGCCGTAAAGTTGCCCATCGTTGAGGACACCGACCCATGTGCAAAAGGCCGCTTCTCAGCAGTCCACTTCACCCATCCCCCATCCAGAATCCGCAGGCATGGGTGCCCCAGATATTCCAACATCCAAAACATCCGACCTTCATCGCCCCAATTGTCGAAGGGATTCGAATAGATCACAACGTCACTGTCGTGATTGATCCCAAGACGACGAAGGATCTGCTCAATCTGGCCAAGATCTGGATTCAGCAGTCCCTTCGCGACGGCGTTGGGGTCACTGTACTCATGCCAGGTCGAATGGACGGCGCCAGGAATATGGCCACCGAATTCATACGCCGCTCTGCCTCGAACGTCGATGACGACGAGGCCAGGCCGACCTAGCTGTTGCTGCAGTGTATCGGTATCGATCAAGAGTGGATGTGTCACGATGTCAGCCCTCTTACAATCTTTCGGTGTACAGGTCAACAGTTCACAAGCGCGTTAACATGCGCATCAACGGACCCTGCCAGCGCGGTAAGGTTGTAACCTCCCTCAAGCGAGGAGAGGATGCGGCCCTTTGCATGGCGTTTGGCAACTCCAGCCACGATGTTCGTCAGATCCGTATACCCAGCTTCCGTCAACCCCATACTGGCCAATGGATCGTCTTTGTGTGCGTCGAATCCTGCCGAGATGATCACAAACTCTGGCTTGAATGCATCAGCCGCCGGCACGAGTGCTTTGAGAAAGATCTTGTGGTACTCCTCATCACCCTCTCCGGCCTCCATCGGCACATTGATGGTAAACCCCTCGCCAGCCCCCTTGCCTCGCTCGGTCCCTCGACCTGTGCCGGGGTAGTGGGGATATTGATGGGTACTGAAAAAGAGCACGGAGGGATCCTCCTCAAAACTGTGCTGGGTCCCGTTCCCATGGTGTACGTCCCAATCGACGATGAGCACCCTGGTGAGCCCGTATTTCTTTTGGACATAGCGCGCGGCAATCGCCACGTTATTGAAGAGACAAAACCCCATCGCACGCCCAGCTTCGGCATGGTGCCCAGGAGGGCGCACGGCACAAAAGACATGATCGACCTGTTGAGCCATGATCGCATCGACCGCTGCCAAGGCACCACCCGCGGCTAAGTAGGCAGCCTGCAACGAGCCCGGCGACATCGAGGTATCCGGATCCAGTGAGACACGCCCCTCCGTGGGCGCATGCCGATTCAACGACGCCACATAGCTCGGCGAATGAACCTGCGTAACCCACTCATCTTCAGCTCGTCGGGGCTCGATGCACTTCAGGTGAGCAGCTGTTCCACTCTCTTCCAACCGTTGCATGATCGCACGAAGTCTGTTGGGCGATTCCGGATGTCCGGGTCCCATGTCATGCTCCAGAAACGCAGGATGGTAGACGAGTCCCGTTTTGCCCATGACAATGTCGCAAAATTGAAATGCATAGGAGTTTCGAGTTGCGGGTTTCTGGTATCGATAACTCGAAACAAGAAACTCGAAACCTTAAACTCTGAGCTCGATTGTCTGTCAGATTAGCATGCAAGAAAGTTCATAGACAATGCACTAGCCGCGCTGTTATCGTCGTCGAAATGGAGGAGAACCATGCCGAATCCCAGAATTGAACCGCTCAAGAAAGTCTTGGCCATTGATCCGAACGACGATGTGGCCTGGTTTGGATTGGGGAAAGCCTATATGGACGATGGGAACTTTGAAGAGGCTGCAAAGGCCCTGAGGCAATGTGTGACAGTGAAACCCACCTACTCAGCGGCTTACTATGGACTCGCTCAATCTCTCCAAAGACTCGGCCTACTGGACGAATGCCGATCCGTCTGCGCCACCGGCATCGACGTCTCGACCAAGAACGGCGATGCCATGGTGACGAAGAATTTGGAGATGCTCAAGAGTTCATTACCGTCCTAACATTCCACGACTCGCGTACCACATCCCCCCCCATTGGACAGACCAATAACCTCTGACACCACTATAACGTCTGACATACGGCACCTCTCTGTCGCTCCGAGAGTACGGCTAAGGCCTGTGGATTCTGAATCAGCAAACGCACGCGAGGTTGAGTTCTCTGATGTCGAGGACGCTCCACGAATTCGACATTCGCCAACCTAGTCCCCGCCTTCGACGGCAAGGGCTCAACATCCCACAAAGAAATCACCACCGCACTCAGTGAACGAAGGCTCATCAAGAGGACCGTCACCGTACCGGCCAGCATTTTCAGATCCAACCAAATCGACTCAGGCCGTGAGAGTTTCTCGCCCTGAAGGTCTGCCCGTGGGACCGAGATGCCGAGGACAACAGGGTCACAGTAGTCGGCCAACTGCTTGGCCTTCTGACGGATACGCGCGAGAATCCGGTGAGTAAGGATCACACCTCGATCTTCCTCATCCCCAGCAACTTCATCGAGATCGAGCCCACGGAGCGGCAACCGTTGACGTTCTGCTGACCCCACCATGGTCGTGACTTCCACGAAAAACCGTTCGCCTCCGACACGACATTCGAGGTCTGCTGTACGGGCCTGGGATTCCGGAAGGAACGTGACGTGAACCCCGGTGCGAATCAGCTGGGTCGCCAATTCCAATTCGGCCAGCGCGGATTCCCTCACCCCGTAATCATAGTGTGTAAGACGCCGGACGAGTCGGTTGAGGCGCAGATGGCTCGATTGATCCGCACAGTGCCGCTGGAGGGTGGACCAGCGATCATGAAGACCACGGGAGAGGCCTTGTTCCTCGCGTTTCCAAGCAGGCACCTGCGCCGGTTGTGCACCGTGAAGGTGCGCAACCAACCGGAACATCTTTCGCGGACGAAATCTTGCCATCGCTCATACCGGCGCCGAATCTTCGTCATCGTTGGCTGACAAGCCGAGCGACTCCGGGCGGCGCTGCGCCACCTCTGCATACAGATCATCCAACCAGCGGCCGGCACAGCCCAACACCTCACGGACCAACGGTTCCGGCTGGCCGGTTCGCCTGATCGTCCATTGCGACACGTATTCCATGAGCGTCTCCCGGTCGAATCGCCGACTGGACTGCGTGGCCAACATCACCAGTTCACCCAAACCGATGTGCAAGATCTCCGCGACCATGTCCTTCCCGTACGAGGTGCTGGCCGTCACATATTGAATGGCGCGATTGATTTCTTGTTCAGTCATGGCGACGACACCAAAAACCTGTCACATTCTCGGTACCCCCGTCAATGCAGGCAGTCGAGTTCGACCTGATGCCTTACATTTTTCTCTTCTCCCGAATAGAACCGATGGTATGATCGACCGAGAGTCAATTCATGCATCAAGGAGTACCCAATGGCCGGAACGCCCACGACGCAACGTGCTACAAAGCGAACCCGATTAACGTTTCCTGACCGATGGGACCTGACCCAGTTGGTCAAGGATCCCCTGACGGATATCGATGCGCAGCTCGCCGACCTGGAGTCAAAGGTCGCGCAGATGGAAGCCGCACGATCAACGCTGGCCCCCTCCATGTCCAGCCACGATCTGCTCAATCTGCTCCAGCTCAGCGAGGCAATCACTCAAGGTGCGTCGAAGCTTGGGGCCTATGCCTATCTGCGGTTTTCTGAAAACACGAAAAATGCCGGTGCTCGCTCATTGAAGACCCGGGTAGAGGAACAGCTGACAGGCCTGACCAATCGGCTGCTGTTTTTCGACCTCTGGTGGCAAGGTGTCGATGACGCCAATGCGGCACGCCTCATGGCCCAGACGGGCGACTTGCGTTATCACTTGGAGACCATCCGGCGCTTCAAACCACACACGCTATCGGAACCGGAGGAAAAGATTCTGAACCTCAAAAACGTCACAGGCCGAAGCGCCGTCCATACCCTCTATGATCTGGTGACGAACGGATTGACGTTCACGATGACCGTCGGCGGAAAGAAAAAGACGATCAATCGTGAAGAGCTGATGACCTATGTGCGAAACCCTAAAGCGGTCGTGCGTCAGGCCGCCTATCAAGAGCTCTATCGCGTTTTTACAACCCAGCGTGATTTGTTGGGCGAGATCTACAAAACGCTCGTGAACGATCTGAAATCGGAAAACCTGGGGCTCCGCCGCTTTCCTTCTCCCATCGCCAGTCGTAACCTCAGCAACGACGTGCCGGATCAAGCTGTCGACGTTCTACTGGCGTCCTGTGCGAAAAACGCCGATATCTTTCAGACCTATTTCAAGTTGAAGGCGAAGATTTGCAAGATCAAGTCAATGAACCGATACCATCTCTACGCGCCACACCGGACCGAGACTAAACAGTACAAGTACGCCGACGCCGTCACGATGGTGCTCGATGCCTATCGAGGTTTTTCGCCTCAATTGGCTGATTTAGCAGAGCAGGTATTCCGTAACCGACACATCGACGCCCCGACACGACCCGGTAAATTGGGCGGCGCCTATTGCTACAGCATCGTTCCAGGTATGACTCCCTACGTGATGCTGAACTACACGGGGGAAGCCCGAGATATTGCGACCATGGCACACGAGCTCGGCCATGCCGTCCATGGCATGATGGCTAAAAACCATTCCACCTTCACCTTCCATTCAACCCTTCCACTGGCGGAAACGGCATCCGTCTTTGGAGAGCGCATTCTCTCCGACGCGCTGATGTCTCAGGAACGGAGCAAGGCCGTTCAACAGGGCCTCCTACTGGGCCAATTGGACGACATCTATGCCACCGTACTCCGGCAGGCTTATTTTGTTCGATTTGAAAAGTTGGCCCATCAGATGATCGGAGACGGCGCAACGGCTGATCAATTGGCAAAGACCTATGGGCAGGAGCTTCGACAACAGTTTGGGAAGGCCGTGAAAGTACCGGATGAGTTCCAGTGGGAGTGGCTGACCATTCCCCATATTTTCGCCAGCCCGTTCTATTGCTACGCCTACAGTTTTGGAAACTTGCTCGTGTTGGCGCTGTATCGTATGTACAAGGAACAGGGAGCTGCATTTGTACCCAAGTATCTCGATCTCCTGGCCACTGGCGGCTCGCAATCGCCGCAGCAGATTCTGGCCACCGTCGGCGTCGATATGACCTCTGAAGCGTTCTGGCAATCGGGCTTCGACACGATCCGCGAGATGGTGAAACAACTGGAAGAAACGATGTAAGCCCGGATTGCCGGTGACAGAACTGAAATCAGGCGTAGGGTCAGAAAGAGCGAGGACGACTGCTAAGATCTGAGATGTCGTCCTCCCGCAAATCCCGCCATTCACCTGGCTTGAGATCACCGAGATGAACGGCCCCGATGGCGATACGGATCAGCCGCAAGGTGGGATGGCCCACCGCCGCCGTCATGCGCCGAACCTGACGATTCATGCCCTCATGGATCGTCATTTCCAGCCAGGCCGTTGGAACGTGCTTCCGAAATCTGATCGGCACTGGCCGCTCGGGTAACGACGGTTCCTCTATCAGCAGTCTCACCTTCGCCGTCCTCGTTCGCCTTCCAGCAAGTTCCACCCCTTGGCAAAGCTGTGTGATTGCTTTGTGATCTGGGATACGTTCAACCTGCACCAAGTAGACTTTCGGCAGCTTATGTTGTGGGCCGGTAATCCGATGGGCAAGGGTGCCATCCGAGGTCAAGATCAGCAGTCCTTCACTGTCCTGATCAAGACGCCCTGCCGCATACACATCGGGTACCTTGATATAGTCCGCCAAAGTGGGGCGACCTGCTGGATCAGTAAAACAGGGCAGCACCCCGTAGGGCTTATTGAATGCGATAGACCGTAGAGACATAGCCTCTTTGAGCTCTGCCATGGATCCATCCCACGTGCTTTAACCCCCTGTCAAACAAGGGCCAATCTGGATCTAACCAGACTGCTGGCACGACATCCCGCATGGGTTGACAGAACGCCCATCTTCTGACATACTGAGAATGCTTCTCATAATCGCCGAAGGGAGAATTCCATGTACATGTGCTTGTGCAAAGGGATCACCGAATCAGAAGTTCGAGCAGCCGGACGGGATGGAATTGTGATGCCGAACCAGCTTAAAGCCAAGTTTGATCTCAAGTGTCATGGCTGTTGCGGACGCTGCTCTAAGAACATCCACGAATTCGTCGAGGTGGCTGCTCAAGGAGCCACAGCCTCCTGCCCTGGGCGATAGCACCGTATTCTTCTGAAATCCTCATCGACTCATTCAGCACCTCTAAGCACGACTTGCCCCTCCGAACACAGCTCCACCCGATTGTTTGTTTCAACATCGTTGTGTGAGGAGATATCTTCGCAAGAATCCTTTTATTTGGAAGAGGCGCTGCTGATCAATGTGGTCACATCCGCAACCCGTCGGCCAAGAGCCCTTGCATCGGCAAGTTCTTTCTTGTCAATCCCGGGGCTGTCGCCTTCTGTCGTGGCAGATGCTCCGAACGCGCCCCCACCGCTCACCACAATCATCTGATTGCCCAGCATGGCGGCAAGAATCGTCAGCATCGTCACTTCCTTGCCGCTGGAGATCTGCCCTCCGGTCGCAAACGCCGCACCGACTTTGTTCTTCATTTTGAACTCGGGAAACATCCCGAACTTGAACTGCCAATTATCGAAGAACGTCTTGACCTCTCCGGACATGTTGGACCAATAGACCGGAGACCCGACAATCACCGCATCGGAGGAAAACAGATCTTCTGCCGTCACTAGTCCAACAGGTTTGAGCACTACCACGGCATTGGGTACAGACTTGGCCCCTTCGACAACCGCCTCCGCCATCAGCTCTGTATTCCCGGAAAGGGAGTGATAGGTCACAAGAATCTTCACAACCGGACTGGCCTCATCCGCCAAAGACCGAGAAGCGCATCCGATAGACAACGTCAACAGAATAAGGACGATGGCAAAAAGAGACCGTGGGGAGTGTGAGGAGGATCGCTGAATACGGGGTGACATCACGGAGTGATGGTCCAGACAGAACAACGGTCAGATGGTTAGCGTCGGAACGTCTCTTCCTCCATATGCTCTTCAACCGACACTTCGGTCAACGTTCCCCGGTAGGTACAGCGGTGGCATCGAATCCGCCACTCTTCAATCCATTTCTCCTGGACATAGGACTGGCGGCAACCAGGACAGACAAACACACCTTTTTTGTACAGCACCCGCCGCTTCTCTTGCATAAGTTCCTCGCCTGATCCGGCTTGAGAATCGCACAGGATACAAGAAAATTGCAACCTGCCGGCCCCCCATCTCAATTGTCATAACGACAGCCTTCTTGACTGAAGAAGGTCGCGATCATTAGGATGCGCCAATGCTTAAAACAATCTCGGCTTGGCTTGTTGCCTGCATCATCACCGGCGGGCTTCTCGCCGGCGACATACAGACAGCCCACGCTGCGGGATCCGATCTGGTCTCCATTCAAACGCCTTCGGGGATCACGATCAAGGCTGAAGTGGCCGACACGCCATTCAAACGCTCCATGGGCTTGATGTATCGAGACCATCTCAAGAAGGACCACGGCATGCTGTTTTTCTTCGGTCAACCCCAGGCCTGGAACTTCTGGATGAAGAACACCAAAATGGCGCTGGATCTCATTTGGATTGACGAAAAAAAACGCGTGACGCACATCGAACGCAATGTGCCGATTTGCACGAAAAGTGATGACTCCTGTCCACAGTACCGCCCGAACAGTGATGACGCGGTGTACGTCCTTGAGATTACCGGGGGAACGGTTGACGGCTATAAGATTGAGAAAGGATCAAGATTGCATTTCGGCCAACCCTAGCCTTGCTGAGAACTATGCTCATGCGTCTTGGAACATGCTGCTGAGTGACCGCAGATAGCGCTCTCCCCCTTTGTCAATCTCAAGAAACCGTCCCGCCAAATCGACCTGAGTGAGACCGTGAATCTTATCTTGCGTTACACAATCGTGCTGATCAGCTCAGGCACAGCATGGGTAGTCGTTCAACGCCACGCTCCCATCGCCTCACCGCACACCTTCATCATAATCAGTGCTGCCACGATCGAATGCGTCGCGCCGTAATAACACCATCAATCCGCTCAATAGTTTTCAGCACACGATTCAGGTGAGCCGTGTCGGCAATCTCCACGATAAAATCCAACTCGGCCTTACGGTCTTCCCGCGTGATGATTTCAGCGCGGCTGATATTGGCTTTACATTCAGCGATCGCCGAAGAAACATTCGCCAACACACCGGTCCTATCTTCGGCAATCACGGCAATCTTGACCGCATGAAGACTGGGGGCAGCCGTATCCCATTCCACCTCCACTAACCGAGCTCGGTCATAATCCAATGCTCCTAGATTCGGACAATCAACGGAGTGGATCGTCAGGCCTCTTCCCCGTGTGATGTAACCTAAGATTCGATCACCGGGAACAGGGTTACAGCAGCGGGACAACTGCATCAGCAGGTCACGTCCGCCTTTGACTTGAACCGCCGGTTCTTCCCCTCGACTGCTCGACACCTTCTGAGGTGTTGCCGGTTCGTGTGAAGCCGGTGTCGTCTCAGGTGCCGGAACAACCAACCGATTCACAATTTGAGCAGTCGCGATATGGCCAAACCCAACGGCGATCGTCAGTTCGTCGGTCGTTTCGTATCCCTCCTGTTTCGCAATCTCAACCAACTCACTCGACTTCAATACCTGAGCAGGAGCCAATCCATGCCGTCTGAATTCCGTCTCCAGCAATCGCCGTCCGATCTCTAAGCTTCGCTTCTGCTCTTCGGCCTTAATCCAATGCTTGATCTTTGTCTTAGCGCGGGACGTGCGGACAAACTTGAGCCAATCCTTATGCGGGGTCTGATTCGGCGAAGTCAAAATTTCAATGGTATCGCCGCTCTCCAACTCGTATCTGAGCGGCACGATCTTGCCGTTGACCTTCGCCCCCACACAATGGTCCCCGACCTCGGTATGGATCGCATAGGCAAAATCAACCGGCGTCGAGTCTTTCGGCAACTCTTTGACTGTTCCCTTAGGAGTGAAGACATACACGACATCATGGAACAATTCGAGTTTGACTGAATCCATAAACTGACGATTGTCCGGCAGATCGCTCTGCCATTCGATGAACTGCCGCAACCATCCGAAAGCTTTGCTGTCCTTATCCTGGACACGCCCCTGCTCCTTATACTTCCAGTGCGCCGCGATCCCGTATTCCGCCACACGATGCATTTCTTCGGTTCGAATCTGGAACTCGACATGCTCGCCTTTTGGACCGACCACCGTGGTGTGGAGCGACTGATACAGATTTGATTTGGGGATGGCGATATAGTCCTTGAAGCGACCGGGAAGCGGGCGCCACAGCGAATGAATCACGCCGAGCAGAGCATAACAATTCATCTTCGTATCGGTAATGATCCGCAAGGCGGTGAGGTCGTACACCTCTTCGAAGGAGATGGACTGCTTCTTCATCTTTTGGTAGACACCATAAAGATGCTTAGGTCGGCCATATACTGCTCCGGACAGACCATGTTCTCCTAACGCTTTCTCCACCAGTTCCCGCACCTCTTGTATGTACTGCTGGCGATCTTCGTCGCGCTTCGCGACGCGCACCCGCAACATCTCATACACATCCGGCTTCAGGTGTTTGAGGCAGAGATCTTCCAGTTCGTTCTTCACCCATCCGACCCCGATCCGATTCGCCAAAGGAGCATAGATCTCCAGAGTCTCCTGCGCGATCTCCAATCGTTTCTTCTCGCTGAGATGCTCAAGGGTGCGCATATTGTGCAGTCGATCGGCGAGCTTAATGATCACCACGCGGATATCGTCCGCCATCGACAACACCATTTTTCGAAAGTTCTCAGCTTGCTTTTCCTCGGAACTCTTGAACGTAATCTTCCCGATCTTTGTGACCCCATCGACAAGATGCACGACGTCCTTGCCGAACTCTCGTTCCAATTCGCCGACCGTCGCGACCGTATCTTCCAACGTATCGTGCAGCAACCCGGCGACAATCGCCGTGACATCGGTCTTTAAGGAGGTCAACACACCAGCCACGGCGATGGGATGTTTGACGTAGGGCTCTCCGGAACGACGGACCTGTCCTTCGTGCGCCTTCGCAGAAAATTCGTAGGCTTTGCGCACCATCCCGAGATCAGCCTCAGGCTGATAGGATTGCACCCGCTCCAGCAGCTGATCGATGTTCGTCACCGTTTCATACTTCATCGCTCACTCGATTCCTGTCGCCCGTATGTCTCGAATGCGTAATTGAATTCGGTCATAGCCGTTCCAGTGATTGAGCTCCGGCGTAAAGGCGACGTCAATCGGTGTCGCGATTGACAATCCCTGCTCCTCCAGGGACTTCATCCCAAATCCGATGCTATCAAACGGCACTGATCCTCCTTGCCGAACCGTCATCTTCAAATGCTTGTCGCCCACAACGCGGGCCTGAATGACTTTCAAGCCCCGTACGGCAAACGTCGGTTCTGGATTGCCGGCCCCGAATGGATGAAGGGTCCCGATTTCTCGAATCAGTTTGAGCGTGACCTCGTCCAGCCGTAGTTCAGAGTCGAGATGCAGCATCGGCACGCTATGCGTACTCCGCATCCAGGCTTCCGCCGTGGCGGCAAAGCGTTCGGCAAACTCTGGCAATCGCCCTTCCTTGATCGTCACTCCCGCCGCACTGGGATGGCCTCCGAACGCAATCAGCAAGTCTCGGCATCCGGCCAATGCCTGGTAGAGATCGAATCCCTGTACAGTCCTCGCTGAACCTTTGCCAATACCGTCTTCATTGATCGCAATAACGATCGTCGGACGATGAAAGCGTTCCATAATACGGGCAGCCACGATACCGACGACCCCAAGATGCCATCCCCGCGCATACAACACGATCCCACCAGGCAAGTTCCGCGACTCGACCTGAGCCAATGCCTCATGAAGTATCGTCGCCTCGAGTTCCCGACGTCTATTGTTCAGCTGATCCAACTCCTCAGCCAATCCTTGAGCTTCCCGTTCTGAATCTGTCGTCAAAAGACGAACTCCTTTGATCGCCTCATCCAACCGACCTGCGGCATTGAGCCGAGGCGCAAGTTTGAAGGCAATCGTATCCGCCGCACAGTCACGAGTCACCCCGGCTACCTGTTTCAACGCCCGCAAGCCACAACGTGCCCCACGCGAAATCTGAGCCAGGCCTTCTCGAACAAACAGTCGATTTTCATCTTGCAACGGCACCACATCAGCGATCGTCGCCAGCGCGACTAAATCCAACAGAGACTCTAGGGACACCGTTCCAGATCCGTATTTTGCCTCGTACGCCTGCACGACTTTGTATGCGAGCCCACCCGAACAGAGTCCATGAAACGGGTACTGCGCGTCCGCCCGATGGGGATTCATCACCGCCAACGCCGGCACCATCTCCATGTCGCTCTGATGGTGATCCGTCACGATCACATCGATCCCCAGTTGAGCGGCAAGCGCGATCTCACGATGGGACGTCGTCCCGCAATCAGACGTCACCAATAACGTGATGCCGTCCTGCGCCAACGCTCGAACCGCACCCTCGTTGAGTCCATATCCTTCACGCAAGCGATGTGGAACATAGGCTCGGACCTGTGCGCCACGGCCCTGAAAGAATGATACATACACACTGGTCGCGGACATGCCGTCCACATCATAGTCGCCATAAAAACAAACTCGCTCATGCCGTTGCATCGCCTGATGCAAACGGTCAACCGCCCGCTCGATATCGGGAATCAAGAAGGGATCATGCGCTTGGAGCGGGGACATCCAGGCCATTGCCTGGTCGACATTTGTTACACCCCGGTTGAGCAACAATGATGCGGTCGCGGAGGAGATGGACAAAGCCTGCGAGAGGCGGCCACGTTGGATCGGATCGACCTGTCGAAAGACCCAGAGCTTAGACTTCACCACTGCCTCCTTATCAACCTGGGCCCTGGCCTGACTCAGGACATAACATTTGAGAAACGAGCCAGACTCTAATAAGTCGCTACTTCTTTGTCAAACAATGGAGTGAGGAGAACGCTGATGGGGTCTCAGCAAGAGGGAATCAAGAAATTCGAAGGGGATTGAGGGATTATTCGCCCCCTTTTTGCACATAGTTTTTCACAAATTCTTCTGCGTTCTTTTCAAGGACGTCGTCAATTTCATCAACCAGCTTGTCGATATCTTCCTTCAGCTTCTTTCCGGTCTCCACCACCTTCGGGTTGGCTTTGACCTCGTCCTTGCCTTGTGGTTCTCGTCGCGGCTCCTGCTTTCGTTCCTGCTTTTCCATTCGAGCACCTCCTGTCATCCAGGGGAATTCTCGCGATCAGCTCGCAACTGCCAGCCATAAGTTCACCATACTCTAGGGAATAGAAACCCGTCAAGGCAAGGGGGAGAAACGAAAAAGCGCCGTGCCCGAATCGGACACGGCGCTTCATTATCAGAATCGGTCTCTGGTATCGAAATGAATCTAACCTGCGATGAGCGACACGATGAGCAGAGCGACAATATTAATGACCTTGATCATCGGGTTCACTGCAGGTCCGGCCGTATCCTTATAGGGATCACCGACGGTATCACCCGTGACAGCCGCTTTGTGCGTATCGGTGCCCTTCAATCCCTGCTCTTCGATAAATTTCTTCGCATTATCCCAGGCCCCGCCGCCGCTCGTCATTGAAATGGCGACAAACAGACCAGTCACAATGCTGCCGACCAACACGCCACCGAGCGCCTGGGGCCCAAGCACCAGCCCAATAACCACCGGCGACGCCACCGGAATCAATCCTGGGATCATCATCTTCTGAATCGCGGCCTGAGTCACGATATCTACACAGGTGCCATACTCAGGCTTGCCCGTACCTTCCATGATCCCCTTGATCGTTCTGAATTGCCGCCGTACCTCCTCCACGATCAACCCGCCCGCTTCACCGACCGCCCTCATACAGAGTGAGCCGAAGATGAACGGCAACATTCCGCCGAGGAACAACCCGACCAACACTTTTGGATTCGAGAGATCGAACGCCGCCAGTGCTGGATTATGCGCGGCAACTTCCCGTGAATATTCCGCAAAGAGGACTACTGCCGCCAACCCTGCGGACCCGATCGCATAGCCCTTGGTGACAGCCTTCGTCGTATTACCGACGGCATCCAAGGGATCCGTAATATCCCGAACTTCCTTGCCCAGATGAGACATTTCGGCGATTCCACCGGCATTGTCAGTGATCGGGCCAAAGGCATCGATCGCAACTACGATTCCTGCCATCGAGAGCATGGCCACGGCCGCCACCGCTACACCATACAGACCACCGGACTCAGCACCGCCACAGACCCAGTAGCTGCCCAGAATTGCCATGGATATCACCACGACGGGAGCCGCCGTCGATTGCATGCCCACTGCCAGACCGGCGATGATATTCGTCGCATGGCCGGTTTCACTTGCTTTCGCAATGTACTTCACCGGCTCATACTCTTTTGACGTGTAGTAGTCGGTGATGAACACCAGCGCCAGCGTCACAGCCAAGCCGAGCAACGCGGCCACGTAGTAGCTGAATCCGCCGACGCCGCCAACCCCGCTCATGATCATAAAGGTCACAGGCAAGAAGGCCACTGCAGCAATTCCGCCGGCCACAAACAATCCCTTGTACAGCGCCGGCATAATTTCACCACCCGGAGCGACCTTGACAAAGAGAATCCCGACGATCGTCGCAAAAATTGTGATACCCCCCAGCGCGAGTGGGTACAGAATGGGCGCGGTTGCCCCCTTAAACATCGTAAAGGCCAATACCATCGCTGCGACTGTCGTCACTGCATAGGTTTCAAAGAGGTCCGCCGCCATGCCTGCGCAATCACCGACATTGTCGCCCACGTTATCCGCAATGACCGCTGGGTTTCTAGGATCGTCTTCAGGGATCCCCGCCTCCACTTTTCCGACTAAGTCTGCCCCGACGTCTGCGGCCTTTGTATAAATTCCACCACCGACCCGGGCAAACACGGAGATCAAACTCCCCCCGAACCCAAGGCTAAGCAACGCATGGATGGCTTTTTCCTGCCCGGCCATCGATTCCGCGATCGAATAAAACCCGGTAATGGCCAGCAGTCCAAGACCGATCAGCAGAAGACCCGTCACTGCGCCGCCACGAAAGGCCACGACCAAGGCCGCATTCATTCCGTTATGGGCAGCTTGCGCCGTCCGCACATTGGCGCGAACGGCGATGATCATGCCCACATAACCGGCAAGCGCCGACGCACCCGCGCCGACCAAAAACCCTGTCGCCGTGAGCAGACCAAACTTATCTGAGACCGCGCCGGCGAGGGCCAACACCACGAACAATCCTGCCGCGACATAGCCAACGGTCTTATACTGCCGATTCATGTAGGCGCTGGCGCCTTCTTGAATGGCCTTTGCAATTTCCTGCATCTTCGCATTACCGGCATCGAGCTTGAACACCCACATCGCCAGATATAACCCATAGCCAATGCCTGCCACGGCCGCGATGAGGGCAAATGTGATAATCGCTGAGTCACTCACGGGAAACCCTCCTACTGGTTAAACGGATTCCTGATGTCACACGGCTCTCCGTGGCTTCAACCCATCCTAAAGTACATGCGCGAGTGGGTAAAATCCTAAGGTGGGCAGTGTCGAATTCGAAGCGAGCCACCCGAAAAGCTGGGCTATTCTATCCAGTCCCACAGGTGGGATCAAGACCAAATACAGCCTACTTGCAAACACCTCACCAACCTGGTTCATACTGATACACATCGGGTTGGATGTGCCATCCCTAACCCGCACATTGAGCTCCTCTCGCAATCACATTGATGGAGCACCGGGGGTGCTGTAGGAGGGATGGAGGAATACGGGTTCAGACTATCTCCATACAGAACAATGGGTTATACATGAGACTTTTCATCATGCAGATGATCCAGTTCATGTGCGTGACCAGCCTACTCGTGGCCTGCAGCAGCGACAGCACAACAAGGGATTCTCCCTCCGCGCCGACGAGCCTCAAGCTCCAAATGGTGGCAAGCGATCTGACTGCGCCAGTGTTTCTGACCGCGCCCCCTGGAGACCTTAGTCGTCTGTTCGTTGTCGAGCAAAGCGGAAGAATCAAGATTCTTGAGCGGGCGACCGGTTCCAGGCTTGGAACATTTCTGACCCTCACCGGCATCACTAACGGAGGAGAGCAAGGACTCTTAGGCCTAGCCTTTGATCCACAGTACCAATCCAATGGCCGGTTCTTTGTCTACTACACAGACGCGACCGGCACGATGACCATCGCTCGGTTTTTGGTTTCGGCAACGAACCCGAACGTCGCTGATCCGGCTTCACAGACCATTCTCGTCGCTATTCCCCACCCCACCTTCGACAACCACAATGGAGGCATG
>JAEURV010000079.1 GCA_016788465.1 Nitrospira sp. | reverse complement strand
CATATTGCCGATCTTATTACCTTTCGCAATACGCCGAACGATCCCCTTAGCCCATCTCGCCCGGTGAATGGTGGTCTGGCCGACATCTACGGAGGGGAAGCTGGCCTGGAGATCTTATTCACAACCTGGCTTTCGGGGTTTGCCAAGTACGCATACCAGGAAACCGGACAGTCTTTCAGTGGTTTTAGCCGTCGAGGCTTTCCACACCATAAAGTGAATGCCGGACTCCGGCTGACGGGAAACCTGATTAACGGTGAAGTGCTCTACCACTATGTCGGAGGAGCTTCCTATCCACTGCCAGACATATTTGGGAGCCTCACTCGGTTTTTTCCATCAGGAACAGTCCTTCCCCAGGAACAGATTCCCGCCTATCATTTACTGAATCTTCGATTGAGTTACGTGCTCTGGCGTCAGCAGACAGGCGACAATGTGCGTGAAGCGGAGCTGGCAGTTTCTGTCTTCAATGCGCTGAATGACACCCATCGCGAGCATCCGCTCGGTGATCTACTCGGAACACGCGTAATGGGATGGTTGACCGTCAAACTGTAAACAGGGCAGCAGACTAGACTTCAGATAGCCTGAGGGAGAACCTCTAGCAGTTTGCTGAGAAACTCAGTTTCTGCTTTGCGCACCGTTGCACGATGACCGAAAGAGCTGTGGCGCTCTACACCCCAGAATGCTCCAAAAAGCCGTCCAGCAAGGCCGCAGCGAGCGAAGGGGCGAGGAGGTACATGCCAAGCTTCGCTTGACCCGCTCGCTTTGATCACATGCGAGCGGATAGGTACGTTGCCTTCAGTGGTCTCTACAGCGTTGAGCGCCTGAGTGATGCGAGAACGCCGCTGGATGACTTTTTCAGCATTCTGCTAGACCGCAAGTGTTGTAGAGACCTCCCGTCACCAGGAGGATTCCTAGTGACGGGAGGAACTTCGGGGTCCCTGAGGGACGCGTGAGGGACTCACTCAGGGACGACGTCGACACAGCAACTACTTCTTATTCCGGCGCCAGCCGGCGAGCGCGAGCGTCCCCGCCAGCATCATGCCGCCGCCGATGCCGCCCAGGGAAATCTTGCCGGTCTCGCTGTCGAGAT
>JAEURV010000071.1 GCA_016788465.1 Nitrospira sp. | reverse complement strand
TGCCCAACACAAGAAGCAGCAGTGGTTGGTCGCAGTCAACATGGTCAGCGAAGGCGTGGATATTCCTCGCCTCCGTGTCGGCGTGTATGGCACGAACGTGATTACGGAAATGTACTTTCGGCAGGTTGTGGGCCGGTTCGTTCGAATGCAGGAGGGACTACCCAAGCCACAACGGGCTTGGCTCTATCTGCCGAAAGACCCCGTCTTGGTGCACTATGCGAAGCAGATCAAGGCGGAGCGCGACCATGTGCTGGAAGAGATCATGCCTGCAGGGCAACGGGATCTCTTTGGCCGCGTGACGGTCTCGACGAACGAATACGTTCCCCTGATGGCTGTCGCGAGGATGGATAGCCTGATCGGTGAAGATGAGACGCGCAGTGAGGGGGATGTGGCGACAGTTCAGGAACCGGAGGTCTCACTCTATGAACAGAAACAAGACCTGCGAGATCTTCATCGCTTGCTTGTCAGCGCTGTTTCCAGAACCAGCGGCATCGATCATCGCCGGTTGAATGCGGAATTGATCGCCCGTACCGGAAGTCGTGTCGATCAAGCCACGGTCGAACAGCTTAAGAAACGGATTCAATTGCTCGAGAAGTGGAAAGAGCGTGGGTACGATGGGAAAAGGTGAGTTGCAATTATTCAGGTTGTAACAACTTCTCTCTTGCGAAGGTGTTTGTCGAACACGAACGGCCCAAATGGGAGAAGAGACGCAATAAAGGCAGACAGTGAGAACTTGTTATCCCATTGGTATCTCGTCCGTAAGCTGATTAGCTGGGCGACATAGGTCAAGAACAAGATTCCGTGGATCGCTCCCACTACGGTGACGACTCTCGGCATTCCCATCACGTACTTCATTGGCATCGCTAGCAGCAGTAATACGAGAAATGAACTTCCCTCGGCCAAGGCGGTCATTCTAAATCTTTTGATCGGACTCACTTGAATGGGTCTTCCTCTTTGTCGCTAGGAAGGGTTTGCAAGTGGGCATTGTCGAGGACTGCTGATCACGTATCAATGAGGGCCCAGCTTGCGCCGTCCTTCTATCGAGTGCTTGAGTTGGGTAGCCGGCTGATGCGTGGACGGTCGAGCGGGATGAACTGAATCTCAGCTATCACGCCGCGGTGGTCGGATGGCCAGAGGGCGTCACCATTCGGGAGGCGTCCTGGTTGGTCGAATGCCAGCGTGCTTGAGTGCACAACGGGACTGCTTCCCATGCCTTCATCCAGGACGAAAATAAAATCGACGCGGCGATCGGTGGTGGGCCAATCGACGTAGATGTTTTGCCAGACGGTTCCGCCTGAGACGCCTGGATTTGCGGCTCGGAAGACGTCGATGAGCCCAGGGTCCTTTTGCCAGCCCGTGAGGACTGGGGATTGCTCTCCCGTATTCAAGTCGCCCATGAGGATGGCGCGTCCCGTCCCCTGATGTTCACGGAACAACTCGCCGACTCGCTGGAGCTGGCAGTCATCCCCCTTCGCAGTATGAGCGGAAAAGACCTGGACGGGGCCGTCCGGTGCAGTGATCTCAGCCCGTAAGAGAATGCGGGGGTCCAGTTTACGCTGGCAGCGGGGTAGGTCGTAGACATCCCATGCGGCGATCGGATACCGACTCAAAATAGCCGGCCCTTCCTTGAAGCCGATGGCTGAGGTGATGAGACGATCCAAAAGGCCGATACCAGAGATGTGTTGTGTCGCAGGTTCGAATACCATCTGATATCCCAGCGCCTCGGCGATCCGCTTCGGGACATTGCCATGCTTCCGGCTCTCTGAGGCTTCTTGGAGTGCGATGATGTCGGGCTGCATCCGCCGCAATTCTTGAATGGTCATCTCCAACCGTTCCTCCAGGTGGGTGCCACTCTCAAAGAATCCCGACCATCCTCCATCGTGCAGCAGATTGTACGTGAGCACACGCAATCGAGACGCGGCATCTGGACCTGGTTCAGCCCATGCTGGCGAACTGACGAGTCCAAGTATAGATGTGAGCCAGAGGAGAATATGGAGGAGGTGGCGAAGCATCTGTCAATACCATACGCCGATTTCATTAAGCTTTCCAGCTGCCAGCGATAGTCTCCGACTTCCAGAAAGGTAATCCTGTCCCTTGCGATGGAGCTCAACTTGGAGGCAAATGCTCGAATCTCATCCCGGAAGGCGACAGTGGACCGTCCTTGCACCGACTTTTGAGCGGGTGCTAAGATCACCTCTCGATAAGGTTGAGCGAGTTTCACTGGTGCCGAACTTGTAACCTATTTAGTCCGACCATGCCCAACATTACTTTGCTTGTCTCACCCAGTTGTGGAGCCTGCCCTTCGGCGAAAAGTCTCTGGAAGCAGCTCCGAGTCAAATACAGCTTTTCTTACCGAGAGGTCGATATCACGACCAAGGACGGGCAGGAATTGGCCGATCGCCATTCTGTCCGGGCCGTGCCTGCGACCATCATCGACGGGAAGCTGACGTTCGTCGGAGTACCGAGCCGTGAAAGCGCGGAAAAAGCCATTCAATTGAAACTTAAACAGCGGGAAGGATAGGGGATCCATGGACGAAGACGATATCGAGCTTCCGGATCTTCTCCCACTCCTTGCCAAAGGGCCTCCACCGGACTGTCCGATCTGTGGGGATCCCATGTCCTTCATTGATGGCGATTGGGCCTGCGTCGATTGTAACGGAGAGCTTCTAGGCCCGGAGACGGGCTAACCGCGTCGTTCGCCACTCGCCGTTTGTGAAGCGCATACCGGACAGATAACAGACGATATTGGTGTCCACACGTTTCACGCTTCACGAGATACGCCGTAGATGCTCCGCGTTATCACCGGTCGGTTCCATCCTTCTCTCGAATCCGCACTCGTCGATCAGCTCCATCTCGCACAGGTTGACGATCCCTTTACTCCGGTTGTGATCCTTGTTCCATCGAGCACGTTACTTGATCGAATAAGACGTCTGCTCAGCCATGAGCGACAGAGTACACTTCTGAATGTCCATCTTCTTACCTTTCATCAGTTCGCCCTTCGTCTCGCGGATGAGCTTCACGGTCAGAATCGACCAACGAATATTCGTATCGTCGATGATCTATTCTTCGAACAGCTCGTCCGCTATCTCACACGAAATCGCCCTTCTGGGTTGGCGCCACTGCAACGGATCGGACATGCCTCCGGGACCTGGGCGGCCCTCTGGTCCACCATTCGTGATCTGAAAGATGCCGGAGTTGATCCGGCTGCCGCGCTTCAAAGTGTTACTGAAGGGTACTTCGGTCAAGATGAACCCGATCGGCTCCAGGCATTGTTCACTTTGTATGCGGCCGTAGAAGAGGTGGGCAAGGCTCTCGGGGTTGGGACAGCTGATGATTTCACGGAGGCTTTGATTCCCTTCGTTCCATCGTCTCCCTTCCTTGCATCACTCACGCACCTGTTCTATTACGGATTTTATGATCTCACGCAGGTGCAACTCTCGCTGCTTGAGGCAGTACGTGCAACAGTGCCGACCACACTGTTATTCCCGCTGGAAGAAGACGCCTCGTACAAGTTTTCTCAACGCTTCTTTGATCGGCATATTAGCCCACTGTTTGCAGGTGCCAGCGTACGTGCGACGGTGTCGCAATCAGATGTGGTTGTTGGCGTTCACCCAGTGACATTGTCGATCTCCAGCGTTATCGGCGCAGAAGAGGAACTGGCTTCCACCTGTCGCCGGATCCTTGATCTCGTCGAGACGAACGGGTATCGATTTGATGAGATCGGCGTTGTGGCCAGGACCTTGGATGCTTACAGCGGGCTGTTGCGAGATGTCTTCGATCGCTACTGTATTCCCTTCGTGACAACTGGGAGCACTCCGCTGATTCACGAGCCGCTCTGTAAGCTTCTGCTGCAGCTGGCTTCCCTACCCATCAATGATTTCTACGGCACGACGGTTCTCGATGTCATTACCTCACCTCTGTATCGATCGTCCGAGCTCCTAGATGGGAACCCCCACTATCGACCTGAACAGTGGAAGGCCATGGTCTCTGCCCTCCGTATCACCCATGGCCGTGACGAATGGGAGCGGGTGAAGCAGGTGAGCCAGTCGGTATTGACGCTGCAAGAGGAAGGAGATGAGGAGGTGCAGGGCGGCGCTCTGGATGTGGCGTCGGAGGTTGCGGCTCTGTGTTGGCAGGTCATTGAAGAATTGCTCACATCCTGTGAATCGGTATCCACGAAGGCAACGATCCGAGAACATGTCGACACCCTTGAACAGTTGGTTTCTCGACACCTCTTTCGTCAGGAGGAAGAGGGGCCGGAAAAGAAACACCCTGCTGATACGAGATTCCATTCGATTTGGCAGGTGATCGATCAGACATTGGACAGGTTGCGAATGCTTGGTCTCCTGGGGGAAGAGCTCTCTTGGGAAGAATTTTTCGAATTGTTGCAGCATGCGTTGGAACGGGCTGCTGTGCCGATCAGTTCTGTCCCCAATCAAGGTGTGGTCCTCCTCGATGCGATGGCGGCCCGTGGCATTCCCTTTAGGGCGTTGTTCGTCATCGGACTAACTGAAAAACACTTTCCTCGTTATATCCGCGAGGATCCGTTTCTGCGCGATCGTCATCGTGTGGTGCTCGATAGCACGCTGGGGTTCAAAATCGATGAAAAATTAGCCGGCTACGACGAAGAGACGTTGCTGTTCACCCTGCTCTGTCAGGCTGCAACCCAGCGACTGTATTGTTCGTATCAGCGAGCCGATGAAAATGGGCGTGTGTCGGTTGTCTCTCCCTACGTCGAGCAGGGTGTTCGGCGACTTGGTCAGCATGACTCTCCGATAGAGACCGTTCCACGTCGGCTGACGGAACGAGTCGCCCACAGGCCTGCCATACACAAGTACCTTTCTCCTCGAGAATTGGTCAGGTGGATGGTACTGCAAGGGCAGGATCCTGCTTTACTCATTCACGCTATGGGACAGGATGCTGAGTTGTTTGGTCATGCGGTGACGGCAGTGGCGGCGATCGAACAGGATGTGCCGTTGCTCACTTCCTTCGATGGCCAGACCGGTCCGCTTCCCTCCCATTGGTCGCGGGTGATGCAACGAGGGGTAGCTCCGACTCCGCTTGAACGGTATGCCCGCTGTCCGTTCCAGTATTTCGGGACGGACGTGCTGCATCTTGAACCGGTTCGTCTGGCGATGAGGAAAGAACCGGATGCCCTGGCGCTCGGTATCCTGCTCCACTCGGCACTGCGCTTCGCTTATGAATCGCTTGTTGGAATGGGCTGGCCTGCCGCCCCATTACCGCACGACACCGTTCGTCGAGTCGCTGAGGAGTCTGTGGTTAAGGCGGCTGTGGAGTGTGAGCGAGAGCATCCGCCCGGGCATTATCTCTTATGGGAATTGGCGAAGGAACGGGCTGTTGCCTTAGTGCTTGCGACGATTGCTGCGGATCAAGCCGCCTATGCTGAGTCGCCCTATCAGCCGGTTGCTTTTGAGCAGGAGGCGACTGGTACGCTGTCGCTTGTGGTCGAAGAGCATTCGATTAAGCTGAAGATTCAAGGCCGCCTCGATCGGCTCGACCGACATCGAGACAGCGGCGTCCTTCGAATCATCGATTATAAATACAAGACAAGCAGTGCCATGAAGACGGAGGATCGGAATCTTCGTCAGTCGGCGGTACGGGGGTATCGGTTACAGCCGCCGTTCTATGCCCACCTGGATCTTGCCGGGTTGGGAGTGGTTGAGGGAGTGCAACTGCTCTTCGTGGCCCCCAACTGGCCGAAGCCAATCGATCGCTCGATGCTCACGAAGCGAGATTGGGCGGGAAACGCCGGCGCATTGATCCAGGACACGATCGAGCGACTGGTAACCGGCCTCAAGGCCGGCCGGTTCTTTATTCTTCCCGGCACCTACTGCCAGACATGCGAATATCGTGCGGCCTGTCGGCGTGAACATCAGCTGAGTTGGTGGCGAGCGTATCGATCAACGGAGTCCAAAGATCTTCGATCCCTGCGTACGATCAAGGTGCAGGATGAGTAGCCGCTACGAGATCCCGGACCGTGCCGCCCGCGAGGCCGCTGAAACGACGTTCGATCGGAACGTGGTCGTGATTGCCGGGGCGGGAACCGGCAAGACGACGCTTTTGGTCAATCGTCTCGTCCATCTGGTGATGAAAGAACCACGCCCAGTACCCATCACTCAAGTGGTCGCCCTCACGTTCACAAACAAAGCGGCCATGGAAATGAAGGTGCGCCTGCGCGAACGGCTGTCGTGGCTGGCCGATCCTAGGACCGATGGGGCACGACTACAAGATGGTGGAGCCGTCTCGGCTGAGGAACTTCAAGGCCGGTATGGGCTCACCAGGGATGGGATTGCGGTTCGTGCTCGAGCCGGGTTGGCCGATATCGAGAAAGCCCAGATCGGGACGTTGCATAGTTTTGCCGCGCATCTGCTGCGGCTGCATCCACTAGAGAGTGGGGTCGATCCGGACTTTCAAGAAGACGACGGCTTGCGATTCGAAGAGCATTTTACGCAGGCGTGGGATGTGTGGATCGACCAGGAGTTGTGCCGACAAGGTTTAAATCATGATCAGTGGCGTCGTCTGTTGGCCATGACGACTCTTGAAGAGGTCAGAGCCCTTGCCCATGCACTCTGCAGCGAGCTTGTTGATCTCAATGTATTGCAGCAACAGCTCACTCAGAACGCGGTTGTCCCGAGTGTGCGTCAGTGGGTCCGTGGGCTTGCCGACAAGGCACAGGAGTTACTCACGTCGTACGATCGACCTAAGCGGCGAAAGATTGAGGAGATGCTTGGGGCAAGTTTGTCGTTGTTGACGAGGGTGGCAAACGAAGGTGCTTCCGCGCTTCAACGTCTGGATCTCTCGACTCGTGATTGGCTCATGAAGGACATCGGGAGTAAGGTCAAGGATTGGGATGAAGTAGAGTTCCAACAAGCCAAACGACTCATTGAAACCAGCCAGGCTCTCTTGGATGTCGACCATAGTCTGTTTGGCGATCTGCTGAAGCTTCTCGGTCCACTGGTTGAGTCGATCCGTTCATCGTTTGTGGACAGAGGGTGGTTGTCATTTGACGGTCTGTTGGCGAGGGCGAGGAGTCTTCTGCACACGCATCCCAGAATCAGGGAAGGGATCAAGCGAGAGTATCGAGCGGTGTTGGTCGATGAGTTTCAGGATACCGATCCGATTCAGTATGAGATCATCCTTGCGGTGTCGGAGCAGCTTGGTTCTCATGAGACTGCCTGGCAGGACATGCAGCTCGATTCCGGGAAGCTCTTTATTGTGGGGGACCCCAAGCAATCGATCTATGCATTTCGTCGAGCAGACATTGAGGCCTTTGATCGGGTAGTGGACAAGGTCACTCAAGGAGGAGGCGCCGTCCAAACCCTCACGACGAATTTTCGCAGCGCTGCCGCCGTGCTCAACCCAATCAACGACATCTTTGACCGACTCTTTGTCCAGCACCCACTCGTGCAGCCGGCCAATGTCCGGCTGGAAGTGCGCCCACAACGTCGTCCTTCAACGATGGACGCCGGAGTCCAGCTCTTAGTGACGACGCCGGGAGACGTGAATGAACCGTTTGATGCGGATCTTGCCGTGCGGGCTGAAGGAGAAGTGTTGGCACGATGGTTGAAAGACGAGATCCTCTCGCGGCCCAATACTGCAGCCGGCCACGTCGCGTTGCTGTTCCGAAAGCTCACCCAGGCCGATGCCTACCTCGACGCCCTGCGCCGGCACAATATCTCCTATGTTATCGAAGGGGAAAAGCATTTCTACCGTCGGCAGGAAGTGATTGATCTGGTCAATGTGCTTCGAGTGCTTGACCATCCGCATGATCACATTGCCCTGACCGGACTACTGCGCTCCCCGCTGGGTGGTTTGACGGATCGCGAAGTTGTTGAATTCCATGAATCCTCCCAATTGGACTATAGGCTCTGGGCAGGTCTCGACTCATTCGACCACCCAAGGGCGGCGTCGATTCGCCGTTTCTATGAACAACTGGCCTGGCTTCATCGGGCTGTCCCTTCGGTGCCGTTGGCCGACGCGATTCAAATGATCTTCGATCGGCTCCCGTTTTTGGAGGTCGCCGCTGCTTCACTGCATGGTGAACAGGCCGTCGCCAATTTGTTGAAAGTAAAACAAACAGCCGCCTCACTATCCGAACGCGCCACGATGACATTGAGTGCGTTCATTGAGTTGATGGTGACGCGATTGGACGAACAACCGGAAGAGGCCGAGAGTCCGTTGGCAGAAGCATCTTCCGATGCCGTCCAAATCCTGACAATCCACAAGGCCAAGGGACTGGAGTTCCCGATCGTGGTCTTGCCGGGATTGCACCAGGGAGCAGGACGAGACCGTACGGTGCCGCATGTGGCACATGATTGGTCGAGCGGTATCTATGGATTGTCCCTCGGGTCGAAACAAACGATCGGGGCGGTGATGGCGCAGGCCAAATTTGCCGTACGGGAAGAGGCCGAACGACGTCGAGTGTTCTACGTCGGGATGACGAGGGCCAAGGAGCTGTTGGTATTGTCTGGAGGGAAAGTGGCCCGATCCGTCGGAGAAACCACATTTCAATGGCTGCAACAAATCGGCGCAGGGCAAGTCGGTGAGTTGCCTACACAGCAGCTCTCGATCGGAGAAAGTATTATCCCTCATCGAGTAATGCATGCGCCGGAGCGAACCTGGCAGCGCCAGTCAATCGCAATAGAAAATCCGGTTATCTCGGTCGATGTGCCGTCGATTGCCCGACTGTGGGAGCAGCGGAGAAAACGGTGGATTGCCGTTGGAGAGACCGAATGGCATGTGACACCGACCGCATTAGCTCGACAAGACGAGTCGAATAAGCGATCTCCCAGCAACCGTCTTCAGTCTCGTGAGGTGGGCCGAATAGCGGGAATTGCCGCGCATCGACTATTGGAGCGGTGGAATTTCTCATCCTCACCAAGCGAATTGATGGAGCAGATCGGTCCGGTCCTCCAGAAGGTGCTTTCATTAGAAGAACAGTTGCTGTTGCCGGCCGTCACGGACTCGCTTCGCGAACTGTTTGCAACGTTTGGTGCCTCGCCTCTCTATGACCGGCTTCGGTCGTCCAAGATTCTGGCCCGTGAAGTCCCGTTCATCATGCCATGGAAGGATCGACAGGTGATGGAAGGAGTGATGGATATACTCTATCGATTCGAGGGGGAACTCTGGATCGCGGACTATAAGACCGATGTGGTTACGGCTCCTCAGGCTGCGGCGAGGGCGGAGCAATACCGCGTGCAAGGTGAGGTGTATAAAGCCGCAGTCAAGCTTAGAGTAGGGGTGACGCCCCGCTTTCACTGTCTGTTCCTACGATGTGGTGCGTCCGTTGAATTATGAGGAGCGATAACAAGACAACATGACCAGAGGTGACAGTATATCTCCTGAGGCCTTTGCCAAGTTAGTCCAACAGGCCATTGCCGACCTGCCGCCTCCCTACGCCAAGTTGATGGAATCGATCGTAGTGGTGGTCGAGGAGGAGCCACCGAAAGAGGTCCTTGAAGATTTGGAGCTTGAAGGTGAGGATGATTTGCTTGGGCTCTACCAAGGCCAGTCGCTGGCGGCTGATTCATTTTTTCGGCCGGGAGGGGAGGCGCCGCCACAGATCTCAATCTATCGCGGGCCGATTCTCAGGCTCTGTGAGAGTCCAGAGGAAGTGGTACAGGAAGTATACGACACGGTTGTCCATGAACTCGGCCACCATGTGGGCCTGGACGATGACGAGATGCCATACTAATCAGTGCTGGGGATCGAGAGTAAGTGCTGAGTGGAAGAATATGAAGAGCCTCCTCACTCAGGCCTAATTACTTAGAACACTTAAGAGTACGCAGGTTTCTGCCGCGCCCGCTGGTAGCCGCGGATCAGCATGAGAGCTCCGCCCAGTACCATAGGCAATGAGAGGATCTGGCCCATGGTAATCGATCCCAAAATAAAGCCCAAGTGCTGATCCGGTTCACGAAACAGTTCGACGATGAGTCGGCTGATGCCATACCCGGTAACGAAGGTCCAGAAGAGGGTACCGGGAGGGGTCGGGCGGCGGTCGATCCACCAGAGCACCGTAAACAGCGTCAACCCTTCCAGCGTCGCCTCATATAACTGCGAGGGGTGTCGGCAGGCAGGCCCTCCCCCGGGAAAAACCATGCACCAATCGACATCGGTTGCCCGTCCGAACAGCTCACCATTGATGAAATTCCCAATTCGTCCACAGCCCAACCCGATCGGTGTGACGCAGGCCGCAAGGTCCGCGACGGTGTAGGCGGGAATTCCTTGCTTTCGACTGAACCAAATCAGGGCGAGGGTCGTTCCTAAGAGGCCGCCGTGAAAGGACATCCCTCCTTCCCAGACTGCCAGGAGTTTCAATGGGTTTTGGCTGTAGTACGAAAAGTTATAAAAGAGTGTGTAACCGATTCGCCCTCCAAGAAACACCCCAAACGCAGCGTAGACGACCATGTCATAGATCTGATCCTGCCGGATTGCCAACTCCTTCCTGGCCACCTTCCGCTGAATGAGAAAATAGGCGGCGGTAAGCCCGATCAGATACATCAGCCCATACCAGCGAAGCTGAATGGGGCCGAGGGCGACAATCACAGGATCAATATTGGGGTACGGGAGCGCGGCTGGGGGGGGCATCAAGCTGTTTCCATCCGTTGCAAGAGCGTGCCCTTCTTTCTATAGGAACACGAACCAGAAGTCATCTCCCAAACCCTAAGGGGGCTAGGCAAGACTTGCCCGTGGATAATACGGAGGCTCAGGTATCAATGCAAGTGCATCTGCGATGAGAAATCTTTAACGTTTCGTTGCCGGCAAATCGGCCTCCATGGCTGTCAAGAAGGGATATGGACGAGACAGCTGTTGGATTTCTGAGACGGCTGTACCCAGATTTGTTGAGAAAAAGAGACCAAAAATTAGTCATTCCTCATTGACAAAAAACGCCCTCCGCGATTTTTCACGGAAATCCACTTTCCGCTCTCAAGTCTGCTGTTGGCACGGAGCATGCTGATAGTTATTCCAAGAGAACGGGGTGCGAAGCGATCTTCCGGCTTATTCACCATCACGAGGAGGTTCACCATGTCGGAGCAGCAGAAGCAAGTCGCCAAGGCAGCTGCATTCATCGCTGGTGGGGCAGTCATTGGAGCAGGGCTCGGGCTCCTCTTTGCTCCACAGACCGGTGTCGAAACCCGCCGAACGATCAGTCGCTATGCTCGAAAGGCTCAAGCGCAGACCAATCGCTGGGGACGGGCGGTCAAGTCAGGGGTGGAAGAAGTGCTGAGCCGTAAGTCCGGAAAAGAGAAGGGTTCTGAAGAAGGGCGGCCACAACTTCTGGCGATGATGAACTGATTGCCCCGACGATCATCGGTAGCAGCTCGGCTTGGCGCCTCCCTCCGTCGGCGCTGGCTGCCTGCTACCGCTGGTCCAGGGGAATCTGGATGCTGATCGCTCCCGCCAGCTCTCCTACCTGAGCCCCTTCTCGGGGATAGCCTGAAATATCCAGGATTCCTTTCGGACTTCCGTGGCAGGTCAGACAATCCTCCGAATAGTACAGCGGGGTTATGACCCGAAGGGTTGTTCCGCCGTCCATCCACTCGATAACCGGAGGGGCTGCCATCGGTTGTGCGGCAAGTCGTAAGAGGACCTTCCGTTCATAGGCATCCGGGGTATTGTGTAAATTCCTTGGGTCGAGGGCAGTCTGTTTAATCGTCACCTTCGATCGTGCGGAGAATTTCCGTGCTGCCTGGCTGCCGAACGTGGCGGGGATAAAGTTCTTGTATCCGATGCCACGCTGGTTGATGACAAACTGGGCGTCCGCCACGACTTCCTTGCTGGTGCGCAGGAGGAGCGCCAATAGATCCCGAGTAGAGGCCGGCAGTGAGGGGGGAGAAGCCCGGAGGTTTATGTGAGTCTGACGAGAGAATTCCTCCAGGACTGACCGCTCGAAAACCTCTGGTGTGAATCCCTTATCGCCTTTGCGCGGATCGTTGATCAGCGATTGGTTTTGCTCGACGACGACACGCCCTGCATTGAGGAATGTAGCCAAGAGTTCAGCGGCCTGTTCCGTTTCGGTTTGGCCACCGTGGGCCAAACTGGTCAGGCCACTGAGGAGCGCAGTCGATATGATCAGAGGGAGGAACAGCTGTGAGGGCATGATGATCACCGCCTCCGCGAGGTTATCGTGTTTCGACACCTTCAGCCAACCGGCATTGTCCCTGATCATAGTGGTCAGGAACTTGTGTCACTTCAAGGGGTAAGCCTTCGGTTGTCGCCCGTCTGGTGGGTGCATATTCCTCATCAATCCAGCGGTGGCGCATTTGGGCCAATCGTCCGGACTCCTCCATGCGAAACAACAGATTATTCAAGAACCACTGCAAGTGTCTGTGTTCTTCACTGGTGACGATCGAGAGATCGTCGCGCGTCAGGAGCAAGGGAGACCCGTCGGGCTTGGTTAAGGGCGACCACTCATGCCAGACGCGTTTGGTGACATACTCGATAATGGAATGCTTGGAGAGGATAAGATCAATCGTCGGGTCTCTTGTTTCAATGGCGGCGGGAAGCGAGTCGCAGACGACCAGGCGGATCTGTGACAGGTTCGCCTGGGTATAGAGATGAGCGGAGCGACCCTTCTGTACCGCGATGGTCAATCCGGAAAAGGCTTGCTGGATGGCTTCGAGTGTGTCCCAGTTCCTGGAGTGCTGTGCGAATTGTGTCTTGATGCGCTCAGCAATCTTGGGGTTCTGGACGATGGCGGCAAGCCCGTCGTCGCGTAGATAGGGAGCTGAAAACCATAGGCCGGCCGGCCTCGTGCCTGGAACGGTTCCGCTTACGGAGGAGACGAAGAGATCGAGTTGCCCCTCGTTCATTTTGATGAAGAGATCCGGAAACCGAGTGACATGAAGGGTGGGGACGATAGGCGTCGGTTTGCCGCAGTGAACCGTGAGAGCGTCCGCGACCTCCCGGATCAGCTCAATATCCAGTCCCGTGACTCGAATTCCCTCATCGGTGTACATCGCGGGAAAAATGAACGGGCGAAACGGCTCAACCGAAATGCCTACTCGCAAACGTCCACGTGCACAGATTGCAGACAGTTCGTCTTGAGTTAGTGGATGGACCATTGTGACGGCATCGTAGATTAGGCCGCATCCTTGCAAGAGGAGAAGAGTCAATCCCAGAAGAAGCCGGGATCGCTGATGGCCGGACGTCTTGTTGCTCAACCATCCGGACGTTCGTGCGATGGGGCTGCTCGATTCCATAGAGCGCATCCGGTTACAGGCGAATCCCGATCGTAAACAGCCATTGCTGAGAGAGATCAGACCTACCTTTGAAATCAATTTCAAACCGCGTGTACTGAAGTCCCATATCCACTGAGAATCCACGAGCGACCGGGAATCGCACGCCTACCTGCCCTCCGTATAGATAGCCGGGCGAGGCTTCGCCCCGTCCGGGGAGAGTGCCGCCAATCAAGGTGCCGACATAAGGAACCGCTCGATCCTCAAGCGGTCCGAACAGCACATGTCGGATGACTCGGTTGATCGGCCTGCTCCGGGGGAAATCCAGGACATCGATGAAGTTATTCCAGCGTGGGTTCAGGAACAGTGAATGCTGGTCCGTTACAAACGTTGGAGTGTGGTGGCTGTAGTATTGATAGACGGTTCGCATTTCTAGCGGCCCATATCGGAGCGCAGTGATCCCGACCTGCGCTGCGATGACTCTGGCCTGAGGGGCAAAGGTACGCTGGTTGAAGGAGACATCAAAGTTAAAGGGACGAATTGGCAGAATATCGAGTACGGCTTCTTGGCCGGCTGCTGCCTGTGGTAGGGCTAGGGTGAGCGTGAATAGACCGGCTAGCAAGAGAGGGATTGGTGTGTTCAACGGACCACCCCTACCCAGCCCCATGTCTCTCGGAGTGTCGCACCGCTCATGCGCCATATTCTAACCTAGTCCTGCTATCGTTTGTCGAAGGCCCGTATTGGTTTCGGGGTTCTTCGTCAACGGAGCTGGTCAGGGCCTGGTGGAAAAGGACAACGAGAAAGTGGCTGTGGGCTGCCTTGTGCCTATGCTAAAATCCGCCCTTCGCCGGAGTGGCGGAATAGGCAGACGCAAGGGACTTAAAATCCCTCGGGCTCAAAAGGCCCGTACCGGTTCGATCCCGGTCTCCGGCACCA
>JAEURV010000068.1 GCA_016788465.1 Nitrospira sp. | reverse complement strand
GGCCATGATGGCCCCCATCACGTTCTCATCACCGTATTCTTCTTTGCCCAGTAACTTTCTGATGTCATCAGGGCTTTCGCTATTGAGGACATTGCGGAAGATTCCCCTTGTCCGATGGGCAAATCGGTTATTGATGAACAGGAGATCGACCTTCCCGTCCTGAATTCGTAGACCGGCCATTGGACCGGTCGGTTTGCGCTGATCAAGCAAGAAGATGAATGTCGCTTCCTGCTCGACTTTAATTCCAAGTGTCTTGCGGTTTGCCAGCGCCTCAAGAGTCTCGACGGCTTTCCCCTCAGGGTCACCGAGTTTGGCGCCAAAGAGAGATATGTCGCTGCTGGAAATCGCCTTTGGCTCCGTGACGTCGTGCTCGCTTAATTCATAAGGTTCAGCCCTGGCGAAGGTGGATAGGGAGAGGATGCTGATCAAGACGAGGAGTGCGAGGTGATACGGAGTCCTTTGCATGGTGTAGTCACTCTCCTGGGTGAAGTCAGATAGTCTATCTAAATTGTCGCCAGAGGGGTAGACGCGGAGCGCATATACCGAAAATTGTAGCGAATCATCTCAGGTATCTGCAAGAAAGCCTTTCGGGATGGTTGTGCATACTTATATTATGGAGCGGTTCTCGTATCCAGCAATAGACTCGCGAGCTGTCGAAGTCGGAGAAAGTATGGCTGGCACTCAGCGTCGAGCTGGTCGGTCAAGTCATCCAAGTCATCCAGGCAGTCCTGCAGAATGGCAAGTCGCTGAACATCGAGACCATCGGAGCTGTCGAGATAGTAGACGACACAACCTCCGATCACGGTGTCGATGGTCATCAATGGTCCTTGATGCGGGCTTGAAAACTGCGGCCAGTCCTCGTTCTGATGGACTTCCCACGCGGTGACAATGGCGTTACGATCCACGAACAGCTCCATAGTGAGTTGAGTGATGAGCAGTCCGTACCCTAGCGCAAGGGCAAGTCGAGGAACAAGCCTCCAGTGAGCAGGCGAAACGGTACGTACTCATCCACGAGTGGCTTAGGGATAGAGCCCACGTTGGAGATGTGCCTGGGCGACCTGATCAATCCCACTCATGAGCGCCGCCATTCGCATAGAAACGCGTCGTTCGCTCGAGAATCGAAGCGTGCGGTGAAAGGCAGAGGTAATGATGTCTTGTAGGCGATTCTGGATATCAGCGGCACTCCAAAAAAAGCGCTGAAGGTCTTGCACCCATTCAAAATATGAGACGATGACGCCGCCGGAATTGGCAAGAATATCCGGGATCACAAAGATCCCCTTGTCGGCCAGGATACGGTCGGCCTCCAGCGTGGTCGGGCCATTGGCGCCTTCGGAGAGGATACGGCATTTCAGGCGATCGGCATTCTTCACAGTGATTTGTTCCGATAGGGCGGCAGGGACCAGCACGGTACAGTCCAGTTGCAGCAGTTCCTCGTTCGTGATGGCGTCTCCAAGCTTGGTCTGATGCAGAGGTTGACCGGGGTCGCGCCGCATCAATTGCTCGATGTTCAAGCCTTTTGGGTTGTAGATTCCACCGGAAACATCGCTCACTGCGATCACGCATGCGCCATGTTCCTGCATGATGCGGGCGGTGTGTGAGCCGACATTCCCAAATCCCTGCACTGCCACGGTCGCGGCCTCAACTGAGAGGTTGAGATGGCGCAAGGCCTCCAGTGTGACATAGACCACTCCTCGGCCGGTGGCTTCCTCGCGGCCCAGGCTGCCGCCAATAGAGAGTGGTTTGCCGGTCACGACCCCAGGAACCGCATAGCCGACCTGCTGGCTATAGGTATCCATCATCCAGGCCATGATCTGAGCGTCGGTGCCGACATCAGGAGCCGGGACGTCCTTGTCCGGCCCAATGAGCGGGAAAATTTCGGCGGCATAACGCCTGGTCAGCCTCTGAAGCTCACCGGATGAGAGACCTTTCGGCGCCACCTGCACCCCACCTTTGGCTCCTCCGTAGGGAAGCCCAGCGAGTGCACATTTCCAGGTCATCCACATGGCAAGGGCTGCAACTTCGCCGAGGCTCACATCGGGGTGGTAGCGGACGCCGCCTTTCGAAGGGCCACGCGAGGAATCATGCTGAACTCGGTAACCGGTAAAGACCTCGACATGTCCGTTGTCCATTCGCACCGGGAGACTGACAACGAGCGATCGTTGTGGAAGTTTGAGTCGCTCACGAAGGTTCGTATCAAGTCTCATGGCCTCCGCAGCTTGATCGAACTGGGCCACTGCTAAACGGAAGGTTGGGGTATCAAGCTCTTGCATATTCCTCCTTTGAGGGCGATTCATCCTCGAATGTGGACCGGTTCGACGTTCCGCACTGATTTCAGAAAGAGAGAATCATCTCTGTAAAGGCCTGAGCCAGTACCTGCTTGACATCATCAACCGAGATCGAAGTGTGACGCTGCGCTGCCATCGATGTGACCGGACAGTCGGTCAATCCGCAGGGATGGATCCTGTGAAATGGTGCCAGATCGAGATCAACATTGAGAGCCAGGCCATGCAAGGTGACCCCCCGTTGGATCCGTACTCCGATGAAAGCGATTTTCTGGGGAACCGGAGTCATTACCCAAACGCCTGGCTTGCCATCGAGACGACAGCCGGTGATATCCCAGTAACGGAGCGTTCGAATCACGACCTCTTCGAACCGTCGGACAAGCTGTTTCGGTCCTGCGGCATAGCGATCGATCTTGAGGATAGGGTAGGCCACAACTTGCCCGGGGCCGTGAAAGGTCACGGATCCGCCGCGATTCACCCGGTGCAGTTCGGCACCTGTTTGACACAATGTCTCTTCATTCCCTCCCCAATCGGATAATCGGGTTCGTCGTCCTAGTGTATAGACAGGCTGATGTTCAAGAATGAGAACGGTATCCGGTTGCAGACCGAGGAGACGCTCCTCATGCAACCGACATTGTAAGTCCCATCCGGTAAGGTACGGAACTGGTGCCGAAAAGAGACGAACGGCATCTCCAGGAATCTGTCGGCTGCTCCCGTTGGAGACCGTCACAGGAGTGGATTGGAGCATAGGATAGCAGACTCCAAAGGAGCGGTTCCTTCCGCAAAGTCAGTCAGACCCTTCAAGATAGTAATACTAATAGTACCGGTAGGAGTGAGAGTCGCCACACTCCGCACAGTGGAGGTATTCTGACATAACCCACCATGCGGAGGGAAGGCAGTGTGCGATGTGAATTGAACTACGTGATACTCTCTGATGAACCTCTGCACATTTGAGCAGCCTACCTAATGGCTGCGAACAGCTCCTTGATCGCAGGGGTTTTGAGTTTTTTCAAGGCTTTTGCTTCAATCTGACGGATGCGTTCTCGTGTTACGGACAGGCTTTGCCCCACCTGCTCAAGGGTACTTGATTCGTCGTACCCTATGCCGAATCGTAGCCTGATCACCGTCTGTTCACGAGGGGTGAGGGTGCTCAAGATGCGGTCCAGTTGTTCCGTCAGCTCACTGCGGTGAACGTTGGCGTCCGGTGGGACAGCCTGGTGGTCAGGAATCATGTCCCCGAATTGGGTATCGCCATCACCGATGGGAGTTTCCAGGGCCACCGGCTCTTGGAAGGCCTGAACGGTCTCTCGGAGTCGTTCAGGGCGCATGTGAAGCACACGAGCCACCTCGTCCAAGCGTGCCGGGCGGCCCAATTGTTGGCACAGTCTCCGCATCACCCGAAGAATACGATGCGAGGCTTCGGTTTGATGAACTGGAACACGGATCGTTCGAGATTGGTCCGCAAGCGACCGAGTAATACCTTGACGGATCCACCACGTTGCGTACGTGCTGAACTTAAACCCTTTTCGGTATTGGTATCGTTCAGCCGCTTTCATCAATCCGATGTTGCCTTCTTGCACAAGATCCAGCAAGCTCAACCCCCGACCGGTATAATGTTTGGCGACGTCAACGACCAGCCGAAGATTACACCTGACAAGTTCATCCTTGCCCTGTTCCAAAATGATTCGTGCGGCACGTATTTCGTCCAGCACGGCCCCCAGTGGTTTCGCAATGGAAGCCGGGGCATGAAGGTTCGTGCCAACCGGATGAAGAACCCTATCCAAGGCCATCTCCGCATCGTCCAACGCGGTGGCAGACAAGCCACTTAATCGTCGGACCGACTGGAGTACCCTTGCGCTTTCTTCGCAAACAGGAATCCGTCGAATCTTCAGCAAAGTCTTAATGGCTTGCCGCAAAGCGGTTCGAATGCGCCTGGTTCCCTGATCCACCCGCTTGGCGATCAGGATCTCCTCTTCTCGCGACAGGAGGCCCCGCTCGCCAAACGAGCGAAAGTATAACGACTCTAGAAGAAATGGACTGGCCTGACTTGTACGCGCGGTCAGTCTGGATTTTCCCTTCTGACCGGATCCCTCACTCTCGCCGCGACCGATTCGACCCAGCATTCCGCTCGCTCTGGCGTCATCGGCATCAACATCGGAAGCGAATTTCTGTTGCACGTCTATCGCATCTTCGACTCGTAAATCTTCTTTCATGACGTCACCCTTTTTAGGAGGTTGAGAATCGTCCTTTATTAATTGGAGCCCCGTTCAGTCCAAAAGATTCGTCCACGCCGGTTAATATTTAGTGGCTCAAAGAAGCAAAAGAGATGCTGGATGGAAGATGAGAAATGGGAACAGGGATCAGCCGGATAAATAGAAAAGATTAGCGGCGGTTAATGAGAAGAATCATGGACAACTGTCGCATGAATGCGGCATCTATGTGGAATTCGCATCAGTACGCGACCGGAATGCCACACTATTTGGATGAGAGGCCTTTAATAAAAGGGGCAAGCGTATCGATGGGAATCGGAAAGATCGTGGTGGAATTCTTTTCGGCCGCGATTTCCACCAGCGTTTGGAGATAACGGAGTTGAAGGGCGGCTGGGTTCTGCCCGATCACGTTGGCGGCCTCAGCGAGTTTCTGTGCGGCTTGAAATTCCCCTTCTGCATGGATGATTTTGGCACGGCGTTCTCGCTCAGCTTCGGCCTGTCGGGCGATAGCTCGTTGCATGTCTTGTGGGATATCGACATTCTTGACCTCCACGGCTGCGACCTTCACGCCCCATGGCTCGGTCTGCTGATCGATGATTCGCTGTAGTTCGGCGTTGATGTCGTCGCGCTTCGACAGTAAGTCATCGAATTGGCTTTGCCCAAGCACGCTGCGCAAGGTGGTTTGGGCAACTTGGGAGGTAGAGTATAGGTAGTCCTGAACCGCCAAGACCGCACGCTGGGGATCCACCACCCTGAGAAAAATGACGGCGTTCACCTTCACCGAGATATTGTCGCGTGTAATCACATCTTGCGAGGGCACTTCCATGGTGACGGTTTGAAGATTGACACGGACCATCTGCTGCAGTCCTGGAATAACCAATCTGATTCCAGGGCCTTTAACCGTGTGAAACTTGCCGAGAACAAACACTACGAGCCGCTCGTATTCCATGACACGCTTAAAACTCGCGTAGAGCAGGAGACCAAGTAAAACGAGCGGCATCAACAGTGACATAGCAACTCCTTGGGTTCTGACCGGTTATCCGTGAGGTGGGGCCACGGTCACTGTCAATCCCTCGACCGACACCACCTCGGCAGTCTCCCCGCGGCGAATCGGACGTTGACTGATCGCGTCCCAAATTTCTCCATGGACCATGATCTGACCGTGTGGGTTCAAATCCGTCTTTGCGATTCCGAGCGAACCAATCATTCCCTCTGTTCCGGTGATCGGTTTACCACGACCACTCTTGACGGCCATCCATGCTACGACTCCGATACAGCCACCGAGTGTCAGTACAGTCGGCAATAAAAATGATACAGATACTTGGAGGTACGGCGCATCACTCTTGATGAGCAGAAGGCCGCCCAAGGTCATGGCGGTCAAGCCACCCAATGCCAGCAGGCCATAGCTGGTAATAGAGATTTCGAGTAGCAGGAAGACTACGCCGAGGACGACAAGTAGGGCGCCGGCATAGTTCACGGGGAGTGATTGGAGCGAATAGAAGGACAAAATCAAACTGATGGCACCGATGATTCCGGGAAGAATCGCTCCGGGGCTATAGAGCTCAGCCATGATCCCAATCGTCCCGATCGACATTAGAAGATACGCGATGTTTGGGTCGCTCAGAATTTTGAGCAATTCAAGGCGTGTCCCCATGGAAAATTCGTGCAGTGTCGCGCTGTCGGTCGAGAGCGTGATAGAACCGTTGGGAAGATGGACTTTTCTACCGTTCAACTGTTTCAACAGAGTAGGCAGGTCCTCGGCTACGATGTCTACGATCTTAAGCTTGAGGGCTTCTTGTTCAGTGGCAGAAACGCTTTTCCGAACTGCCTCTTCGGCCCATGAGACATTGCGTCCGCGCTGGTCCGCGATGCTTTTGATATAGGCCACGGCGTCGTTCTCGACCTTTTCCTTCATCGTGCTGTCCATCTCCCCTCCACCCATGGCGACTGGGTGGGCGGCTCCGATGTTGGTTCCGGGGGACATCGCAGCCACATGGGCGGCCATGGTGATAAATACGCCGGCAGAGGCGGCACGGCCTCCCGAAGGAGAAACGAAAACGATGACAGGAACAGGCGATGCGGCCATATCTTTGATCATCAGGCGCATGGAGGTGTCCAACCCTCCGGGCGTGTCCAGCTTCAAGATGAGGGCGTGGGCACCGGATGATTGAGCGAATGTCAGAGCATCGTTCAGATACTCCGCCGCGACGGGGTTGATGACCCCTTCATAGGTTGCCACTACAATCTCGCTGCCATGAGTGGGACTGGGAGAGAGAATTGGGCAGAGGACGACTCCGAGGCTCACAATCGCTGTTGTGAGGCTAGGCCAATTTGAATAGCTCCTGTGCCGACTCTGGAGAAGCATGGTCGGAAGTATCGAAGAATAAGAAGATCTTACGGTCCCCTCCCGACCCTGTCAAGGAAGGTCCGTTGGTTGCAAACGGAGGAAGGAACCTCCTAGAATGCGCGCCATGTCTCAGTTGGCCAACGGCGACCGCATCCATCTCGTCGATCAAAAAAAGCGGCAGTATGCCCTTACGCTGAAGGCGGGGGAAACCTACCAATTCAGTGGACAACGAATTGCTCATGACGCTCTCATCGGTCGTCCTGACGGCTCCATCGTGACACTTTCCGGCGGGAAGAAGATGGTGGCACTCAAACCGACCTTCGGCGACTATGTGCTTAAGATGCCGAGAGGAGCTCAAGTCCTCTATCCCAAAGATCTTGCGATCATCCCGATGTGGGCTGATGTCTATCCCGGAGCTCGGGTGTTCGAAGCAGGGACTGGCTCAGGTGCCATGACGATGGCGCTCTTGCGCGCGGTGGGGCCAAGCGGCTTGGTCGTGACCTATGAGGTGCGGGAAGACTTTTCCCAGACGGCACAGACCAATATTACGCGCTATATGGACCCTGCCAACTTACGCTGTTTCCGGAAGAGTGCCTACGAGGGCATCGATCTTCTGGATGATCAGGTGCAGTTTGATCGAGTGGTGCTTGACCTGCCTGAACCGTGGCAGGTGATTCCGCATGCCGTCAATGCTCTTCGATCCGGCGGTATCTACTTGAGCTTTGTCCCGACGGTCCCACAAGTGATGCAAACCGTCGAAGCGCTCGAACGAGCGACGGTGTTCGGGATGATCGAAACGTTTGAGACATTGCTGCGGACCTGGTCCATTCGAGGCCGGAGCGTTAGGCCGGATCATCGAATGGTCGCCCATTCGGGGTTTATCACCGTGGCGCGTAAAGTAGAGCCAGGGTTATTGAGTCCATCGGTGCACAAATTCAGGTCTGCCATCGAAGAGCCAGAGGCTGAATCTGAAGAAGCGGAAGAGGAGTAGGAGAGATGAATAGGTTAGAAGGCAAGGTAGCCGTTGTGACCGGCGGAAATGCCGGGATTGGCGAAGCCATCGCCAAACGGTTTGCCGACGAGGGTGCGTCGATCGTCATTACCGGGCGTCGGCAACAGGAGTTGGATCGTGTCGCCAGCGTGATTCGATTGAACAAAGGCAAGGTACTCGGAATTGCCGGCTCTGTGACGGATGAGATGCATGTGCAGGAGGTGGTCCGCCGAACGCTCGACAGTTTTGGGCGGATCGATGTGCTCGTCAACAATGCGGGAGTCGGAGATTTTGGGAAACGTCTCCATGAAACCGACGATGCGACCTGGGCCAAGGTGTTGGACATCAATATCACTGGAGTGTTTCGCATGACGCGAGCCGTTCTTCCTCATATGCAGCGGCAAGGGCGGGGTGCGATCGTGAATATTTCGTCAATTGCCAGTCTCGTCGGGCTCTCCGGATTGGCCGCCTATACGGCATCGAAAGGTGCGCTCGACGCGCTGACGCGTGCCTTGGCGATCGAGTACGCAAAGGAAGGGATCCGGTGCAATGTGGTGAATCCCGGTCTGATTCATACGCCGATGGCGGCGTCTCTTCTTGCGGACGAGGAGAGATTGCAACCGATTTTGGCGCAATATGCGATTCGACGGGTCGGGACACCGGAAGAAGTGGCGAATATGGTGTTGTATCTTGCGTCGGATGAGGCAGCGTGGGTGACCGGTGGGACCTTCCCCATTGATGGGGGCATGACCGTCAATAAGAGTTAATGATTTCATGGAGTGATTGGGAGCTGCACGCGCGTGGACCATGCAATGGAATTCGATACAACGACACAATTTTGTGGGGTGATCGGCAAGCCCGTCGGCCACTCGCTATCACCGGCCATTCACAATGCGGCGTTCAGAACGTTAGGCCTCAACTTCGTCTACCTTGCGTGGCAGGTGGATGCCATCGGGGATGCCATTAAGGGGCTTCGCGCCCTGGGCAACTTCCGTGGTGCGAGTGTGACGATTCCTCACAAGGTGGCCGCGATGCAGTTCCTTGATCAGGTGGAACCGACCGCCAAGCGGATCGGTGCGATTAATACCATCGTGGCCGAAAAGGGCGAGCTGATCGGGTATAACACTGATGCGACTGGTGCATTGCGTGCTCTGCGTGAAAGCGGAGTCGATCTGAAAGGGCGGCGCATCGTGGTGCTCGGCTCCGGGGGGGCGGCACGAGCGATTGCCTTCGCCTTGGCGGCGGAGTCTGGCGCGGGAAAATTAACGTTGCTCGGAATTGAGGATAGTGAACGGACGATGTTAGCGCAGGATATTCGTTCGGCGGCAGCGCTCACGGTAGAGGATGCGTGCCTGGACGAGTCCACGCTTAGCCGGGTCCTTCCGGACTCTCAGGTCTTGATTCACTGCACTCCGGTCGGCATGTCTCCCAAAACCGAGGCGACCTGTGTCCCTGCATCACTCCTGCATCCGGGTCTGGCCGTTATGGACATCGTCTATAACCCACGGGAGACGCAGTTACTCAAAAATGCCAAGCGCGTAGGGTGCAAGACGATTCCCGGGCTGGACATGTTTCTCAATCAGGCCGTCACACAATTTGAGCTTTGGACCGGTCAACCAGCTCCAGTTGCCGTGATGCGCGCGGTCTTGGAGTCGCATTTTCAATGAACGTGGTGCTGATCGGTTATCGTGGCACGGGAAAGAGCACGGTCGGGAAAATTGTCGCCGCCCGCCTCGGTCGCGAACTGTTCTCCACCGATGCCGAGATTGTGAAGTCGGCGGAACAAACCATTCCCCAGATCGTCGAACAACATGGCTGGGAATACTTTCGCGATCTCGAAACTAAAATGTGCCAGGATTTGGCCGGTAAAGATGGGCTGGTGATCGATACCGGCGGAGGGGCCATCCTTCGACCACAGAATGTCGAAGTGCTGAAACGCACAGGGACGCTATTCTGGCTGACGGCGTCAGTGGAGACTATTGCCAAGCGAATCGGGTCCGATACACAACGTCCGTCCCTTACCGGCACTAAGTCCTTTATCGAGGAAATTCAGGATGTGTTGCGGGAGCGTATTCCGAAGTACCAAGCGGCGGCTGATCATCTGATTGAGACAGAGGGAAAGTCCGTCACGCAGGTTGCAGATGAAATTCTGACGCGCCTGTAGCTGTTTCATTCGCTCGCTCAACCTTGACAAGTCTTGCCAGAACATGATTCATGGTGAGTCTGGTTGCGCCCGTAGCTCAGTTGGATAGAGCGCCGGGCTTCGAACCCGTAGGTCGCAGGTTCAATTCCTGCCGGGCGCACCATACATTCAATGAGTTAGCAGAATCCTCCGCGCCGGTGTGCTTTCTTGGTTGCGCGGGGGTTGCAGATCCGACCCCGTCCCAACGTGGGGTCACCGGCTCATCCAGTCGATCCACCGCCTGCCGATTCCCACCAGGAATTAAATGCCCGTATAAGTCGACCGTAATGGCAATGGAACTGTGCCCCATTTGTTCCTTTACGTAAACGGGGCTCTCGCCTTGCTGGAGCAACAAACTGGCAAAGGTGTGGCGCAGATCATGGAATCTTATTTTTCGTAGCCCTGAGACTTTCAGAAGGCTATAGAAGGCTCGATGCCGTAGGTTGTCTCCGTCGAGCAAGCCTCCCGTTTCACTGCAGAATACCCATTCCGGAATACTGGACCACCCGTTGGCCGAAGCGTCGAGTTGCCTCTCAGTGTGGAGGTCGGCGAGCGTTTGGGTCAACTCGCGAGACATATCGACTCGGCGGACTTCCCCGCTTTTAGGGGTCGTCACTTTGCCATGGGTGTAGTTGCGCTGGACCAGCAAGAAGCGGCTCTGGAAGTCGAGATCTCCCCATTGAAGGGCGAGGAGTTCACCGAGCCGCAATCCGGTGCGAGCCGCACAGAGAAATAACGGGAAATAGCGGGCGGCGTGACGCTGAGCTGTGGCCAGGAAGATCGAGACTTCTTCTCGGGTGAACGGGTTCACTTGCCGACGCTTTGAGACCTTCGGGAGAAACTTTCCTGGTTTGAGTGCCACATTGACGGAGATCAAGCCGTCTTCAATGGCCTGACTCAGAAGGCTGCTCAATACTCGCACGTTGTTCTGAACAGTCTTAGGAGACAATGCCCGGTTGAGCTGCTCAGTCACCATGCCTCGAACCTTCTCGCGGGTCACGTCGGCCAACCGCAGCGAGCCGAGTTCGGGCAGGATCCATTGGTTGAGGCGCTTTTTGTAGTCCTCGTGTGTCGTATGCTTACGGACCTGCTTGATATGATCCAGCCACGGTGTCGCATAGGCCTGCAAGGTCACGTTGGATTTAGGAGGGTCCAAGGCAGACTGTCCGAGAGCCAGCCGTGCCTGGATTTGTTGGGCCGCATACTGGGCCGCCTTTTTGGCGGGCGCTCCGACCCCAACACGCTTGGCTTTGCGGGTACCGTGGTGGTTGATAAAAATCCACCACGCCCCTTTCCACTCTCGAATCGTGACGCCCATAGGACGCATAGTGTGTTTGACTCTCTTTCCCTGTGTCAAGCGCTCCGCTTCGAGGGCCGCATGTGAGCGACCACAGAATCAACGATATCGCTCAGTCCATCAGCCGAATTAACGACGTGCGAGCTCGACAGCCAGCGGTCGAACTCCTCTCGCTTCACCAGAATCTTTCCCTCGATCCGGTAGTGCGGCAGGGGATGGAGGCGATCCACGAGGCGATCCCGCAGCCATCGAACCGAGCAGGACGAGTAGGCCGCCAGTGCCTTGAGATCGAAATACCCCGGTTCGAAGAGATCACTCAGCATCACAGCCCCTTGTCGAGATCTTTGAATCGCCTTGCATCCGGTGCGTGGTGCATGGTCTGCCGCGTTCCTCGTGCCACATGAGCGCTTCTGTGTCGTCATGCGTTTTGCCGAAGACAGGAGACGCAGAAAGTGCGTGGCATGGTGGCACTTATGAGAGGGTTCAGAATTTATGACCATACCGAAAAAGTAGGGGAGGCCGGGGGAGGGGATTCGGCAGCCACGCATCTGAAGCACCGCGTCCGGAGACGCCGTGCTACGTGGACTGCGGCACCGTTGTGTCGCGTAACGCGACTCGACCGTGCGGCGACAATAGTTGTCGCCCATCAAGGGGTGTGGCACGCTCGTGGCAACCGCGCCACCGAGGCGGTGTCACGGATGCAGTCGTGCGTAGCCACAGATTCGGCACGTCTGTTGCGCCCCCGCTTGGGTGAGGGGCGCAACGCGATGTTGAGAAGAGGCTGGTGTGTGAGTCCGGTGCCTGTGGCCGTTCATGATCGGTTCGGCTCTTCAGTGAGGATCGAGGAGCAGAAAGAAAAGGATTGATGGAGTGTTCACCTAATCTTGTACAGAAGCGCCAGGTGTTACCAGAACGAGGAACTGGACGACTTACCCGAGCATGGTCCGGAGGGCCTGACGAAGCGCACTTTGATCCGTCGTGGTGAGTCGGCCCAGTTTCTTGAGGACAAGGGCTGGGTCGATGGTGGTGAGGATGGGTTTGAGCACAGACGGCTTGAGCAATCCCGCCCCCTGCCAATCCTGCACCTGCATCTCACCCACGGAGAGGGAGGAGGGTTGTCGACTGGTAATCGCCATGATCAGGAGATCGGGGCGGGCCTGATGATAGGCCGAGCTGCTAACCACGACGGCGGGGCGGCGTTTGACGGCGGATTGATCCGTGAAGGGAAAGGGGACTAAGACCACATCCCCGAAGTCATAACCGGTCATAATCGGCGTCAGCGGGGTTGTCCCAGACCTGCGCAAAGGCGGCGCTGGCGAGGTGGCCGGCGGCCTGAGTCAGAGCGCGCTCTTCGGCTTGACGGTGGGCGAGAAAATCCACAAAGTCCTCCACTTCGGCTAAACGTTCGGGAGGAAGATGCCGAAGTTTCTGAAGAATCGTCTGTTCATACGCCGTCGTCATTTGCGTCGCTCCAACTAGGCATCAGCCTACACGTCTCCGTTCTAAAGATCAATTCTTCCTCCGTTGCGCGCTGGACCCGCCGAGTCAGTTCTTTAACGATCCCGTTAGTGCTCCGTTTTGCACATATTTGACGGATTTTAAGAGATTGGGGGGCCTAAATCTCTTTCTTCTTTCCTCTATTATTATCATTTTTTAAGAGGTTGCAGGATATGGCTGTTGCCCGTAGTTGTCTTACATTATGGGTTTATCGTATTCTTGTGCGCCTGTTCTTTGACCCTCGTACGACCGGAATCAGGCACCGATCGGTGAGGGGCACGGGGTGTTGCAACTGGGCTTGGTGCAGGTGAGCTGATGGGGCAGACGGTCAAACGGACGACGACGGTCACGGTGGATCTGGGTGAACTGAAAGCGCCCTGGCAGGCCTGGTGTCAGGCCCACGGCATCACGCCGAGCCATGCCCTCCGGAACGCCATTCGACAGGCCATGGACCGGAGCGCCACGCGGGCTCCTGCACCTCGGCTGCGTGTCACGCCAAAGCGAGAACGAGCGACCACTCGCATCGAACTGAACCTGACTCCCTCAGAGCTCGCCGCCCTGAAGAAAATGGCTGGTCACGAAGGCTATGTGCCGACCAAATGGCTGGTGGCGATGATCCGCACTAAGTTGACCGGACAGCCGCAGGTCGGACAGCCGGAATTGGAGACCTTGGCCCGGTCGAATCAACAGCTGCTGGCCTTGGGGAGGAACCTGAACCAGATTGCGAAAGTCTTGAATACCGCGCCTCAGAACCGGAGCGCCTTTCGGGTCGAGGTCATCACCGAACTCTCCCGCGTGATCCAGGCCCATACCAAGAAGGTGTCCGATGTCTTACGCGGGACCGTGGAGCGCTGGCACATCCAATGAGCTCAACAGGCAGCCAGATTGACCAGACATTGGATGAGTGGGGGAGTCGGCTCTTTAATGTCTCAACAGAGACCCTCCCACGGCCACGTCGCAGCACGCGCAGTCCTCTTGGTTCAGCCAAGCCTGTGAAGACCGGCAGAGGGCTCAACACGCCACAGGCTCGTGCGACCTATGTGCGGCAGAAGTTACAGGCCATGGTCCGCCGTGCGCCCCAAGTCGTGGTGAAACTCGTCAGGGCGCCGAAAGGGATGAAGGGTATCTCTAATAATCTCACCTACATTTCGCGTGATGGCCAACTCGAGATCGAGGATCAGGACGGTCAGGTGATTCTCGGGAAGGACGCGGTGGCGGATCTGAAAGCCGAATGGCGCGATGGCGGGATGCCGATAGCCGCGGATTCGACCATGCGCGATGCCTTTCATCTCGTCCTTTCCATGCCGACCAGGACCGATCCGCTAGCGGTCCAACGCGCGGCCCGTGACTTCGCGACACGGGAGTTCTCCGGCTTTCAGTACGCGATGGTCCTCCACACGTTCGAGACCGATCCAGATCCGCATCCCTCTCCGCACCCACATGTCCACCTGACGGTGAAAGCGGCGGGCCTCGACGGGAGTCGCTTGAATCCGAGAAAGGCTGATCTGCAACGGTGGCGGGAGGGGTTTGCGGAGGCCTTACGCGAGCATGGGATTGAGGCGACGACCACGAGCCGGATTCACCGCACCGCACATGAACGGTGGAAGGTCCAGCATCTGCATGATCGCACGACCAACGCAAAGGTGCTTGATCGTCAGCAACGCCACACGCACCTGCCGAGGAAGCAGCGCGAGGTGATGCATCACTACCAACAGGTCCTGAAGACGCTCGCCCAATCCGATCAAGGGGAGGACCGACAACTCGCCGTGGATCTCGTGCGCTATTTCAAGACACCTGTTCGTACTCCGGAGACTGAGAGGGAACGAGGGAAAGATCGTGAGCGATGAGACGTTCTGCTATTGACGACACCGGCAAAGACGATCGACTACGATGTGCGCACTCCTCAATTATGCGAGTCAAACGTGGGTCAGATAGTGATGCGGCATCAGCACCATGCAACGACGGAAATCTATGTCAAGGAAATGCCGAGGTTGCTCGAAGGAGCCGCGGATGCGGTCACGCAGATCTAGGTAGGATGTGAAGGGGATGCTCTCTCTCGTCTATGCCTCTTGCATCTACCTCTCATCTCGTCCCATACTTTCGCCTCATGGGATCTCCTTCATCTGATCACTCCGCACCTCTCCAGGACCTTGAAACCGACGTTGCCTTGCGCGCGATTCTCGAAGGCACCGCAACGGAAACCGGGCAACAGTTTTTCGCGGCGCTAGTCCAAAACCTCGCATCGGCGCTCGGCACGCACGGAGCCTGGGTGACGGAATACTTCCCCGAGCGGCGCCGCCTTCGCGCCCTTGCATTTTGGATGGACGGTCAGTGGGTCACGGATTATGAAGTGGACATTGCGGGAACGCCGTGCGAGCGCGTGATCGATATGGCCAAGCTTGTTCATTTCCCGGATCGGCTTCTTGAAATTTATCCCCATGAGAAGGACTTGAAGGCAGCTGGAGCCGTTAGTTATATGGGCGTGCCGCTCCAGGACACCGATGGCCAGATACTCGGGCATATGGCGGTGATTGACCGTCGGCCAATTCCAGAAGAACCGCGAGCCCATGCGATCTTTCAGATCTTCGCTGCGCGCGCGGCAGCGGAACTTCGCCGGATGCGAGCAGAAGCCGAGGTCCGTGAGCGGGAAGAAAAACTCGGTCGACTTTTGTTGAGCGCCATGGACGCAATTATTGAGTTGGATCACCAGCTCCACATCACACGCGTGAACCCTGCAACCGAAAAGACCTTTCAATGTTGTGCGGAGAAGATGATCGGTCAGGATTTTCGATGTTTCCTACGTGCTGATGATGCCGATCGACTGCTCGTATTGATCGACGAATTGGACAAGCGCCCCGAGGGGCAGCAATCACTGTGGATTCCAGGCGGGCTCAACGCCTGTTGCCTGGGAGGCCACTTGTTTCCTGCCGAGGCGACTTTGTCCCGATTTGAGCTGCATCGCCAAAAGTTCACGACGCTTATTCTTCGCAATATCCATGAACGGATAGAAGCGGAGGAGAAGATTCAGTCGCTGACAGCCGAAACCGAACTGCTGCGAGAAGAACTGCAGGCGCTCCATCATGACGGTGCCTTGCTCGGAGACAGTCCGGCATTTCGGCGAGTGCTCCAGGACATCGCGCAAGTTGCGAAAACCGATGCGACCGTGCTGATCACTGGCGAAACCGGAACCGGCAAGGAACTCGTGGCCCGCGCAATTCATGCGGCCAGCGCTCGTCGAGCACGACCGTTGGTCACCGTCAATTGCGCCGCAATCCCAGCTACCTTAATCGAGAGCGAGCTATTCGGTCACGAAGCGGGTGCCTTCACCGGCGCAACTAAGAAGAGAGAAGGCCGTTTTGCACTGGCTGACAAGGGGACTATCTTTCTCGATGAGATCGGTGACCTTGCCATCGATCTCCAGGCCAAGTTGCTTCGGGTGCTCCAAGAAGGCGAGTTCGATCCGGTCGGCAGTATATCAACCAGGAAAGTGGATGTGAGAGTGTTGGCCGCAACCAATTGGGATCTAGACCAGGCTGTGCGCGACGGGAGGTTTCGTGAGGACCTCTTTTACCGGCTGAACGTATTTCCCCTTCGACTGCCGCCGTTGCGGGAACGAGGAGAGGATGTCCCGCGATTAGCTGCGCTGTTTGCGAAACGGTTTGCCACCAGAATTAGCCGTACTATTGCTCCGCTCACGCCTGATGGTGCACAGCGACTTCAGAAATATAGCTGGCCCGGCAATGTTCGGGAATTGCAGAATGTGATCGAGCGGGCGGTTATCACCGCCGATGATGGTTGTCTCAACCTGGATTGGGCCTTACCAAAAGTGCTTCCAGTAGATGCGTCTGAGGTCGACCAGGCTCCTATACCTGATGGCATCTTGTCAGCCAAGGAGATCAATGAGCTGGAGCGCGCCAATATTATTCGCGCACTGGAGGCTACGAAGTGGAAAGTTTCGGGTGAACATGGTGCGGCGAAACTGCTGGGCATAAACGCGTCTACTCTTTCTTCCCGTATGAGAGCGCTCAAGATACAGAAACCTGCCGCGCACTGATCTTACGACCTGGGTACCACGGCCCGACTTTCCGCATGGGCATCTTTTGCTTGCGAAATCTCGCAAATGCACTCATGAGATTTCATAAGTCGTGAAATCTCATGAGGTGGGTTTCGCTCGGCCCGATCTCTAACCCATTGAAAATGGATGACGCGAGATTATTTGGAGGTGTGGCATCAATGCTGCTTTAACGAGGCTGTATCAAAGCATTGACGTGTATGAGGAGGAGGACGATTCGAAATCTCGGCTGGTGGAACTGGTTACGGACAAGATTGAATTAATCACGCAGGGGAGGCACAGCATCATGAAGCTCACACAGATCCGGAACGCAACCCTCAAAGTCGAATATGCCGGAAAAACATTTCTGATAGACCCTATGCTGTCAGAGAAGGGTGGCTTTCCGGGATTTCCTGGTACACTCAATAGTCACGTCGCCAACCCCACTGTTGAGCTTCCCTTGCCTCTGAGTGAGATTCTCGCCGTCGATGCAGTGATCGTGACCCATACCCATCAAGATCACTGGGATGACACGGCAAAAAAGGTCATTCCCAAAGACATGCTGATCTTTACCCAAAATAGTCGAGATGCCTGGGACATTCAGATGTCATGGTTTCGCAACACGCGGGCGCTCGAGGAACGGAACGAATTTGAAGGGATTACGCTGATCAAGACTCCTGGGCAGCACGGCCGAGGGGAGATTCTTGAAGGACTCATGGGAGATATCTTGGGAAATGTGTGCGGCCTCGTCTTCAAACATCCACTTGAGAAAACACTCTACATTGCCGGGGACACCGTTTGGTATGAAGGCGTCAAGCAGAACCTGACGCAGTACAAGCCCGATGTGATCGTCCTCAATAGTGGCGATGCCAGAGTGCTTCCGAATGAAGCGATCATCATGGGACAAAACGATGTGCGCGATGTGTATCACGCCGCTCCCGCTGCGACCATCATTGCGAGTCACATGGAGGCGGTCAACCATGCCACGCTGTCCCGAAAGAATCTACGAGCGTTTCTTGGCGAACAAGGCATGACGTCGCGTGTGCTGGTTCCTGAGGATGGTGAATCATACAACTTTTGAGAGATGGCTTTATGAATACGCCTCTTGAACATGATTACGCCCCGGTTTGCGACCTTTATGAACGACATCTTGGGGCAGTCCTGTTCGAGCCCTATGCGATTGATCTTGTGCGAGGTGTGCCCACCGATTGCCTGGCAGGGTCCGTTCTCGAGATGGCCTGCGGGACCGGCATCCTGACCCAACGGCTCCGAGCCCATCTGAAACCGACCGTATCCATGACGGCCACCGATATCAACCCAGGAATGCTCGCTTATGCACAACGCAAACTGCTTGGTGTAGAGGGAATCGTCTGGCGACGAGCAGACATCGCCGATCTGCCATTTCCTGATGCATCGTTCGATGTCGCGGTCTGTCAGTTCGGACTTATGTTTGTATCGGATAAAGATCGTGCATTTCGAGAAATGCGCCGTGTTCTCGTCAGACATGGTGTGCTGGCATTCAGTGTGTGGGATCGCATGGAACATAATCCCTATAGTGTTGCCGCCCACGACACGGTTGCAGAGTTTTTCCCCGACAATCCACCGCAGTTCTTCAAGGCACCGTTTAGCTTCGCAAACGTTACGGAGTTACGCCGGTTACTTACGGCAAACGGATTCGACCAGCTCAAGATTCAGGCTATTTCGAAGCCGTGTGTCAGCAGTACCGCGAGGGCGTTAGCAATTGGGATGATTGAAGGTGCACCCATTCTTGCCGAAATTCAAGCACGTGGCGGTTCATCCGGCCCAATCGTTGATGCGGTGGCCAACGTCTTTGCCCGGATCGGAGGAATGACACCATTTCGGTCAACCATGCAGGCACTTGTGGTGACGGCGCGGGCAAAGGACTGACAGCCAACACCCTCGCATATGTAGGGCAATAGGTTGTCTATTCACTGAGGGGGAAATTATGGTGCACAAACAGACGACACAGTTGCGCGACTTTGCTGTCCGATACACGGCTGCGTGGTGCAGCCGGGATGCGCCCACTGTTGCTCAATTCTATGCTCCAGACGGTTCGCTTACCATCAATGGAGGCACGCCGTCGGTGGGCCGAAGCGCGATTGCGACAGCTGCACAAGGATTCTTCACCGCCTTTCCAGATCTGACGGTGTATCTGAATGATCTCGTTGCGCGACAGGACAAGATGATCTATCAGTGGACACTGGAAGGCACCCATAGCAGGACCGGCAAACGCGTGCGCCTCAGTGGGTTCGAAGAGTGGCGCATGGGTGATGACGGCTTGATCGCTGCGTCACTCGGCAACTTTGATTCCGCTGATCTTGAACGTCAAATCGAGCAGGGAGCGAATCCTAAGTGACTTACTGGAGTTGGCGAGTTGTGCGAGAGTGTCACACAACTCGGGGGTCACACGGCGGCCTGCTAGAATTGCGGATACCGATCAAATCACGGCACGCGGCATCTCAGTCACCATTTAAGACGCAGGTTCGGGTTTGAAGAAGCAAGTGCGCGCTCTCGGGCGTCCACTCGACTTCCTGCTTCACGATTTTTATGGTATCCAGACGCAGCTCTGGGAGTACCTCCAGGATCTTGAGATACAGCTCCGCTCGTTTCTTTCGTGGGCTCATAGGACATCTTAAGCGGCGTCATGAGGCGCAGGACCGTGAACGGCGCTGTGAGGAGATCACTGATCCTTTTCAGGAGAGCCGCGCCGTACTGTGGCGCGGAGCCTACCAGACAGGCGAAAGAGCGACGACAGGGCAGGACGAGACGAGTGCTCATGGCTCATCTTCCTTGGATGGCGGCGAGTGTTGAGGGTCCGATTCCTGGTTGTGCCGAGGTTGCAGGGTTACGGATTGTTTGCCTTGATTTTCATTCTTCTGCCTGTGTAATGTCCTGATTTGTTGCGGTTTCCGGTGAATCTGAATCGTTCGGCTGTGACTTCGAACCCGTAGGTCGCAGGTTCAATTCCTGCCGGGCGCACCACAGACTTCAACGAGTTCTCAGAATCTCTCTCCAATGGATAGTTTGCCCTTCCCATGAGGAGGCCTCCTCGCACGAATTGTGTATGAGCGAGTGGTCCACCCATAAAATCGCCTAGTTGCTCGTTGCCTCAGACGGAGTCGAAGCTGTCTGACGGCGATTCAGGTTTCGTTCAGGCTGAATTAAATGGCCTCCTGCCCCCCCTTTCGACGTAACTCCTTCAGATCTAGTTTGAATTCTCCTCCCTGGTACAGTTCTCTTAGCCCGGATGTGATTGTCAAACAGGAGGGAATGAGGATGAACTGCACACGTTGCCGAGGGTTGATGCTGGAAGAGCACCTGATCGACATGGAAGGCGGATATGGTGAGATGTGGAGCGTAAGTACCCGCTGTGTCAATTGTGGTCATCGGGATGATGCCGTTATCCAGCATCACCGTCAGTTGTTCGCCAAACCCATGATGGAACTGATGCCGGGGCACGAGACGTTCAATCAGGACCGGGACGCAGAGGATGTGGAGTTGTTGGTCGCCTAGCGAGGCCGATGTGTTGAGCGCAATCGTCAAAGGACGAAAGGGATTATGGTGATGAGACCTCCCACGATTTTAGTGATTGAAGACGATGCCTGCGTACGGACGCTGCTGGCGCAGATCCTCGAAGATGCCGGGTATCAAACCTACGAGGCCGCAAATGGCCGAGAAGGACTCGAGCGGTTCCGTGTGCAGCCCATGGACCTGGTCATAACGGACTTGGAGATGCCTGAAATGAATGGGCTAGACCTCATCTTGGAGCTGACGCGTGCGTTTCTGAATGTGAAGGTCATCGCGATGAGCGGGCACTCTGCAGATGAACTGCAGACGGCCAGGCTCCTAGGGGCAAGACAAACCTTTGCAAAGCCGCTGGATCTTCCTATGCTGCTTCGTGCCGTACAGTACGAATTGCTGCATTAGCAGCCAGCATCGGCAGAGTTTTGTGGAAATCTTGTCTTGATTTCCTCTCAGCTGCCTGTGTAACGTCCCATTGGGTGTGGTTTTCAGCGGATTGATGCTGTCGGTTGTCTCGGCCAGCAAGCTGGTCGTAGGTTGGACTCTTAGTGATACAGAAAGGTTGGTCCAATGTCGGGCAGCTTTTACAATAGGTTGTGGGCGTGTCGGGATGAATCACAACGGGGCGCGGCATAGACCACGTGCGGAGCATGATCTACACTTAAGAAGAAGCAGGGTTATCCTGTGAGTTGGTTCTGCCGATATAGCAGTCAGGAAACACGGGTAGTTATAGGTCCTGGTCAGCCTGTGAAGCAGTTGTGGACTCGACAATGTCCTTGTTGTGGGAGACCTCTTCAGAAGTCTGATCCAATGAGTCCATGGGTCTGTACCTGTGGATGGCGCAGTTGACGCATCGAGCAAGAGGAGGGACGTAAGATGATCCCCGTTTTGCACGACATGAGAGCGGCATTTTTCCTGGTGATTGCTCTGGCCATGCTCTTGTTTATCTGTGCGATCGCTGGTATGGGGGCCGTATTGCGACCGGTCCGTTGGGCTGATCGCAATGGCCATCGCTGAACAGAATGGTGGTTTGTTCGCGTAATAGACTTAGGTGACTGCTCTGTCCGCGCCTCGCTGGTCGGGTTGTTCCTTCTCTTCGGTTCATTCAATCTCTACTTTCTCTGTCAGTCCGCTGAAAAGCCCAGTTGATGCCAACAATATGGTTGGAATGGTCCGTACGGTGTTAACGACCGAATAGCTTCGGGATGTCCCCCAGCGCTGTCCGGCAAGGCCGCAACGAGCCATGAGGCCAGCTATAAACTTCAGCACGTGAGTCTCTGAGCGATGCGAGAACACCGCAGGAATGGTTTTCCTCTATCCTGGCGGAGCGATCATCCCCTACCCACCAGGTCATCCGGCTAGATATGAAAAATTGTTAGGCATCCTGTTTGTAATCAGCTAAACTTCTGTTGCCTCACAACTTTATCAGTACTGATGCTATTCCCATGTGAAAGCGAAGAAAGAATCGGACGATCGTGCCTGATATCAATCGGCTGCAAATCGATGAGGGGGCTGAGTTGTGACCTTACGAGGCCATAAGAGGAGAAAGGCTATGACTAGAGTCGTCGCGAAGTTTGGCGTGGTAGTGGCCGTGGGACTTCTTTTCTTGTCGGACCAAGGGTGTAGCAAGAAATGGGTGCAGTCCGAGAGCGAAGGCGGATCTGGAAGCACCAGTTCAAAAGCTCCAACGATTTCCGGAGGAAGCCCGAGCGGTGAGCTCAAAGGGTTCTCGCGCAATCCCAATGAAGAGCGTCTGTCGCAAGGTGGACAAAGTGGACAAGCCGGACATCAAACGAGTCTGAACCCCTCCAGCGTCATTGTGCGGCAACAAGCGGAGTTAACGAAAGAAGAACAGGCTGCCGTCGAGGCCGGATTGCAGGATGTGTTCTTTGGGTATGACCAATGGACCTTGTCTAATACAGGGATGGAGACGCTCAATCATAATGCCGCCTATCTCAAGGACAATCCTGGAGCGATGCTTAAGATCGAGGGTCATTGTGATGAACGAGGGACCAGCGACTACAATATGGTGCTCGGTGATAAGCGTGCCAAGGCGGCTCGAAACTATCTGAGAGAGGCTGGAGTCAACCCCAATCAACTAGCGATCGTGTCGTATGGGAAAGAGCGGCCGTTCTGCAACGAGCGAAACGAGTCCTGCTACCAGCAAAATCGACGGGGCCACATGTTGCTGTCGACCAAGTAAGTAATGGTTCTCGGGGTGATAGTGAAAATGCAGAGTGTCCCTGCTTGTCGCTCGGATCGATAAGGGTCGTCGGTCGTGAAAAAGATTCGTGCCCTCTTTCAGTCGGACAAAGTGGAATCCCCTCACAAGCAACCGGGGACGGACGAGCGCCGAATTCAACCGCGGTTCACTGCCCAATTTCGCAGCACATTATCCGGGAGCAAGCAGGAAGGGCAGGGGCGAACAGTTGATATTTCCGCTGGTGGCTGTAAGATCGAAAGTGAGATGAAGGTGGAGCAAGGTGCGAAATTCGAGTGCCGTCTCCACATCCCAGGGCTTGACTGGCCGTTACGGGTTGACGAAGCGACCGTGCGGTGGGTGGGTGCGAATAGCTTCGGACTGGCGTTTTCGTGTATCGCTCCGGATGAGATGGTCAAATTGACATCGGTTCTCGCCAATCTCGAAGAAGACGAATAACCTCACGTTCTCGGTTGGTTTTCACATCCCCTCCAAGTTTATTCACACACAGGGCTTGCCGCGTTCCCGTTCCGAAACGGTTGACATGGCCACCACAACTGTCAGAAAGTACGAGGTCATGCGATGCTTCGAGCAAGGGGTGTCGGGCAGGTTGTTGGAGAAAGGAGTTGGGAGTGGAACAGAGGTATGCAATCACCGTGAAGTTTTTGGTCGATGCTGATTCAGCAGAAGACGCTGAGGAAATGGTTGAGACTGCTTGTGAGAAGGCGTCGGCCTCCTTCCCGGAAATGAGTTATGAAGGGATCGAGGACATCGAAGAGGAAGAAGAAGATTAGTCGAGCTTAGCTTGTCGAAGAAGTACCGCACATTATTTGACCGATTCACACCATGGGCGACGACTCACGAACGATCTTATCGGGGCAGGATATTGCCATTCTTGCAGGTGGCTGCTTTTGGTGTCTTGAAGCGGTCTTCGATCAGTTGCATGGAGTGGTGGCGGTTGAGTCTGGGTATATCGGCGGAGCCCTGGACAATCCGACCTATGAAGCGGTGTGTGGAGGACAGACCGGCCATGCCGAAGCCGTGCGCATCACGTTTAATCCGGCTGTCATCTCGTATCAAGAACTGCTCGAAATATTTTTTGTGATTCACGATCCGACCACACTCAATCGACAGGGAAATGATATCGGCACACAATACCGTTCGGCGATCTTCTATAGTAGTCCAGTTCAGCGACAGACGGCTGAACAGGTAATAAAAACCGTGACGGACGAAAAGCTGTACGGGTCCCCTCTCGTGACACAAGTCGTTGCGGCAACGCGATGGTATGAAGCAGAGGCCTACCATCAGGAGTATTTCGCTCGAAACCCTTCCCAAGGATACTGTCAGTTTGTGGTGGGTCCAAAAGTAGCAAAGTTTCGCAAGCAATTTGCTGCGAGACTCAAGACCTAAACTCGCAGAATTCCGGGTTCTACCTGCCAAACCATCGCACCAGCGTGTCTCGCACCGTTCCCAAGACCGCCGGTTTTTGAAAGACCTGATGAAGGCTGAGCCGTACTTCAGCATGCACCGGGCAAAACGGCCACTCTGCGGACGGACTCCCCTGCACTTCGGCTTTGATCCAACCGTCTGGCTCACCTCCTGAATTTTCAATTACGATCAATGGGCTGTTGGGATCGAGTAAACAGGTTTCGTCAGGGTGAAGAGAATGGGACGCAATCGCTTTGATAAATTGCGCGCGCTGTTGGCCGTCTGAAAAAACGGTGTCGCCCTCGCGAATAGGGCCGGCCGGAGCAAACGAGTACAAGACAAGTGGTGCAAGCAGAATGATCAGCATCGCCATCCCGATTGACCACAAGGGCGGTTCAGTTTGGCTCTGATCCTGTGCGTTCGGGGAATCTGGTGCCATGTTGGGCTAGATCGTAGCGAATTTAACAAGGACGTAACAACACCGTAGCATCATTTTAACGTTCATCATCTATATCCTCGCTCGGTTCTATACACGACTAATGGAGGAGGTAGGTGAATGAAGAAATGGGGGTTGGTAAGCGTCCTGTGTGCGATCAGTTTCGGAGTGATCTTCACGGCCAATGTGGCTCAAGCGAACATTGAGGATCTTCTCTACGAAAAGGGGCAGATCACAAAAGAGGAATGGCTTAAGCTGAAAGCCGAGCATGAACGAGAGGACGCGATCGTCGCTGAGAGGGCAGCGATCAAGAAGTGGTTCGATAAGCTCAGTATTCGCGGTTATGTGCAAGCCCGCTATACCTACCTGCCTGGAGATAAGTCGATCCGGAGCGAGTACGACAATACCATTCGGGATGACACAAGCTTTGCGTTCCGCCGTGTCCGTATGGTCTTTTCAGGCGACATCACAGATTGGCTCTCCTTCTATATCCAGCCGGAATTTGCCGGCACTGTACCTGGCACGACTGGGGATCAGAGTAATCACTTTGTCCAACTTCGCGACGCCTATGCTGACGTCTTTATGCCCATCCCCTTCCTGTTCTTGGAGGAAAAAGAATTGAGGCTTCGAGTGGGACAATCGAAGGTCCCGTTTGGGTTTGAAAATCTGCAGTCCAGCCAAAACCGAATTACGTTTGATCGCGCCGACGGTCTCAATAGTGCCGTGCAGGGCGAACGTGATCTCGGACTGTTCCTCTACTACACGCCGAAGGAGACCAGGAAGCTATTCAAAAAGCTCGTCGATTCAGGCCTCAAGGGTTCCGGAGACTACGGAGTATTGGGCATCGGGGTCTACAATGGCCAGACGATCAATGTGAACGATCGTAATGACAATAAGCACGTTGTCCTCCATGCCACGTATCCCATGGAGTTACCCTACGGCCAAATTATTCAGTTCGGTGTCGATGCCTATCGGGGCACGTTCAATGTCGGGGCGACGGCTCCCTTGACGACAGGTGGTCCCGCGATTGCTCGGGAAAATAACGGGAACATCCTAGACGAGCGCGTCGGGGTACATTTTATTCTGTATCCTCAGCCAATCGGATTCCAAGCAGAGTGGAATTGGGGAAACGGTCCTCAGTTGAACGCGACCAGAACACGTGTGGAAGAGGGAAATATTCAGGGCGGCTACGTCCAGGGCATGTATAAGTGGGATGTGAACAAGCCCTGGTTGACCAGCTTGATTCCCTATGTGCGGTATCAGGAATACAGCGGCGGCAAGAAGCACCGGACCAATTCACCGTTCAATGTGGTCCGTGAATGGGAAGTCGGGATGGAATGGCAAATCTCGAAGTCTCTAGAATTCACGATCGCCTATGCTCGGAGCAGACGCACCGATACGCAGACTGCTCCCTACAATATCCGTGAAGGGGATATTGTCAGAACTCAGCTGCAGTATAACTTCTAGTGATGAAGGGGGCGGGCAGGGGGCTGCCCCTTTAAGCGCAGCGTGACTTCAGCATGGTTTGCTATAGATGTAACACGGCTGTAACATTCGTGTAATGTAGTCGCAATAGCCAGGGATTAGAGTGTGGAGAAGTAAAGGGTAGTGATCATGAAAGGATTGGTTATGAATAAATCGACCAGGTTTGGTCTCTCCTGTGTTGCATTGCTTGGAGCGCTTGCTACGACGATTCCCTCGGTCTATGCCGATGATCATGTTGTGTTGGACCCAGCGCTGAAAGGGTATGTGAAGGTCACCGGGGTAACCGGAAATGTCAACAGTATTGGTTCGGACACGCTCAACAATCTGATGACGCTCTGGGCGGAGGGATTTCGTAAACAGTATCCCAATGTCAAAATCCAAATCGAAGGCAAGGGGTCAAGCACTGCACCGCCCGCTTTGATCGAAGGCACGGCCCAGCTTGGTCCAATGTCCCGAGCGATGAAAAGCACCGAGATCGATTCCTTTGAGAGGAAGTTCAGGTACAAACCAACCGCTTTCCCGGTGGCCATCGATGCCCTGGCGGTCTATGTCAACAAGGATAACCCTGTTCAAGGCTTGACGATGGGGCAAGTGGATGCGATTTTTTCAAAGACTCGCCGATTTGGCGCACCGGCCAATCTAGAACGGTGGAGCCAGCTAGGGGTGACTGGCGAAGTGGCAGCCTCGCCGATCAGTATCTACGGCCGAAACTCCGCATCCGGCACCTATGGGTTTTTCAAAGAGTTTGCGCTGAAAAATGGCGACTTTAAGGATGAAGTCAAGGAACAGCCTGGCTCCGCATCCGTGGTGCAGGGAATTACGGAAGATCCGGTAGGTATCGGTTATAGCGGGATTGGCTACCTGACCTCCGGTGTTCGAGTCCTTCCGTTAGCCGAAAAAGAGGGAGCGCCCTTCGTGGAGCCATCGCAGGCCAATGCGATGAACGGGACCTATCCCCTGTGGCGTCACTTGTTGGTGTACGTCAACAAGGCGCCGAATAAGCCGCTCGATCCACTCGTGAAAGAATTCATCAAGTTTATTTATAGCAAGGAAGGACAAGCTGTCGTCATCAAGGACGGTTTTTTCCCGTTGCCCCAGAGCATCATTGAAAAAGAGTTGCCAAAGATCGAATAGGTTTGGATGTGGTTGGTCGGAGTGAGGTGGTCGCAGAAAGAATTATGATGACCATCTACTACTTTTTTCGGCGTGCAAGGCTGGAGCGGTGAAAGGACAGGCTAAGGTTAAAGCATGAACGTGCCACCGCTCACTCCGGAACCGGTGTTTGAGGGAGACCCTTCCCCAAGCCGAGGTGCATTGCAGGCCTCGGCACTTGTGGAGGGGTTGTTCACTCGACGTCAAATCAGATCGTTGACCGATGGGATCACTCGATTCATCATCAAGACAGGCGGGATCAGCATTATCCTTTGTATTCTCGGGATGTGTGTTTTTCTCGTCAAGGAAGTCATCCCGCTATTTCTTCCCCCCAGCGCCACCTCGAGCGAGCCCATTACCCTTCATCAACTTGAGCGTCCAACGGCAGCAGCCCTCATCGGCATCGATGAACATCAAGAGATCGCCTATGTCTTGCGAGGCGACACACTTGAGTTTGTTTTCCTAGGGGAAGGCGCGGCTGCCATATCCAAAGTGCCATCGCATGGCTTGTTGTCGGATGGGACGGTTACTGCCTTGGCACGAGCCTTGGGGAAGGGACACAGTCTCGCGCTCGGCACGGGAGACGGTCGTATCGTCCCTGTTACCATTGAATTCACGCAGGACTTTCACGACCAAGAACGTTCGATTGCTCCATCGGTCAAGATGGGAACTCCCGTTGCGGCGGCGCCGACTCCACAAGCCATTACCAAACTCGCCTATCAGAGCACGGATTCCGAAGCGCGGGTTGCGGCTCTTTTGGAAGATCGGCATCTCTGGCTGACCACCAGCCGCAACGTCTCTCGCCCTGATGGAACGAATTCCGCTTCCACGACGCAGGTCGATCTGACATCCAACATTCCCGGTCAGGTGACGGCGCTCACGCTTGCAAGTCGGGCAGAGCTTCTCGCTGTCGGCACGGCGGATGGCAAGGTCTACCACTTCGATCTTCGGGATGCAGCCAAGCCTGTTCTGGCGGAAACGACACAGGCGTCCGGACCGGATCAGGCGATTACCGCGCTGGCCTACCTCATGGGAGATCGCAGTCTTGTCGTCGGTGATGCGGCTGGGCAGGTGGCCGTGTGGATGCCGGTGAGGGAGCATCCTGGAACGAATCAGACCAAAATGACGGCCGTCCATCGGTTCGCTCCTCATCAGAGCACTGTGACCGACATCACCATTTCACAGCGTGATAAAGGGTTCATTACAACGGATGCCGATGGTGGAATCCGGCTGCACCATTCGACATCCGCGCAGACCTTGCTCACCCTTGCGCCGCAACAGGGAGGGCTCCGTAACACCTATTTTGCACCGAAGGCGGATGGCGTCGTCGTTGTGACCGACACGAATCGTATGGTCCATTACCAGATTGCCAATCCCTACCCAGAAATTACCCTGGTGACCTTGTTTTCTCCAGTGATGTACGAGGGCTATGAGCGACCGGAGCTGGTGTGGCAGTCCTCGAGCGGGTCGGACGACTTCGAAGCCAAGTTTAGTTTGACGCCGCTGATCTTTGGGACGATCAAAGGGACCATTTATGCCGTCCTCCTCGCGGTTCCCTTGGCGGTCTTAGCCGCGATCTACACCTCCATGTTCATGCATCCTGATTATCGGACGAAGATTAAGCCGACGATTGAGATCATGGCGGCGCTCCCGACGGTGGTCCTCGGCTTCCTGGCGGGCCTCTGGTTTGCCCCGATGCTCGAGCGAAACTTTCCCGCGATGGCGGGAATGGTCTTGGTGACTCCCTTTGCCATTGCCGTATCTGCGGGACTCTTTCTCTTGTTGCCGGCTTCACTGCGGCATCGAATCCGGCCTGGTGTCGAAGCATTTCTCATGATGCCGGTCATTATCGCCGTCGTCTGGGGCTGTCTGGCGACGAATGGCTGGTGGGAATCCTTCCTATTCAATGGTCACTATAAGCCCTGGCTTCAGACCCACCTAGGTCTGAATTATGATCAGCGCAATGCCATTGTCGTGGGCGTCGCCATGGGGTTTGCCATCATTCCCATCATCTACAGCATTTCAGAAGAAGCCTTGACCAATGTTCCCAAGAACCTCATTGCCGGTTCCTTGGCACTCGGCGCGACGCGCTGGCAAACACTGATCTATCTCGTCCTGATCTCAGCCAGTCCGGGCATCTTCTCCGCCTTGATGATCGGGCTCGGTCGTGCGGTGGGAGAGACCATGATCGTCCTGATGGCGACGGGGAATACACCGATCATGGACTGGAGCCTGTTCAACGGCTTCCGGACGCTGTCCGCCAATATCGCCGTGGAAATCCCGGAAGCACCCCATGGCGGGACATTGTATCGCACGCTCTTTTTGGCGGGATTGCTCCTCTTCGTAGCGACCTTTCTACTCAACACGATAGCGGAACTGGTTCGACAGCGGCTTAGGGAGAAGTATAGTCAGTTCTAGATACAGGAGTGGTCAAAAGACCTTGTTCGAGATGGGGCGAAACAACCGATGTCGTGTGTAGATCCGGCCATGCCGGTGGGTGAGTGATGCAATGAAACAGTGGCTGAGACAATTCATGGCAAGCGGGGAGCTCTTCATCTGGGCCTGTGGCGCAGGCCTCTCTCTGTCGTTGTTCATGATCGCCGGGTTGTTGGTGCTGATTCTCGTCAACGGGTTCGGGTATTTCTGGCCGGCTGACCTTGTCGAATTGACTCTCAAAGACGGCAAACATGTAATCGGCCAGTTGGCGGGTGAGGAGGTCAGCCCCAAAGGGATTCCACGAATACGAATGAAGATCGGCAACCGCGATTTGTACGGGCTCGACTATCGATGGATCGATGTCAATCAGATCGTCGAACGTGCCGCGCCGCCCGATCTCGTGATGGTGGAGCGTCGTGAGTGGGGGAACTTCTACGGGCGTCTTAGGACGCTGACCAAAGAAGATGAGCTTGTGACAGAAGGGACGGATGCGGTCTGGCAATCTCTCCCAGCTCTGATTCGGCAGGCGGAGTCGAGCGAAACGGATAGCCCTTATATGGTGCTCGTTGTCGATGCCAACGGGAGAGAAAAGTCCATCGCTCTAAACCAAGTCGTGCGGGTCCTACGCCCCAACGCTCTGTCGACGGTGGAAAAAGTATGGGTCTATGTCGGCAATGTCTGGATGGTCTTGACTACGGAACCACGTGAAGCCAATACCGAGGGAGGAATCTTCCCGGCCATTTTTGGGACGGTCATGATGGTGATGATCATGAGCCTCGTCGTCACCCCCTTCGGTGTCATCGGGGCTCTGTACCTCAGAGAGTATGCCCGGCAGGGTGTCATCGTGAGAACTGTTCGCATCGCCGTCAATAATCTCGCCGGGGTGCCCTCGATTGTCTTTGGTGTGTTCGGCCTGGGATTCTTTGTGTACGGTGTCGGCGGGACGCTTGATACTCTGTTCTTTTCAGATCGGCTGCCGACCCCGACCTTCGGCACGGGCGGTATCCTCTGGGCTTCGCTGACATTGGCCCTCTTGACGGTTCCGGTCGTGATTGTTGCAACCGAGGAGGGGTTAGCAGCCGTGCCTCGGGAGTACCGAGAGGGGTCGATTGGTTTGGGGGCGACCAAATGGGAAACCATATGGAAGGTTGTCCTGCCCACGGCGCTTCCAGGAATCCTGACCGGGTTGATCCTCGCCATGGCCCGTGCGGCCGGAGAGGTGGCTCCCTTGATGTTGACCGGGGTGGTGAAACTGGCGCCGGCCATGCCGATCGATTGGACCTGGCCGTTCTTACACTTAGACCGGAAGTTCATGCATTTGGGATTTCATATCTATGACGTGGGGTTCCAATCGCCGAATGTGGAAGCCGCTAAGCCGATGGTCTATGTGACGACGTTGGTGTTGATTCTTGTCGTGGTGACGCTGAATTTGACCGGAATCGTCTTGCGTAATCGAATGAGGAGGAAATATGCTGGATCAGCAGTATGATGTGAAGTCCAGTGTGCCGACGCTTGCACCGGCTGTTTCCTCATTGGAGATGGAGAGCATGGACTATCATGATGATTCCGCCCTACAGCCGCAGCCCGGTGCTTCGGGAAAGCCGAAGCTTCGGGTACAGGACTTTAACTTTTATTATGGGCCGGTCCAATCCCTGTTCAAGATCGATCTAGAGATCCCGGAGAATCAGGTGACGGCATTCATTGGGCCGTCGGGCTGCGGGAAATCCACATTGCTCAGGTGTATGAACCGGCTCAATGACCTCATCGAAGGGGCTCGGTATGAGGGGAATATCCTCCTCGATAACATGGATATTTTCAATCCCATGATCGATATTACCGACTTGCGCAAACGCGTGGGCATGGTCTTTCAAAAATCCAATCCCTTTCCGAAATCCATCCATGAAAATGTCGCGTACGGGCCGCGATTGCAAGGGCTGAAGAACCGGGCGGTGTTGGATGAGATCGTCGAACGGAGTCTTCGAGGGGCGGGTCTCTGGGAGGAAGTGAAGGATCGGCTCCACAAGAGCGCGCTTGGGTTGTCCGGAGGGCAACAGCAACGGCTCTGCATCGCACGGGCACTCGCGGTCAAGCCCGATGTGCTTCTGATGGATGAACCCTGCTCGGCGCTCGATCCGATCGCGACCGGGATCATCGAAGAATTGTTGTTTTCCCTGAAGAAGGAGTTGACCGTCGTCATCGTGACGCACAATATGCAACAGGCGGCGCGGGTGTCCGATTGCACGGCCTTCATGTATCTGGGCCGCTTGATCGAGTTCGGCCGTACCAAACAGTTGTTTACCAATCCTTCCAACAAACAGACCGAAGATTATATCACCGGACGATTCGGGTGAGACTATGATGCAACGACATTTCGACGAGGAACTTGCCGAACTCAAGACCAAACTGGCAAGGATGGCCGGGTTGGCTGAGGACCAGATCGACAAAGCACTGACCGCGTTGGTCAACCGCGATTCGGCTTTGGCCTGTCGCGTGATCGAGCGAGATCACAAGGTCAACGCGTTGGATGTGGAGATCGACGAAGCCTGTATCGAGTTGCTGGCGCTCCATCAGCCGGCGGCGCGTGATTTACGGTTGGTCACGACGGCCATGAAGCTATCCACCGAGCTCGAACGCATCAGTGACCTAGCGGAGAGTATCTGTGAGCGAGCGATCGAGCTGAATGAAGAACCTCAACTCAAGCCCTACATCGACATCCCACGGATGGGAAACTTGGCCCGGCTGATGGTGAAGGAAAGCATCGATGCCTTCGTAAAGGAAGACGCCAAACTGGCCAGAAAAGTGATCATGGATGACGACTTCGTCGATGATCTCATGGAACAGTTGTTTCGTGAACTGCTCTCTTTCATGGTCGAGAATCCGCATACGATCTCCCGTGCCATTCGGTTGAGTTTTATCGCCAAGTCACTCGAGCGAGTGGGAGATCATGCGACGAACATCGCTGAACTGGTCGTCTATCTGGTGGAGGGCAAGATCATTCGCCATACTGCGCCATCTGCGGTTTCCGAACGCTGATCGTATCGATATCGCCGCAGGCCACAGCGCGAAAGCATCCTGTGAAGCGATGCGCGATGGCATTCCTCCCTGACGGATACGGAATAGGTCGCGAGACACTCTGTCGGTTTGACCCGTTCTTCGTTCCACTACAGAATCATCCAATGGGCAGCATCGCGAACAAGAAAATCCTGGTTGTTGAAGACGAGCCTGAGATTGCACAGCTCGTCACGCACTACTTGGAGAAAGAAGGATTTCGAACGAATACGGCGCTGAATGGGGTGGAGGCGATCAAGAAGGTCAAAGAGGACAAACCAGATCTGGTCGTCCTCGATCTCATGCTCCCTGAACTAGATGGTCTTGAGGTGTGTAAACGGCTGCGTGCTGCCCCCAATACGGCGATGTTGCCGATCATCATGCTGACGGCCAAAGCCGGAGAGTCTGATACGATCGTTGGGCTCGAGCTGGGCGCCGATGATTATGTGACGAAGCCGTTCAGCCCGAAGACCCTCGTCGCACGGATCAAATCACTCTTCCGCCGGTTGGAACAGAGCACCGATCAAAAGCCAACCTCCGGAACCTATGGCCCGCTCACGCTTGATCTCACTCGACACGAAGTGAGGGTACACGGGACGGAAGTGTTGCTCACGGCAAAGGAGTTCGGACTGTTGGAATATCTGTTGCGTCATCCAGGGCGAGTCATGACGCGAGAGGTGCTTCTCAATGAGGTGTGGGGATATGACTACTATGGGACGACGCGAACCGTCGACGTCCATATCCGCCGGTTGAAAGTGAAGGTGCCGCTGCTCAATGACGCCATCGTCTCGATCAAGACACTTGGGTACAAGTTATTGGACAAATCCCCGGCGTGCTGACGTCATCGCCTGTATTGGCGGCAACGATATTTCGAGCCAGTCGTCTCTGCGTCGACTTTTATGTCTTCTGCAATCCTGAACGCTGAGGCAAAGATGTAGGGCCGGGGGCCGGCAATCGATCGGCGGCCCGCAACCACTCTTGGATTTGCTGACCAATCTCATCCCGTACTCGCCGGAAAACCTGTAGGCGTTCAAGAATGGAACCTTGCGCATGGGCAGGGTCATCAAAACTCCAATGCAATCTGACGTCACCTTGCGGTTCCGTCGGGCATGAAGCGTTGGCGTGATCGCACACCGTAATGACATAGTGAAGCCGTCGTCCCTGAAATTCTGCAACATGCTTTGAGTACTGGTGAGAAATATCGACTCCCACCTCCTGCATCACCTCAATGGCTTGCGGGTTTACCCCGACCGGGTTAGTTCCCGCGCTCAGAACCTCAAACCTATCTTCCGCTAAGTGGCGAAGCCATCCCTCCGCCATCTGACTGCGGCAAGAGTTGCCCGTGCAGAGGAAGAGGACGACAGGTTTCACGCCGGTTGCTCCGTCGGAAACCAAGTACGTGTTCGGTTACAGAACGCACAGACGGAAAGCATGACCGGCACCTCGACCAGTACCCCAACCACGGTGGCGAGCGCGGCACCCGACTCCGGCCCAAACAAGGCAATGGCGGTCGCGACCGCCAACTCAAAGAAATTACTTGCACCGATGAGTGCCCCCGGAGCTGCGACTGAATGTGGAACCTTGAACCATTTCATCAAACCATAGGCCAATGACGCATTGAAATAGACTTGGATCAGAATGGGGACGGCGATGAGCGCCACATGCCACGTCTTTCCGGTAAGATTGTCGGCCTGAAATGCAAAGAGCAAGACTAACATGGCGAGCAAGGCGAAAACGGTGACAGGGGCAAACCTCGGGAGCAACCGGTTTTCGAACCAGGCTTGGCCCCATTGCGCGATGAACCAATTGCGCAGGACCACACCGATCACAAGCGGAATGACGATAAACGTTAGAACGGAATAGAACAGGACCGATAGGGGGATCGTCAATGTGGAAGCACCAGTAACAAGAAGCCCAACGATGGGAGCAAAGAGAGCCAGCATGATGAGATCATTTACTGACACTTGCACCAGCGTGTAGGCTGGATCCCCGTCGGTCAAATAGCTCCAGACGAAGACCATGGCGGTACAGGGTGCCGCCGCCAAAATAATGGCTCCGGCTATGTAATGATCCGCTTCACTTGGAGTAAGCCAGGCGGAGTATACGAGCCGGAAAAACACCCAGGCGATGAAGGCCATCGAAAGAGGCTTAACGATCCAGTTCACAAAGAGGGTTATCAGCAATCCTGTCGGCCGCTTCCCCACATTGCGGATGGAGGCTACATCGATTTTCATCATCATGGGGATAATCATAAGCCAGATCAACAAGGCGATAGCACTATTCACGTGGCTGCCTTCACCGAATTCCCAGTTCCGTAACCATTGAACCATGCCGGGCGCTGATTGTCCCAGCAGCACTCCCCCGATCATGCACAGTGCCACCCATAGCGTGAGGTATCGTTCAAACAAGTTCAGCCGCTTCTCGTGCGATTCAGCCGATGAATGTGATGCCATTGCGATGGCCATTGTAATCTCCTCAGGTGATTCAACAATGTGACCGGGCAGTACAGCTCTTCCGCTGCTGGTCGTTTCAACGTTGCCGTAGAGTTCTCCTTCGTATCTCACCAGACATCACATGAGAGCGATGTGTCACCTGCTCCCTTGTTTTCGTCCGGGCCGCTGTCACGGTTTCTTATTACATCAAGGCAAATTGATTAATCAACCAAGAACCTGTCTCTGGGAGACCTCTTCAACCTTTTTTACATACATGTAATTCTTCTGTAACCAGACGTTGCCACCCATGCTGTATCACTGGCATCAAGAGATATTGGGATGCCCCTACTGCACAACCAAAATAAGGGTCAAGTGAGCGCAAACGGCGAACCATCCGCGCTCACGGGAGTGAGCCACATGACCAAGCGTTTACGTTTAAGAGAGGAACTCATCCGACAACGCATTTCACTGTTGACTGAGTGGGACTTCTCGCTTATTCCACCGTCCGAACGAGTCTGTTATGCAGATCCTGCCGACCAGGCCTCAAACGATTTCGAGCAGGATCTAGCCCTACAGGTAAAGGCGAGAATGGTCGCCAGGCTCAACCGGATCAAGCGTGCCCTATAATTGACGAATACCAAGAGCTATGGATGCTGTCGGCAGTGTCGCAAGGCGATTCCTTATGCTCGGTTGACGGTTCAACCGGATGCGCTCTTTTGCGTATCATGTCTGGCACGTATGGAGCGTAATCACCAGGGACATTGACTTCGGAACGTATGACCTCGCGGAGGAGCCGACCTGCCCTCCCAAGCTAGTGCCTGGCTCCTCCACGCTTACCCCTTCTTTCAAGAGAAGGGGTAAGCGCGACTCACATGAAAGTTCCACTCTCGATGCAGGAAGAAGCTCTGCAATGTGCATGCTGTACGAGCATGGACGTACTGAAAATCATTCGTGACGGTAGGGCATGATTCTTCGCGATGCGATGTCTTAGCTGTGGGGATGAGGTCGATCATGTGACTCTCATGAATCGGCAACGCAGCCGTCCTGCGCGGCTCGGATCTCTGCGAACGTCGATCTATGAGAGTTGCCAACCCCTGGAGAGGAGACTCGCAGTAATCAATAGTGGACAGCCGACTCAGGGCGGCTTCGCCATGCTGGATTCTATGCCAAAGAAGACAAGGTGGAATCGGAGCGGATAGAGGTCGATGTGGCATTTGGACATTCAGGGCGCAGGCCCCACACCTGTAACCAAAAACTCTTGTCGTGCGACTCTTCGACAATTTCGAACGTGAGTTCCGGAGCATTCTGACTTTCGAAGATGATATAGTCGGCAATAATTCCGATCAGTGCTTCCAGATCGTCCTGATCATGTGATCGGCGAAACCGAAGAGCATAACCGGAATCCAGATTCTGAATCTCCTCCACATACGTGAACAGGCCGTTGACCAACGTTCTTCGGCGCAGCATCAAAACCGGATCACGAAGGGGCGACACAAGCCCTTGGTTGCCGACATAGTGCGTCATGCGGGTGCGGGGTCGTCTCATACTCTGACGACCCCGCGAGCGCATTCGAACTGGAGCGGATGGCTCATCCATTAGCTCCCCATCCTCCCACTATCATCCTTCGTCACGACAATCAGAGCTGAGCGAGGCCGACCGCCATCTGGGCCGTCAGGCCAGGAGCTGAATTGCTTTGGATTGAGAGGGTCTCCTGGTTGATCGTCGGGGCGTTCACCAGGATGTTGAATCCCAACGAACATCGTCCGACGATCCGGTGTCATGAAAACCCCGGTGATTTCACACTGATTCGGGCCGATGAGAAAGCGCCGCGTCTCCCTGGTTTCCGGATGTGCGACCAACATTTGATTGTTACCGAATCCCGCATAGGCGCCGGCGTTAATCGTCGAAGTCGAGACATCGGTTTGAATCCAGATCAGGCCGCTTCGATCCACGTAAATGCCGTCCGGCGACCCGTACTTGTCGCCAAAGATCGTGGAACCGTGGGCCGGATTGGCCGGATCGCCGCAGAGGGCGAAGATATCCCAGCCAAACGTTGGTTCCGTCCAGTCCTGCCGGTAGTACCAGCGGATGATATGGCCGTAGTTATTGACCGCACGGGGATTGGCCGCGTCCACCGGAGGTCGTGCCGACCCGGCGCTGGTAGTGCCGTCCGGATTATTGACAGAGGGTGGAGTCGTTCCGCGCCGGCTGTTGTTAGTCAAGGTCGCGATAGCCATGAGGTCTTTGGGGAAGGTATCGATCCATTCAGGCCGATCCATCATGGTGGCCCCGGCCGCATCTGCAGCGCCTCGCGTGTTGATGAGAATATCGTTGAGCGACCAGCCAGCCAGGCGGGGATTGTCCGGAGTCAGGGGCAACCATTCACCGGCGCCCTCTGCATGGAACTTCGCAGCGTAGAGAATCCCATCGTCGAGCGGATTGATTCCCTGGGCTCGAGCCTGTCTCCAAGGCAGGTTTGACACATACCGGTAGATATATTCGTTCCGTTCATCGTCGCCCATGTACACGACGATCTTTCCGTTCCGTGCTTCCTGGACCCAGGCTCCCTCGTGCTTTAGGCGACCGAGCGCCGTGCGTTTCACCGGCGTGGAGTGCGGACGGAAGGGATCGATTTCGACTACCCAGCCGAACCGATTCGGTTCATTGGGTTCTTCGTCGACGCGAAACCGTTTGTCTGTCGTATGCCAGAGATAGCCGAATCCCGACGCCGTAATGCCGTAGCGCTTCTCGAGATTAGTTTGCGCACCATTCTTGCGAAAATAGCCGTTGAAGTTTTCCTCGCAGGCCAGATAGGTGCCCCAAGGAGTGAAACCCATCGCGCAGTTGTTGAGCGTGCCCAGCACCCGACGGCCGGTCGGGTCTTCGCTGGTGACGAAGCGGGGATCGCCGGCAGCCGGGCCGCCGATCTCAGCGGGAGTCAGACCGGTGATGCGTCGGGCGAACGGAGAGGGCCTCACGACGTCCCACTTGCCGCGTCGGCGCCGCCAGTCCCAAGGAAAGCCCGTGCGTTTGGTGACTTCAATAATCGACACACCGTGGGCGTTCAGAGACTTTTTCGTCTTTTCAGCGGTCCAGTTATTTACCCCGTCCGGGAACAGAAGCCCGTCGTCGGTATATTCGTTGTTCTGGACGATCAGCCCGCGTTGGGATCCGATGATCGGGAAATAGACGAGCCCGTCATTGTGCATGCCCCACTGGCGCGCCTGTTCATCGGCCGTGTTGCTCGCATCCTGTTTGAATGCCGGGCCGTTGGAAACCGGATCGCCCCAGGCAATCAGCACTTCGGCCGAGTAGCCTTTCGGAACCACGACATCATCCGCCGACGAAACCGGGACGCTCTCAAAGCCAAGCGCGGGCGCTCGGCGGAGGCGCCCTTCTGCCGAGTCGTCCTCTGACGTCTCGCCGATGTCCTGTGCAGATGCCGGTACAGCCTTTAACAGTGCCTCGACCCCGCCCAGTGCAACAGTCGTCGCCGTTGCCAACCCACCGGTCAAGAGCCCACGTCGGGATAGACGCGCGTCCAAGACGTCTTGAAAATGTTCATTCCCCGACTGATTGCTGACTCCTTCGTCATCAATGATCGCCATAGAAACCTCCCTCCTCTAGGTAAAGAGCAACAGATATCTGTCTCGTTGAAAAATCCTGGCCACTCTCGCATCAGTCCGTTACAACGCAATCAACTGACGGTAACGATCAGGTAAAAAGGGACCGATTCAGAAGGAGGGAAGGATGCAGAAGCCTCAGGCCATTGGGCATGTTTCTCCGAGAGGGAGAAGTCCAACGAATGCATTGTCGATGTGCAAGGGAAAGATTTGCCTGAGCATGTCACTGGCCCCAAGGGGGTCTGCTGAGCCCTGTTTCCCTACGACATCGGACGGTTCGTCAACCCGACCGACGTCGGAAGGACGGACTGTCACCGGAGCGGCACGAAGGCGTCTTCGCCATCAGTCCGGATGTCATCAGCCGTTGGAGCGTTGGTTCGGTTCACCACGGCTTGTTCAGGAAGGCAACATCGTGGGGCTCAGTCGAGATCAGGCCGGTCCAACCGTGGAAGTCATGGTCTACGACTTTGGAGCCATCACCCGTCGTTTCCCGATTGACAGACCAACACCGGAGCGCTTCTTGACACGCAGTTGACGTAAGGGTTCCTACAAGGGGCGCCTGCGATCGACGTGAACGAAAGAGATGTTCTGCTCGGGCTAGCAGCGCTATATTTATCGGCGAGGACGAGGGACGACATTTTCTGGCGGGATAAACACTGCCAGGGCGATGACCGTCGTCCACTTGCCTTTTTTCCCCACAGCGGACTGGGTAATATTCAGCGTCTGGACGATCTTTCCTCCCATCTTGAAGACTTGTTCGCGCTCTTTCCATGCGACATTGGGATCAAACTCCACTCCTAATGTCGTGGCGAGCATCTGTGCAGCGAGATCTTCCGTATATTCACCGGTCTCTTCATCCGTCTCACCGTGAGCATGATGCTCTGAGAGATAGCCGTAGGTGCCGTGATCGGTGGGCTTCGCCACGCCAACAGAAGCTGAAACTAATTGGTTCCGCTCATTCGTTTCAGATCTGGCCATCACGCAAAACGTAATTTCCCCTGGCTTCAGCAGCTTCTCTCCGTGCTTTCTGGGAATGATTTTACAGTGTGGTGGGAGGATCGACGAGACACTCACCAGGTTGCAGTATTCCACACCGGCGCTGCGTAACGCTTCTTCGAAAGATGTCAGCTTTTCTTTGTGGACTCCAACTCCTCTGGTGAGAAACATCTGCGTAGGTACCATCATCTTTCCTTTCGTCTGCCAATGGGCTGTTCAAGTTATTCCGGAGACTGTTGAGTGATTGCTTTCGAAGTAGTGACTCAGACCAACAACCATACCTCATCCGCGGCACCGTCGGGAGCTTGTTGTAGCAAGGCGGACGAGTGTTTCACAATATCTTTCGGGCTCAATTTTCGGATTACTGCACGAAGTCGAGAACTTTTTACTGTTCGGTTACGCTTCTGTAATGAATTTGTAACGAGATCTGCCTAAACAATGTGCTTCTGGTTGTTCGGACTAGGTTCCGGCTCGATACAGGTTCAAACGATCTTCCCGTCGTGACGTACCGTAGCGCGTACCGCCTGCATGGGAGTTCTGCGTCCCGGTCAGAACGGTTTTCACGCAGGGCGATCTGAATGCGTCAATGAGCTCGTGCTAAAAGAGTATTGATGCACGATGATATGGGCGGAACAAGCTCTGGCGATACCTGGGCTCCTATTCCGTCTTGCCATCCTTAGGAAAGCCTGACCGCAACAGTGCTGAACGGCAAAATCATAAAGACAGGAGCTGATATGAAACCGACATCTATTTCGCAATTTATTGATCACCACTACAGGCATTTCAACGCGGCGGCGCTGAAAGACGCGGCCCATGCCTACAGAGCTCATCTGGATCGCGGGGGTGTCATGCTGGTGACGTTGGCCGGCGCAATGAGCACAGCGGAGCTGGGGCTATCGCTGGCTGAAATGATCCGACGTGACAAGGTACATGCCATCTGTTGCACAGGCGCCAATCTGGAAGAGGACTTGTTCAACCTCGTGGCGCAGAAACATTACGAGCGGATCCCGCACTATCGGGAACTGACGGTCCAGGATGAGCAAAATCTCCTGCGTCGACATCTAAATCGAGTCACCGATACCTGCATTCCAGAAGCGGAAGCGATGCGTCGCATTGAGGCGGCGGTCGCAACCGAATGGGCGGCAGCGGATAGCGCCGGTGCCAGGGCCTTTCCGCATCAGTTCCTCTACAAGCTCTTGGTCAACGGCAGGCTGAAAGAGCACTATCAGATTGATCCGGCAGACAGTTGGATGTGCGCAGCAGCAGAACGGAATCTTCCGCTGTTTGTCCCGGGTTGGGAAGATTCGACATTGGGTAATATGTATGCGGCACATTGCATCACAGGAGCCATTCGGAACGTGCACACGGTACGATCCGGTGTCGAATATATGATGCATTTGGCCGAATGGTATATGAAAACAGCAGAGGAGAATTCGATCGGATTTTTTCAAATTGGAGGCGGGATTGCCGGTGATTTTCCTATCTGTGTCGTACCGATGCTGAGCCAGGATCTTCGAAGGGAGCAGGTGCCGCTTTGGGGATATTTCTGTCAGATCGGCGATTCGACAACGAGTTATGGCTCATATTCCGGAGCGGTCCCGAATGAAAAGATCACGTGGGGAAAGCTCGGTATGGATACTCCGAAATTCATCATCGAGTCCGACGCCACGATCGTGGCGCCATTGATGTTCGCATACGTCCTTGGTTGGTAAACTATGGCGTCTAAGGAAGCCTGTGTTGTCGCCATGAGTGGCCAGGAATGTAGCGTGCAAGAAATGACCATGCTGGAACATGTCACCCTTACGAAGGGAACCTGCTTCGCTCTCTTCGCGTATGATATTGGTCTCTCCATCGACCTGACGGAGGCGGAACAACGAATCCTCGCCGGCACCGAACGCAGCCATCTTCGGCATAGGACGAGGGCCCCTCAATACTTCGAGTATCGGCCGGCTCCGCTACGCCTTGTTCAGGAAGGCAGCGTCTTGAGCATAGGTTACTATCAGGCAAGCCCTATCGTGGAGGTCATGGTGTACGATTTCGGCGCCGTGACGATTATGTATCGTTTCCCCATCAGTGGCCCGTTTACACAACTGCTGGACCTGAGTGAGTCTCTGTATGAAAATGAACGATTGCTGACCGAATCACGCCTCCGAGTGGAACGGCTCGTCCAAGCGCTGGGCCAAGCCATTGAACGTCCGGCCATTGCAGAGGACGTGGAGGACTACATGATGTTCGCGATCGAGTCCTCCATTCCGGGAGAGGGGGGTCCCTTATGGAGAAGCCACGAGTCTGACTTGGCTCAAATTCTGCGGGCTGAACGGACACCGTTCTCGGAGCAGGAAGTGGCCGACGCATTGTCGTGCCGAATCTCGTTCGGTCTCGACGACGCCGCTTTCATCGACTGGCATTCTGCCGTCTTGTTCGGCAAGGAAATGGATGACGTTCGTGCCGTACTGGAATTTGCCAACGTCGAGTTGCTGGAGATGCGTATCCTGGATGAACAGCTCGATCGTGCGTTGGATGAGGGCTACGAAGCCTTGTCCAGAAAGCCGCGTCTCCTGTCCATGCCCGGCTCATACGAAAAGGATGTCACTCATATCGCGCAGCTGCAGGTCGATAGCGCGCTGATCTTCGAGCGCGTCACCAATACCTTGAAGTTGTTGGGTGATCAGTATCTCGCGCGGGTGTATCGACTCGTCTCACAACGTTTTCACCTGGAGGAGTGGGATGCTAGTATCCTCCGCAAGCTCCAGACGTTGGAGAGCATCTACGGCAAGATGTCGGATCGAGCCGGAACGAGGCGGATGGAGGTGCTTGAGTGGATCATCATCGCGCTGATCGCTCTTTCAATTGCAGTGTCAATGGGTCCAGTCCGTACCCACTGAGGAGAAGAACTGGCATAGTTCGACTTATGAGCCTTATCTCCGTTCCGGAGGTCGGCAGCCTTGCCTTTCGCATGATCTGATTCGTCTTATGAAGTGACTACCTTAAGGCAATCGATCAAGTTTAGTCCTCCACACGTCAAGAAACGCGACAAACTTAGCGCTTACCAAGGCGCGTTCGTCCGAGACTTTCTCGAGAAATTCTGACAACCGACGAGATTTCAATACTGTGTAGATAGTTACGGCCGTCGTCGGCAGGAGAACCGACAGAAAAATGCCGAACTTCGTGATGAATGGAGCATCGGCCTCGGCGATTAAATTCATACCGAGAAAGCCCGTCGTTGCCATGCCGATCAATCCAACCGTGGTCACGACAGTCAGGCGTACCATCGTCTCTCCCTGCTGCCGCAGGACATCGCTGTCTAAATACTGACTCATATCCTCAATGGCCTCGCGGACCTCCGTGTATAACTTGGCCGTTCCCAAATGCCTATTCGTCAGGCGGAATAGTTCCTTCACCTGGGTATGCTCCGAGACTTCCTGAAACCAATAGCGATGGGTGAAACGAAGGAACACGCCGAGGATTTGCCGGATAACGTTTCGGAAGTGCCTGACGGATTCTAGGTTGCCTGGCTCCAACCGGTTCAGCGCATCGACGAGCCGATCCGACAGCATCAGCATGGCAGCTTTATGAAAATGGGCGATCAAGAAAAGTACAAAATACTCATGCCGAAATTGTTCCAGGCCTGTTTTTCGAGTGGCCAGAAAGCGGTTACTACAATCGCTCACCTCCGTAAACACACGTCCACTACAAATAAAGCGGGTTCCAGGACGACCGGGATCTTTCTCTGTCCAGTAGCGATCATAGAAAAACCGATGTTCAAAGTCGCGCAGGTGCCCCTCAGAGTAGGGGAGCGCGTCTGATGGGTCAGGAGGGGCGGCTAACCCTAACCGTATGAAATCGGCACGGGTCAACGCAGCCGGGTTGTCGAGCGTGAGGTAGGCCATAAACGGCAGGAGATGTGATTCGATCTGCCGATAGCGGATGAGGCCGGGTTTTGCTGAATGATGAAGGACTAACGGCTCGAGTAAAAATTCCCAGTGTGACGCAATACAGGGTGCTCGGTACCGGCAAACAAAGGACAAGTACTTGCTTTTGTCTTCGTAGTCGGAAGACGACAGCACGGTACCGTCCTTGGCGAGCCACTCGGCCTTTTTCAGGCAATGACCGCCCTGTCCTTCTGGTTCCCAGTAGGTGGGATATCCCCTGGGAAAGCGAAGCATGGTGTCTTTTACGCAACTCAGAGGGAGATCGTCGGCATAGATCTCCATGGCCAGAATCACAAGGTCAATGTCGTAGAAAAAATACAGATCAATGTGCGCCACATCAAAGATGACCGGAGCAACTCCAGGGTCGGCGTAGGTCATCCTTACCTGTGCAACATCGCTGCGGCGAAAGACACGAATGGGTGACTCCTGATTGACGCCCGTTCCACGACCTGTGCCCTCGCCGTATAAAAAGCGCTGAACAGACGGGAGAAATGTGATGAACTCACTGTAGTGCCGCTCCTGAAACAGAGCGGGGTCCCCGGTAAACTCATCCTCGACCTCTCGCCAGAGACTGGTGAGGCCGTGGGCTTGAATGTAGTCACAGTGTTTTTGGACCGGCTCGTCGTGTTGAACCGGCATTAACTGAAGAGGCCAAAGCACAATCTGTCGAAAATGTCTGACTGTGGGATTATGGGGTGAAGAAAGAGAGCTACTTTCAACACGTGCCTCAGATGGAGGTGACTGTTCCGTCAGTCGCCGTGAACCCACGGATTGTTCTTCAAGATCAATGGTCATGTCCACCTCGTCCTATGCACCATCCATCAAGACCGGGACTTCCAGTGAGTCAACAGCCAGTCCTGAGAATTCACAACCGCTTCACCCTCTGTCGGTTGCTTACGCTCATACGTCCCGTCAGGAAGCAACCTTCTGGCTTGCACATTGTCCCGTAGCCCGACAGCGAGAATCTCACTGATGATGGCTTCGCGCCACTGAGGATCCTCCACAGGGAAAATGACTTCCACTCTATGGTCCAGGTTGCGAGGCATCAGATCCGCGCTCCCCATCAACACTTCCTTCTGGCCACCGTGGTGAAAATAATAGATTCGTGCGTGTTCCAGAAACCGTCCGACTACCGACGTCACGGTAATGGTCTCACTGATCCCCGGGAGGCCCGGCCGAAGGCAACAAATACCTCGCACGTGAAGATCAATCCTGACACCGGCTTGCGACGCGTCGTAGAGCGCCTGGATACACTGCGTATCAACCAATGCATTCATCTTGAACGCGATATACCCGTCGCCGTGTTGGCGGTGGCGACAGGTCTCACGCTCGATCCGAGCCAGTATCTGTTGCCGTAACATCGTCGGTGCCACGAGCAGTTTGGAGTAGGAATTCTTGCGGGAGTATCCGGTCAGGGAGTTGAAGAGATCCGATACGTCGCTGCAGATGGCTTCATCGCAGGTGAAGTAGCTCGCATCGGTATAGATGCGACTGGTGATCACGTTATAGTTTCCTGTGCCAAGATGGACGTAGCGCCGGATCCCTTCCGGTTCTCGACGTACGATGAGGCACACCTTTGCATGCGTCTTGAGGCCTCGTATGCCGTACACGACGTGCACCCCTTCATCTTCAAGTTTACGGGCCCATTCGATATTATTTTCCTCGTCGAATCGAGCCTTGAGCTCGACCAGCACCGCAACTTGCTTGCCGTTGACACGGGCTTCCAGCAGCGCGTCGATGATGGGTGATTTCGGGTTGACGCGATAGAGTGTCTGTTTGATGGCCAGGACATCCGGATCGTGTGCCGCTTCCCGCAGAAACTCCACGACCGGCATAAAGCTGTCGTAGGGATGATACAGGAGGATATCTCTCTCACGGATCGCAGCCAAGAGACTGGTCGACTTGCTCACACAGGATGGAACAGACGGCATAAACGGAGCATCCTTCAAATCAGGCCGCTCAAGTGCGTACAGTTCACGAATACCGGCCATGCCGATCGGACTATTGAAGGTATAGACCAGGTATGGGGGCAGCTGAAGGTTGCGGGTCAAGATATCGCGGATATGATCAGGCGTCGAGGCATCCAATTCCAATCGAACTGCCGATGTAAAGTCCCGTTGATCGAGCTGCTCCTCCATGGCTTCGATGAGATCCGAGGCCTCATCTTCCTCGATGGCGACTTCCGCATCTCTCGTCACACGGAACGGGTAGGAGGCAATCACTTCCAGGCCGGGAAACAGATCGTCCAGATTATTTGCGATGACTTCATCCAGCCACACGAATCGTTGCGTCTTCCCTGTCTTACTCAACCCCATCTGTTGCAAGGCGACATCTTCATGCGTGGGGATAGGTACGAGTCGAGGGAAAATATCCGGCACTTTGACGCGGGCGAAGCAATCACCTCGTTCCGGGTGTTTGACCAACACCGCCAGATTGAAACTCAGGTTTGAGATATGCGGGAACGGATGAGTCGGATCGAATGCCAGAGGAGTCAGCACGGGAGAGATCTCACGTTGAAAGTATTGTTGGATCGCTTCTCTCTCCGTCTGCGTCAACTCCGTATAATGGAGAATCCGGATACTTGCTTCCCGTAATGCCGGTAGAACGTCATCTTTCCAGCACCTGTTGTACCTTTCGCAGTGGACATCCAGTTCTCGGTTAATTGTCAAAATCTGCTCCGATGGTGTCATGCCGTCCGGTGCGGCTCCGCCCGTAGCAGCC
>JAEURV010000062.1 GCA_016788465.1 Nitrospira sp. | reverse complement strand
TGCGGTACCAGGTACAGGAAGAGCGATACTTAGATGGAAGGAACCTCATCGATCGTCGAATCGTGAGTATGAAGACGGCTTCATAGATCTGGCGATGCTTCATCGTCCGGCAAGGATAGGACTCGTATGAATATCATCTTGAAACAGCCCAGCGTCCTCCCGGGATTTAGCCTGGCTCTAGGGTTTACGCTCTTCTATTTTTGTCTCATCGTATTGATTCCACTCAGTGGACTCTTTGTGAAGACCAGTGGATTGTCGTGGGACCAGTTTTGGAATGTCATCACCGATCTTCGAGCGGTTGCCTCCTACAAACTGACGTTTGGTGCTTCGCTGGTTGGAGCCCTCATCAATGGAGTTTTTGGGTCAATCATCGCGTGGGTCCTGGTTCGGTACCATTTCCCGGGCCGTTCCGTTGTTGATGCCCTCGTGGATCTTCCATTTGCGCTCCCGACCGCCGTGGCTGGTATTACGCTGGCCGCGATCTATTCCCCGAATGGATGGATCGGACAGTATCTTGAACCCTTGGGCATCAAGGTTGCCTTCACTCCCATGGGCGTGCTGGTCGCGTTGACGTTCATCGGGTTGCCGTTCGTGGTCCGTACAGTGCAGCCGGTACTCCAAGACTTGGATCGAGAGGTTGAAGAGGCTGCGACTACCCTAGGGGCCAATCGATGGCAAACGTTTTGGGCGGTGGTCGTACCGGAACTGTGGCCGGCCCTCCTCACGGGCATTGCCATGGCCTTCGCCCGTGCCGTCGGGGAATATGGGTCCGTGATCTTCATCGCAGGCAATATGCCGATGAAATCGGAGATCACTCCGCTCCTCATCATGACCAAATTGGAACAGTATGACTATGCGGGTGCTACTGCCCTGGGCGTGGTCATGTTGGTGGTCTCGTTTGTTCTAGCCTTGATAATCAATTTCCTTCAATGGTGGAGCAGCGCTCGCCACATGAATCAGTAGAAAGAGGAAGAAATGAGTTTGTTCAGCAGCACGACCACCGCCGATAAGAGCTTGCAATGGAAAGACTCGATCACGACAGAGAGTGCGCTTGTCCGTCGACTGTTGATCGGCGCAGCGTCTTTGTTTCTCACACTCTTTCTTCTTATTCCACTGATGGCCATTTTTGCCGAAGCTTTGAAGCACGGACTGGCCGCCTATCTCAGTTCCTTTGCTGACGATGATGCGCTCGCTGCCATCCGATTGACGCTTCTGGTGGCGGCCATCGCCGTGCCGCTCAATGCCCTGTTTGGGGTGGCTGCGGCTTGGGCTATCGCAAAATTCGATTTCGTCGGTAAGCAAATTCTCATTTCCTTGATCGATATTCCCTTGGCTGTCTCACCGGTCATCTCCGGTTTAATTTACGTGCTGCTCTTCGGGGCCCAAGGCTGGTTGGGGCCATGGCTGTTGGAGCATGACATCAAGATCATTTTTGCCTTGCCGGGTATCGTGCTCGCTACGATCTTTGTGACGGTGCCGTTTGTGGCACGCGAACTGATTCCACTGATGCAATCGCAAGGGCGAGAGGAAGAGGAAGCAGCGCTCACCCTGGGGGCCTCGGGCTGGCAGATGTTCACCCGTGTCACGCTGCCGAATATCAAGTGGAGCCTCCTCTATGGAGTCATCTTGTGCAATGCGCGGGCGATGGGTGAGTTCGGTGCGGTGTCAGTGGTCTCCGGCCATATCCGAGGGCTGACGAATACGATGCCGTTGCACGTGGAAATTCTCTACAACGAGTACAACGCGGTCGCGGCGTTTGCGGTGGCGTCGCTGTTGACTCTGTTAGCCATTGTGACGCTGATCGCCAAAACCGTGATCGAACGAAAAACGGCCTCTCACGATCGGCGGAAAATTTAAAGGTAACGACGTGTGAGAATTGATTCAATCTGGGAGTTCAACATGAGCATTCAAGTCGATCATGTCACCAAACGATTCGGGACCTTTACGGTGCTCAACGACGTCAACCTTCATGTGCAGTCGGGGGAACTAATCGCGCTGCTTGGTCCCTCTGGTTGCGGCAAGACAACCTTGTTGAGAATTTTGGCTGGACTGGAACGCCCTGATCAAGGGCGTATCTTTCTGCATGGTACGGAGGTGACTGATCAGCGGATCACGGAACGCCAGGTCGGGTTTGTGTTTCAACACTACGCGTTGTTCCGGCACATGACCGTGGCGGACAATGTGGCGTTTGGACTCACGGTGAAGCCTCGGGCGCAGCGACCCTCGGCCACACGCATACAGGAGAAGGTCAGGGAGTTGCTCACACTGGTCCAGCTGCAGGCCATGGCCGACCGGTATCCGAGCCAACTGTCGGGAGGGCAACGACAGCGTGTCGCCTTGGCCCGTGCATTGGCCGTAGAACCAAAACTCTTGCTGTTGGATGAGCCGTTCGGAGCCCTCGATGCCAAGGTCCGGAAAGAGTTGCGTCGTTGGTTGCGTCGGCTCCATGACGAGTTGCATATCACCGGAATTCTCGTCACGCATGATCAGGAGGAGGCGTTGGAAGTCGCCGATCGGGTTGTGGTGATGCATCAGGGCAATATCGAGCAGATCGGCACGCCGGATGAGGTCTATGAAAATCCAGCGACGCCGTTTGTGTACCAATTCCTCGGCGATGTGAACGTCTTCCACGGTCGTGTGTCACATGGTCGCGTTGGGAAGGCAGAGCACCATATCGCTTCGTCGGAGGTGGAGAGTCTCTCCGATGAGCACGAGGTGACGTTTGTGCGTCCTCATGACTTGGAGCTTAGTTTAGACCGAACGAACCCCGCACAGCTGGAGGCAACGGTGCAGTTTATCAATGGTGCGGG
>JAEURV010000026.1 GCA_016788465.1 Nitrospira sp. | reverse complement strand
CTCTTGCGCCATGCCTTTCCCAAGGCCTGGCACTTCTTGCTGAAGGATCCGAACGTCGTGGCTCGATTACGAGCCGATCCTCATGGGTTCCTCGATGCCATCAAGACGCCCGTCATTTTGGACGAAGCGCAGAAAGTACCGGAGATCTTCGGCTTGGTGCGCGCTCGTATCGATCCACAGCCTTGTCGAACCGGCCAATGGCTCCTCACAGGGGCTCAGGAGGCTCCGCTGATGCAGGGGGTGACAGAATCCATGGCCGGTCGGCTGTGTTGCAGCTGCGCCCACTCTCGACAGAGGAGAGCCCAAAGGTGAGTCTCTTCTTGAGGGGGATACCCTGAGGCTGTGGCACGTCCGGGATCCGCAGGGCAAATGGTTTAATTCTTATGTGCAAACCTATTTAGAGCGAGATGTTCGGGCCGTCACGGCGGTGAAAGATCTCTCCACCTTTCGATGACTCCTGGCACTAGTGGCCAACCGTCACGGGCAGGTCCTGAATAACACGGACTTAGCTGCACCACTGCAGGTGAGCGTGCCGACGGTGACGTAGTGGCTCAACGCCCTGGAGACCACCGCACAGATTCTTCTCGTGCCACCATTCTATGATAATGTGGACACGCGTTTGATCAAGTCGCCCAAGGTCTACGTGGCCGATTCGGGTTTGGCCTGTCATCTTCTGGGTATGGACTCCGCGCGCGATGTGGCACGATCGCCATTTCTGGGTCCGCTCTTTGAAGGCTTCATCGATGCAGAAATCGTCAAAGCCCAAATCAATAGCGCTCGCCGCCCGGAGATCTATTACTTCCGTGATGAGCACGGTCTCGAAGTCGAATTCCTTGTTCCAGGCCGACGCGGGGGGATTTCGTTGGTGGAGCGCAAGGCGGCGCGAACCGCAACACCAACGATGGCCTGGCCTATGCAGCGGTTGGGGAACGCGCTGAAGAAGAAACGACTACAGGGTGGTGTCATCGAGATGTCTTTGGTTCACCAGCTATCAAGTACGGCAACCACAACCACTGCGATTATGCCTGGAGTCCAAGCTGTATCCTGGCCGAGTGTTATTCAAACACTGTGAATGGTTTTCACCGCTTCCCGCCGTTATTCCCTGTGCGATCCTCCACCTCCGCTTGCATCAAAAATATGTGAAATTGCCGTATAAATATGCTATCGGATAGGCCTCGGAAGCCGTTGAACGGCCAGGCAGAATCACGTCATCATGGGAGGGTAGAGCGATATGGGCCGGTTGGTTTCGTGTTCGTCACGAGTCACGGGTTTGGGGTGGGTGCTGCTCTTGCTGGTCGGGTACGCCTATGCGGAGGAGCCCGAGCCAAAGAATCCGGAGGAGGCCAAGGTACCAACTGTCATCGATTGTCGGTATGATCATCATGACGAGGGGGAGACGAGCGAGGCTTTTCCCTCCGACGATGTCTTTCGCCCCTTGATCGCGGACCCTAAGCAACCGCAGTTCTTTGCCATCTGGCAGCAGTCGCGGTTGCGGGCTGAGAATTCCTCCTTTAGTCTGGGATCTGTGGCTATCGGAGAGAACTTCGGAATCTACACGAAGCGGAAGGGTTGTGACGGGTGGCAAGTGGGGTTGCTCACCGGAGTCTTTGCGCAGTTCAACCTGGACGAAAAGAACGCGGCATTGATCAACACGGATTTCAATGTGGGACTCCCGCTCTCCTGGCGTTCGGGAAATTGGTCGGCGAGGCTTCGCTATTATCACCAGAGCAGCCATCTGGGCGACGAATTTTTGGGCAGTCATCCGGAAATCAAGCCGTCGAGTTTCATCTTGGAGGAGGCTGAAGGGATTCTGTCCTACGACTACCGATGGCTTCGCCTGTATGGAGGCGCGGCGGTGCTCGTCCACCGTGAGCCATCGACGATCGATCGCACTCGAGTTCAATGGGGATTCGAAGCGCGGGCGCCGGCGATGCGGACCAGAATCTTGGAGCCGTTCCTCAAGCACTTGGTCGTGACTCCCATGGTATCGGGAGATTTTAAATCGCATGAGGAATTGGGTTGGATCATCAACACCAACGTGGTCGGCGGATTCGAATGGTCTCGCACGGGGTCTCGTCGGCGTTTCCGAATCTTGGCGACCTATTTCCACGGCCATAATCCGTATGGGCAATTTTACAATCAAAAGATCGAGTCGATCGGTGTTGGGGCGTATTTCACGTTTTAGTCCGGTGCAGGTCAGGGTCTGTATCTGGAGTGGAGCGGTACAATGAACAATAAAGTCTCATTCTCTATCTGGTATGTGCTGTTGGCCATCATGGCCGTGGTGCTTGTGCATGATCTCATCCACGCACTCAACAAGGTCGAGGAACTTCCCTACAGCGAATTTAAGAAATTGGTGGCAGACGGCAAGATTGCAGAGGTCTCGGTGGCCAGCCACATGCTGATGGGAAAGCTGAAACCCGAGGGTGAGTCCAAGGAACAGAAAGCCTTTGCGACGGTGCGTGTCGAGGATCCGGACTTGGTCCGCGAGCTGAACCAGCACGGGGTCACCTTTACCGGGGTGATCGAATCCACGTTTTGGCGTGATGTGCTGTCGTGGGTGGTCCCGGTCGCCCTATTCGTTGGGATTTGGTTCTTCATCCTTAAGCGATTCGGACAGGCCCAGGGTGGTTTCATGCAGGTCGGCCAGTCGAAGGCCAAGATCTACATGGAAAAGGACATCAAGGTGACGTTCGCAGACGTTGCCGGTGTGGACGAGGCCAAAGACGAACTGCGCGAAGTGATCGAGTTTCTCAAGACGCCGGAGAAGTTTACTAAGCTCGGCGGCAAGATTCCCAAGGGGATCCTCCTCGTCGGCCCGCCAGGTACCGGCAAGACCTTGCTGGCTCGTGCGGTGGCCGGCGAAGCCGGAGTGCCGTTTTTCAGTATCAGCGGGTCGGAGTTTGTCGAGATGTTCGTGGGGGTGGGCGCCGCGAGGGTGCGGGATCTGTTCGAGCAGGCCAAGGGCAAAGCGCCCTGCATCATCTTCATTGATGAGTTGGACGCCCTTGGCAAGGCCCGAGGTGTGGGACCCATGGCACATGAAGAGCGGGAGCAAACGCTCAACCAGTTGTTGGTCGAAATGGATGGGTTCGACCCCCGCGTCGGCGTGATTCTCATGGCCGCGACCAACCGTCCGGAAATTCTTGATTCCGCACTGCTGCGTGCGGGGAGGTTTGATCGTCATGTCACCGTGGATCGTCCTGATAAAAAGGGGCGACTCGACGTGCTCCGCGTACATGCCAAGAAGGTGGCCGTGAGTCAGGAGGCGGATTTAGAACAGATTGCGGCCATGACGCCGGGCTTCTCCGGAGCTGACCTGGCGAACGTGATCAACGAAGCGGCGCTGCTGGCGGTTCGCCGGGGTAAAGATCAAGTCAATCTCTCGGAATTACAGGAAGCGGTTGAGCGTGTGATCGCGGGATTGGAAAAGAAGAATCGCGTCCTGAATAAGATGGAGAAAGAACGGGTCGCGTTTCATGAAACCGGCCATGCGCTGGTGGCCCTTTCCATCCCGGGCTCCGACCAGGTGCAGAAGATTTCCATTATTCCTCGGGGGGTTGCGGCACTCGGGTATACGTTGCAGCTTCCGACAGAAGATCGGTTTCTGATGACGAAATCGGAATTGGAGAATAAAGTGGCGGTGTTGCTCGGTGGGCGGATTGCCGAGGAAACAATTTTCGGCGAGGCCTCGACGGGAGCGCAGAACGATCTCGTGAAAGCCACGGACATCGCCAAGAGCATGGTAAAGGCCTACGGCATGAGTGAAAAACTGGGTACCATCACGCTGGAACGAGAACGACAACCACAGTTCCTCCAGCTTCCAGTCGCATCTGAGAAAGGTGACTACTCCGAAGAGACCGCCCGTGAAATCGATTGTGAAGTGCGCCGGATCGTCGATGAGCAGTACGGACGTGTACGGCGATTGCTCGAAGCCAAGAAAACCGTGCTGCAACAGGGGGCTACGCTGTTGTTGGAGCGTGAGGTCATTACAGGGGCAGAGCTGAAAGCCATCATGGAGGTGGCGTGACCGGAGTACGGCGACATGCTTGTGGGCGTGGGCGATGATCATGGTGGAGGTCTTCCCCGGCATGGGAACGGTCAGGTTGAATAACTGAGCAATGCTGGTGAAATCACAGGCAGGCATCTCCATTGATAAGCATGTGATTTATTGCCGAGGGGCCTGGACGCTCCCGAACCTGGTTCAACTGGAACGGCAGATACAAACCCTTCGGTGGCCCGACGCATCCGATGTCCAGTTCGACACCGTAGATGTGACGGCCATGGATACCGGAGGCGCGCTGTTACTGCACCGCTGCCTCAGGAGCATTACCCGCAACGATCGGGAGAATATCCCCCAAGGGTTGCGACCAGAGTTCGCGGATCTCCTTCAGAAAGTCCACACGCCGTCGCCTTGTGTTGAGCAAAAGGCGGTGGCCTTCGGTACGAGCTGGGTAGAGCGTCTGACGCGCGTGATGCAGTCTCGGCAGGCAGCCAGCTCCCGTGCACTGGCATTCATCGGAGAAAGTACCATTGCCTTCGGCCGAGCGTTGGCGCATCCACGCTTGATTCGGTGGCGAGCCCTCCTACGCTTCGTCGAGCTGGACGGCGTGCGAGCGTTACCGATCACCGGGCTCCTCACGTTCCTGGTGGGTATCGTAATCGCCTATCAAGGGGCAGAGCAGCTTAGGAAGTTCGGTACGAACATTTTTATCGTGGATCTGGTCGGTATCTCGCTGCTGCGCGAGATTGCACCGTTGATCGTGGCCATCTTGATTGCCGGCCGATCAGGGTCAGCCTATGCTGCTGAGATCGGCACCATGAAAGTTACGGAAGAATTGGACGCAGTGCGGACATTGGGGATCTCCCCTATGAATCTTCTTGTCTTACCAAGAGCGCTGGCCTTGGTGATCGCCCTTCCGCTCTTGACGGTGTATGCGGATGTTGTGGGTGTGTTCGGTGGGATGCTCATTGCCTTGGGGGAGCTCAACGTGAGTTTCGTTGAGTTTATCGCTCGGTTTGAGGAAGCCGTTCCAGTACGACACTTCTTGATCGGACTGGGGAAGGCTCCGTTTTTCGCCGCACTCATCGCGTTGGTGGGCTGTTATCAAGGATTTCAGATCAGGGGCGGAGTCGACGATGTTGGCCGTCATACGACGATCAGTGTTGTGCAGGGGATTTTTCTCGTCATTGTGTTCGATGCGATCTGTAGCATTCTGCTGAATTGGTGGGATCTCTAGCACGATGCCTCTGAATGTTGAAGATGCCATCGAGGCTCAGTAACAATCGGTTTGTGCATGGAACAGCGACCTCTTTCAGGATGGGATGGGGAAGCGCTCGTGAAGACGTCTGCCGTGGATATTGAGACGCCGGTGATTGACGTCAGTCATGTCACGACAAAGTTCGGACAGGCCGTGGTCCATGCGGACATCAGTCTCTCCATCAGGCGAGGAGAAATCTTTGCGATCGCCGGAGGCAATGGCTGCGGAAAGACGACATTGTTGCGCGAAATTATCGGGCTGATTACACCTTCATCCGGAACGATACGGTTGTTCGGACTCGATAGCCGAAAACTGGAGATGGGCGACGGCCATCCTGTCCACCGCCGATTCGGAGTCATGTTTCAACAGGGAGGTCTGTTCAGTTCACTCACGTTGGCTGAAAACGTCGCGGTGCCGTTGCGAGAGCATACGACACTGAGTGCTGGTCTGATTCGCGATATTGTCGCAGCCAAGATCTCGATGGTGGAGTTGCCGCCGGACAGTGCCGGGAAGTATCCGAACGAACTCAGTGGGGGGATGCGAAGGCGAGCCGCGCTCGCACGTGCGATCGTCATGGATCCGGAGTTGCTCTTTCTGGATGAGCCGACGGCCGGGCTTGACCCGATTGTAGCTACCGCCTTTGATGAGCTCGTGCTCTCACTCAAGCGCCTCCTGGGACTGACTGTGGTGATGGTGACGCATGACCTCGACTCCTTGTGGGGGATCGCGACTCGTGTGGCGGTGCTCGGTCGTGGAACGGTACTGGGGATCGGCACGATGCAAGAATTGGCTCGGTCCGATGACCCGATTGTCCGAGATTACTTCCATGGTCCTCGTGGACGCTCCGCACGCGAGCAGGCGGCACAGAACGGCCATAGCCGTCATGTATGAGGCATTGTTCTACGAAGTTTTTCATTGTGGGAGCGACAGATGGAGTGTAGTGTCAACGCAGAGCACGTGGGCCTTCGTGAAAGATAAACGACTGAACGCATAGCAGATGGAACCCAAGGTCAACTACATCGTCGTCGGCTCGTTCGTGGCGTTGCTCAGTGCGGCCATCCTTTCGGGCATTCTCTGGCTGGGGAAGAGCGATTACCGTGGCTCATACGATCGATACGAGGCCTACATGACGGAATCAGTGGCAGGGCTCAGTGTCGATTCCAGCGTGAAATATCGTGGAGTCGATGTGGGGCGGGTGAAGGCCATCACCTTACGTCCTGACAATCCGGAGGAAGTCCTGTTGACCCTGGACATTGTGCGGGGCACACCGGTGAAGACCGATACCATTGCCGTGCTTGAAACTCAGGGGTTGACCGGTCTTGCTACGATCAATTTGACCGGAGGGAGCCGAGAGGCTCCTTCGTTACAGGCTCAAGCGGGACAGACCTATCCAGTGATCACGACGGGTCCCTCTTTCTTTTCCCGCTTGGATAAGACGGCCTCTCGTTTACTCTCGGAAGAGGGGCTGGCTCAGCTGCTGGCCGATCTTGATCTGGCGGCCAAAGGGGTGGCGAAGGTGCTGGATGAGGACAATCGCACCCTACTGACGAAGACCATCAAAGATCTCGCGGACGTGGCCCAGACCATTGCCAGCCATAAGGTTCAGATTGAGCAAAGTCTGAACGGTGCAGCTAAAAGTGCGGAGAATTTATCCAAGCTGACGGCGTCCTTGAACGCACAGGTTCCTTCCATACTCACGGGGATCAACAGGAGCGTGAGTGCTCTGGATGTGGCGACCGAGGAGCTTGCGAAGACCACGAAAAGCGTGGGGGCGGTTGTCAATGAATCCCGCCCAGAGTTGCAGCAATTCACCAAACGGACTCTGCCAGAAGCTGGGCAATTGGTGACGGAGCTGAGACAGCTTACCAATACATTAACGCGCGTGGCGCGGGAGTTGGAGCGAGAGCCAAGTTCACTGGTGTTTGGGCGAAAGACCCCATCGCGAGGGCCGGGAGAATGAGCCGAGTAGAGAACGAAAAGTAGTGAAGGGGGCATGATCTCATATCGGATAGTCCAGACGTGCTGTGTGTTATTGGCGCTGATCACGAGCGGTTGTATTTCATTCCGCGGCGGATCTGAAACGACCCACACCTATCAATTGACTCTTGAGGGGGGGCTGAGGGATGTGCCTGCTGCCGATGGGAATAGCCCCGTTATTCAGCTGAATCCCCCTCAAGCCGAGCCCGGATTTGAAACCACTCGGATGGTTTACCTCAAGCGACCGTACGAGTTGGAGTATTTTGCCGCGAATCAATGGGCCGACACACCGGCGAATATGTTTGCCCCCTTGTTGGCCCGGAGCTTAAGTCAGAGCGCGGTCTGGCGCGATGTCGTCTTGTTGCCGAGCTTGGTGCCGGGTGACTATCGACTCGATATCTATGGGTTTGCTCTGCAGCAAGAGTTTCTTCAGTCGCCTAGCCAGGTCAGGGTGACAGCCCATGCTCAGTTGGTAGACCTCAAACAGGCAATAATTATGGGGATGCAGCGCTTTGAAACCATTGAATCTGCGCCGAGTGAGAACGCCTATGGCGGGGTGGTTGCAGCGAATCGAGCGGTTGCTGTGTTGCTCGATCAGATCACGGCCTGGCTGAGGGACTGTGTTCGACACTCCTCTACCTGCCGCCGCTAGTGGCGACTCCGGCGACGCGAGGGAGCCGAATGGTCTCGGTTGGGCTATCTTCCCTGTCTCAGGATCTCTAAGTCCTGTGCGGCTACTGCACCTTCCCATCCTTCCCCGCAAGCGAGAAGGCGTACCTGAAGTGGCTCCGTGAACTGAGAGCCCAGGCGGGTCCGGATCTCTCCGTTGAATTTGTCTCGGACAAGGACGACTTCACAGTCGGACAGCCCTCGAAGACCGATCCCCTGCGCCTTCAACAGCGCTTCTTTCGCAACCCAGTGGCGGAAAAATATCGTGGCGCGCTGCCCTTCGGTTGCCTGCATGATCGCGGCATGTTCGGAAGGGGCAAAATAGCGTTCGGACAGCTTCGTGATTTCAACTTCTGGACGGACCCATTCAAGGTCAATCCCAACCTCCTGCGACTTCGTGATTGCAATCAGGGCACGGGTATGGGCATGGGACAAATTGAAGGTAAGTGCGGAATGCCTAGGGCCGTCTATCTTTAGGAAGGGCTTGCCTGCCTCCGTACGCGCCAGTATCACCGCAGAAGGGCTGATTCCAAGGTATTGGCTCAGTACTGCCCTGAGGCCTCCATGAGCCAGCACGTAGTGTTGCCGGTCTTGCTCACGGACCAACCGAGTTGCACGGTCGCGCTCTGCTTCATTCAGCCATCCAAGGCATCGATCAAGGCACTGTAACGACGTCCCAAGTTCAATCCCCCACAGATGAACCGTATGTGGCTCTAGGCTGATGAAACGTTGAAATTGTGTGTCTATGAGATGGTCTATCGACTGAAATGAGATCAGCACGGTGTAGTCCCGGTATTGCCTTCCCCTTCACTGTATAATCAATGAAGGCGAAAACGCTATGCAGTCCTATCCCGATTGGGTCGCTGTGATAAGTATGGGGCACCTCAGCTTGTAGGTCAAAACTCTTTTGTGATCTCACTATCCTATTTTAAGTATGCTTCGGCCTGTCACAACCTCGCGTACTCGCTTTGCCGAGCATCTCGGCCGTCGATCCGTCCACATCGCTCTAGGTTGAGCCTGGGCTGGGTTGAAGGCTCAATGGTGTTCGGTGTCCAGAACTCTTCGACAAGCGTAGAGTAGGCCTGTCGAAGAGGTATACTCCGTCAGGAGTGCTGCAAGTTCATACAAGTAATACATCACGATAATGAAATCAGCGCTTGTGGTAGAGATATGGCACGCCACTCGCAAGAGTTATGGTGGTCAGAGTAAAGAGGATATCGCTCGGGTGTTGAAATTGTTCCGGACGTCTTTGATCCTGTTCCGATACTCAGCGCGCTGAGAGAAGTCGATGTCGCAACATGAAGACTGCTTGGAAAACGGGAATCAGTTTCGGACTAACCTCAGGGGTCATTACCACCCTTGGGTTGATGGTCGGCCTGCACTCCGGCACGCATTCGCGGGCGATCGTGATCGCCGGGATTCTGACGATCGCCATCGCCGATGCCATGTCGGATGCGCTAGGGATCCATGTGTCCGAGGAATCGAAGAACAGCGGTTCGACCAGGCAAATCTGGGAGGCTACGCTTGCCACCTTCGCTGCGAAGTTTTTAGTTTCAGTGACGTTTGTGGTTCCCGTCATTATTACTCAGCTGGACCAAGCGATTGTCATAAGTGTCATGTGGGGGTTATTCTTACTCACAGTTCTCAGCTTTTTCGTCGCTCGAGCACAGGGAATTGCTCCCTGGAAGGTCATCGGCGAGCATTTGTTCATTGCCCTGTGTGTTGTTGCGATGACACATCTGACCGGCGATTGGGTGAACAAAATGGTGGGGACGAAATGACGGAGGTATGAACCAGTGACGAGGCACTCTTGGCATTTGAGATGGCTGCTCTCCTTTGTATGCTCCTTAGTCGTGATGCTTGGCCAACCAACTGGGGGAGCTGGCGATGCCGCAGGGGCCGAAAGTGGTCGGCCGCACCGTGTCGTTCTCCATCTGAACTCCGGAGATGAAAAAGTCCAACGTGGTGCGCTCAACAATATCAAGAATCTCTATCAGGAGTTTTCACCGCAAAGTCTCACGGTCGAGCTGGTCGTGCATGGGGCAGGGCTTCCACTTCTCATCAAGAAGGGTACGATGTTTGCTGTGGAACTGACCGAGCTTCGGCAAGCGTACGGTGTGAACTACACGGCTTGTTCGAACACCATGAAGACTATGAAGCTGACAAGAGAAGATCTGATCGACGAAGTCAGCGACACCGTGCCGGCCATCGTGAGGCTGATGGAGAGACAAGAGCAAGGGTGGGTTTATATTAAGCCGTGAAGAAGCTGACAGCTGTTAGCTGACGGCGGACGAAAGAGGAGGACGAATGGAATCCAAGAGCAAGGTCTATCTGTATCAGACCTCGGTGAGGTGGACGGAACAGCGCAAAGGCATGATCTCGTGCGCAGGGAAACCCGATGTGCAGGTGGCGACTCCGCCGGAGTTCAAGGGGCATGAGAACATCTGGTCTCCCGAAGACCTCTTTGTGGCCTCCGCCAACGTCTGTTTGATGACGACGTTTCTCGCCGTCGCCGAACGAGCCGGTCTTGCCTTTTCCTCGTACGAGAGTACGGCGGAAGGACGGCTGGAAATCGTGGAAGGGAAATTCCAATTCACGGCGATCACCATCCGGCCGTCAATTACCTTGAAGCCGGGCGGTGATGCAGGCAAAGCGAAGGAATTGATCGAAAAAGCAGAGCACAATTGTCTGATTTCCAACTCGATGAAGGCGAAAGTGACCTTGGAGCCGGCGATACGTTAGCAGATTGTCTCACAACGATTCCGAGATATTTAACCTTCAGCAGGTAGCTTATCAGTGGCTCAAGTGGGGACGTTCTCCCAATTAGGGTAGACTGCCCAGCTGCGATGTGATGGGCTTCACCGGGACAACGGTGCAAGCTCACCTCCCCTATCCGAGGAAGGAAGTCCCCTATACCACCCATCCCTCAATGGGCATTGATCTGGCCAAGCAGGTCCTTTAGCTCCATGGGTCGATGACTGCGATCTCATCGACAGGTCTCCTAGTCATGCCTGGGTTATGTCTTCCCGCAACGCCCGCTTTGCCTGGTTGGGATGAACGTCCGTGGCAGTACACATGACTGGTCTTGTCGTAGTGTTCCTGGCAGTGCTGGGCCAAGGGGGGACTGACATTACAAATTTGTTCAGGCTGGGAATTCAAGTGCGTGGAAGCAGATCCACACACTGTGATTTCGAAGAGCGACATCCGATATCGTATCCTCACCCATGAGATTGTATCCGCTCTCCGTCGGTCCGTACATGCTCCACTACTTTACCATCTTCCAACTTGATGACCTGGTTCCCAAGATGGAAATACCGATCATCATGAGTGATGACGATCACCGTCTTCCCTCGCGCGCGCAAATCCGGAAGCAATACCTTGTAAAAGATCTCCTTGTACTGCGGATCTTGATCTGCCGCCCATTCATCAAAGACATAGATCGAACGGTCCTCAAGGTAGGCCGTGAGCAGCGCCAACCGCTTGCGTTGTCCCTGAGAGAGGTCGAGGGTTGAGAAGGTGCGATTCTGCACCGTGACTTTCTGATCCAAATGCAGCAATCGCAAGTATTGGGGTGCGAGCCTATGGACCTGAGCATCCGACTGACCCAGAAGCTTCTGGAAGAGGTAAAAGTCAGAGAATACAACCGAGAAGTGTTCACGATACCACTCTCGATTGGTATTGGTGATCAACGTGCCAGCCAGTCTCATGTCTCCCCGTAACGGCTCATACAACCCCGAAAGTACTTTTACAAGTGTAGATTTTCCACTTCCATTTCCCCCAATGACGAACACCAATTCGCCGGGACATAACTCCAGACTGATAGGACCCAGGGTAAAGGGAGTTTCTTCACCCTTCTCCTCTCCGTAAGAAAACATGACATCAGTCCATTGCACGCTCGGAGTGATCGCAAGCTCAGGGCCGGCCAATTCTTTCGTCTGGACATCATGCGATTCGCCATCCAGTGATATGCCTAATCGTTCAATATTTTCTAACGCCACTTGGCCGCGCTCAAGAGTTGGTATCATACCGATGATCTCTGCAATAGGGCCCATCATATAAATCATTGCCACGATGTATCCGGTCAGCGCTTCCGGAGAAAGGAATCCAACCGATGGAAAGAGGAATATGAGAAAACCGAGGAGGGCATAGAGGGAAACCTGATTCCAGGCTCCAAGCAGGGCTTGTATCCGCGTCGCTTCCAGATTCGTCTTTCTATAGAGGGCTGCCGCCTCTCGTACTTCCCCGTCCACAAACTCCTGTCGCCGCGCCTGGTGCATCAACAGCTCTTTCAGACCGTCAGTGAGTGCGCGAAAGCGCTGAAACAACGCGGCTCTTGCCTCCCGGGATGCGGCAATAATGGTGCGGACATTGGAGTGTAACCACTGATGTCCTAGGACACTGACGGCCGTGACGCCGAGCACGCCAAGAAATACACTCCACGACAACCACGCAAGGAAGGCTCCACAGCCAAGCAGAAGCGCTGCACTCATGAGAAATTGAGGAAAGCATTGGATCGCCCAGGTGACCCAACTGACATCATCCGTCAGGGTAACTAAAATATGGGAGGTCCCCCGTCGCTCGGAGCGAAGTAGCGGGGCTCGCACGATCTTTGCGCAGAGGGACAACGAGAGCTCCAGGATTGTATCTTGCGAAAATCGCACAAGCAGAATGTGAGACCCTAGGTTTGCCAGAATCTTTCCCGCAACAAGACTTATAAATACTAGTACGAAAAGGAGAGAATGGTCGGAGGGATGATGAAGCAAATAGTTGATGAATGCCAAGACACCGGCACTCAACAGCCCAGACAAGACACCAACACAGAGCATGAACCAGGCCATGGAACTCGATCGTTGCACGACGAAGCGAAAAAATCTTCCAAGGGGCATTGCCGACGAGCCTCACTTTCGCTAGGAAAGGAGATTGGATGTACACACCTAAACTACGTAGGCCAGATGGGCTGGCTCGTGCTTATTATTCTCAACAAGGAAGGCCAGGAGGTGTTGAACCACCTCTTCAACATGTGGTGTAGTCAGGAGGAGCCCCGAATCGGCGGCGGGAACCTGCACCGTCTTGCTTCCTTCGCCAGCAAACTCAGGCCAGGCATGTCTGGTGTCCGGCACTGTCTCAGCGACGTACCGATTTGACGCCACGATATTGAGAAGGCGCCCAGGGTATCTGCGGACATCGTAACGTGCCACCGCTTGCAGTGTGGATCGGGTCACTCGCTCGTCGTGGAATTCAATCAGCAGCTCATTGTTATCGTGGTCGGCCCTCGATAACGACATGAGTGTTTTGTAGTAATGCTGGAAACGTGGGATCCAATCTTTGGTCGGCAACCGACCAAACGCAAGGAGCGTCCGTACGATCCGCCCCAGTACAAACAGGGGTAATCCAAATCTCATCGGTAATCTAAAACGATGTGAGCCGTACGTAGATGGATGCCAGGTATCCATGACCACCAGCGTGACGGTCTCCCCTTGCCCGAGGAGTTGCTGAGCCATTTCATACGCGATGAGTCCACCCGTACAGCTTCCTAGTATGATATAGGGCCCCGTTGGGCGGGCGCGACGGATTTGTTCAACATAGTGACTCGCCATCTCCGGTATCGAAGTAAAGGGTTCCTCTTTTCCATCCAGTCCTCGTGCCTGTAATCCGTAGCAGGGTTGATTGGGCCCCAATAATTTGGCCAACTGAGCAAAAGCCAAAACATTACCTGCTACTCCCGGAACCATGAACATCGGTACCGAGGCTCCGCTCGGTTGAATCGCGACCAACGATTGCCATGGCGGCGTCCAGCGGTCTTGCGAGATGATCGCCGCGAACTCCGCAATGGTCGGGGCTTGAAACAACATGGCGAGAGGAAGACGTCTCCCATACACTTGTTCAAGAAGATAGAAAAGGCGGGCAGCTTTCAGTGAATGGCCCCCAAGATCAAAAAAGTTGTCGTGAACCCCGACTTTTGAGACGTCGAGCACTTGCTGCCACAAGGTCGTGAGTTGAATTTCTACTTGATTACGGGGCGCACTGTGGCTCGGTTCATCTGAGAACGAAGCAGCTGGGGATGGTAATGCTTTCCTGTCGACTTTATTATTGGCCGTCAAGGGCATGGAGCTCAGAAAAATGAAGCGTGAAGGAACCATATACTCGGGAACCTCTGACCGCAGAAAGGTGCGAAGCTCCGTCTGATTCGGGACGGACCCCTCCCGGCACACGACATAAGCTACTAACTGCTTCGTTCCTTGCCGGTCATCCCAGGCGGTGACCGCTGTCTGACGGATAGCAGGATGTCGGCTCAGTGCCGCCTCAATGTCTCCTAATTCAATTCTGAACCCTCGAATCTTGACCTGGTTGTCCACGCGGCCAAGATGCACGATACGTCCATCCGGCCGATAATGAGCCAGGTCTCCTGTTCGATATAGTCTCGCGAGGGGTTCCGGAGAAAAGGGATGAGGGATGAACCGCTCTTTCGTCAACTCAGGTCTCCCTCGATAGCCACGGGCTAACCCATGACCACCGATATAGAGCTCTCCGGTTACTCCGATGGGAACCGGCTGGAGGGATTGATCCAAGATATACACGTCTGTGTTGGCGATTGGTCTTCCAATGGTGATCTCCTGATCCACTCGTTCGATTCTCTCTATCGTGGACCAGATCGTTGTCTCGGTCGGCCCATACATGTTCCATAAGGCGAGGCTCCGGTCAAACAATAGCGGTACGAGATCAGGAGGGAGTCCCTCCCCCCCAGAGAGGACCGTCAGGTTCTTGCTGCCGAGCCATCCGGCCTCAATAAGCATGCGCCATGTTGCGGGCGTGGCTTGCATAATTGTCGGTCGTACCGACTCACAGAGGCTCCGTAATTGGCGTCCGTCCGTTGCAGCTGCTCGACTAGCGATCTCGACGCGAGCCCCAACCAGCAGCGGCACATAGAGTTCCAGACCGAAGATATCGAAGGATATGGTTGTTACGGAGAGCAGGACATCTTGGGCGGTACATCCTGGCTCATGTCGTATCGACCACAAGAAGTTCACCAATGCTTGGTGTGGGATTTCCACTCCTTTGGGCTGTCCCGTCGAACCGGATGTGTACAGGATGTATGCCAAATCCTGTGGCGTCGCGATTGGGCCAAGATTATGATCGGCCATCTGCGCGATACTTCCCATCTCGCGATCAAGATACAACAGGCGGCAGCTTTGATGGTCAAACCGATCGGATAGGGCCGCAGTTGTCAGCAAGAGGGCGAGCGATGCATCCTGTGCCATAAACCGAAGCCGATCTCGAGGGAACTCAGGATCGAGAGGCACGTAGGCCGCCCCGGTTTTGAGCACGGCCAACAATGCAATGACTTTTTCTAGGGATCGCTCCAGACCGATGCCCACCGTCACTCCTGGCTTGGCACCCAGTGTGCGAAGGTATGACGCCAGCTGATTGGCTCGAGCATTGAGCTCACCATACCGTAGTGCGTTCTGTCCCATTGATAACGCGACAGCGTCGGGCGTCCGCTTGACCTGAGCTTCAAAGAGCTGAGGAAAACATTCGGATCGGGGATAGTCTCTTTGTGTGCGGTTCCAATCCTCGAGCATGAGCTTGCGCTCCGGCGCTGTCAGAATCTGGAGTTCAGACAGCTTACCGTGGGGATGGGCCAATGCGTTCTGGAGTAAGATTTTATATTGTCCTAACATCCGTTCAGCTGTCAGTGGCTCGAAGAGGTCCGTATTGAACGTGAGATAGGCTTTGCGAGAGAACTCAGTGTCAACCGTCAAACTGAGGTCGAATTGTGCGGCCTGCGTCTCTACTTCGAACGGCATCCAACTCAATCCTTGGACGATGATATCTCTGATTGGGGCATTCGGGACGTTGAAGAGGACTTGCACTAAAGGGGCAGAGCTCTGGTCTCGAGCGGAGTGCATCATCCCGACCAACTTGTCGAAGGGAAAATCCTGATTGGCATATGCTTCCAATGCCGTGTTGCGAACCCGAACCATCAATTCACCAAACGTCGGATTGTCGGAGAGATCAGTACGAATGACGAGCGTGTTGACGAACGAGCCGATGATCGACTCAACTGCGGATTGAGTCCGGTTGGCGATAGGTGAGCCTACGGCGATATCGGTTTGTCCGGTATAACGACTCAAGAGAATCTGGAAACAGGCCAACAAGGTCATGAACACCGTCGCATTGTGCTGCGCACTGAATTGCTTCAGCCGTTCAACCAACGACGCGGGCAGCTCCACCATGCAATGTGAGCCGTTAAATGTCTGCACGGCAGGCCGTGGATGGTCGGTCGGCAACGAAAGCTTTGGAAGCCCTGCCAGCTTCTTTCGCCAATAATCCGCTTGTGTGCTGAGCCAATCGTCGGTCAGGCAACGACGCTGCCACCATGCGTAGTCGGCATACTGAAGAGGGACCGGCTTTTGTGAAGGCACCTCTCCCCTGCTGAACGCGTTGTAAAGGAGGGCGAACTCGTATCCGATGATTCCGAACGACCACTGGTCTCCGATGATATGGTGCATCGTGAGCATCAATATGTGATCATCGGGCTCGATCTCGATCAAGAGAAAGCGTGCCAGGGGCCCCTTCTCAAGATCGAAGGGTCGATTCGCTTCTTGTTCCACAAGCTGAACAGCCTGCTGTTGCCGTTGGTCTGCGGGCACTTGCCGAAGGTCGACCTCGATCCAATGGGGAGGGCAAAAGGGGTGGATCACTTGGATCGGTCCCGTTTCCTTCATCATAAACGTCGTTCGGAATGCCTCATGGCGGCCGGAGATGGTATCAATCGTGCTTCGGAGCGCACCTTTGTTGAGCTGACCAAGCTGCCGCGACGCGAATGGCATATTATAGGCCGTACTCTCGGGAGCCAGCTGATACAACAGCCACATGCGTTGCTGAGAATAGGAGAGGGGGAGCGGTTGATCTCTTGGCACCGAAATGATCGGCGGCATCGCAGAGATTTTCTGCTCCCGCTGGAGTAACCGGGTCACTTCCTCGGCTACTGCCGCAATCGTCGGTCTCTCAAAAAGTACGGGGAGCGAGACATCAACCTCAAAGAGCTCGCGTATTCTGGAGACAAGCTGGGTCGCCAAGAGCGAATGGCCTCCCTGCTCAAAGAAATTGTCATGGATGCTGACATCTGACACTTCGAGCACTGACTTCCACAGTTCAGCCAAGGATTCTTCGATCTGATTTCTCGGGGAAGTTTTGGCTGCCGCATGACCATCTGGCCGTTCCGGAGCCGGAAGCGCCTGTCGATTCACTTTGCCCGTAGCACCGAGCGGCATCCTGTCGAGAGGGAGAATGATCGATGGCACCATATAGTGTGGCAATCGCGTGATGAGGTCACGCCGGATCTCTTCGAGCCCGTTCTTGAGCGACGGCTCGCCGGCAACATAACCAACCAACCTATGTTGGCCCCGTTTGTCCTCTCGAAGAAGCACTGCCGCTTGGTGTACACCGGGGAAGTTACTCAGTACATATTCGATTTCTCCGAGTTCAATCCGGTAGCCCCGTAGTTTGACCTGTTGGTCTCTTCGTCCAAGAAACTCGACATTCCCATCAGCGCGATACCGAGCGATGTCACCGGTCCGATACAGTTTGGTGCCGGGCACGTACGGATTGGCAAGGAACCGCTCTTGGGTCAATTGCGGGTTGTTGACATAGCCGCGGGCTAGACATTCTCCCGCGATATAGAGTTCTCCCGGCACACTGATCGGCAGCGGCTGCATGCGCTCATCCAGCACATAGAGTTGCATGTGGGGGATGGGTTTTCCGATCGGTACCCGGGCCCCTGTTTCCTCGCGGGTCGTTTGATAGACGCTACACCAGACCGTAGCTTCCGTCGGTCCATATTCGTTGTAGAGTGTGGCATGAGGTAGGAGCTGGTAATGTCGTCGCAGGAGTTCAATGGGAAGACTCTCTCCGGCGGTAATGACTGTACGAAGCGATTCCAGTTGAGTGCTCAGCGCCTCACCAAGCACGGTTTGGTACAAAGCAGGCACCCATACGACATGGGAGACGCGATGGCGTTCAATGAGCGCCGCTAGTTCCGTCGGCTCGCGATGGGAGGCTTCTGATGGGATGATCAGTTCTCCCCCTTGCAACAACGTCCAAAAGATGCCCGTCACAGATCCGTCAAAAGCCAGGGAGAACGTCAACAAGAAGCGGGAGACTGGATCATGATAATACCGCAGTCTGGCTTGAAGCGAGGTCACCAGACTCCCCTGAGTTACTGCGACACCTTTGGGTTGCCCTGTCGACCCAGAAGTATAGATGATATAGGCGAGCTGATCCGGTGAGACGGACTGTGGGAGGTTTTCCTCCTCTGGTCCACCCGGGGTGGATGTTGCGAGGCTGTCCACATCACAGATTTGACCGTGGAAGCTCTGGAAATGGTTACGGAGGTGCGCCTGGGTGACCACGATGGAAACCTGTGCATCCTCCAGCATGAGTCGGAGACGATGATTCGGGAAGGAGGGATCCAGTGGAACATAGCCTCCCCCGGCTTTGAGAATGCCCAAGAGTCCCACGAGGGCGTCTATGGAGCGTTCGACACAGAGACCCACTGGGACGTCTGCGCCGACTCCTAGCTCCTGGAGTGCATGAGCGACCCGATTTGCTCGTCGGTTCAGCTCTTGGTAGCTGAGGGATTGGTCTCCACAGGTAACAGCGGGCGAATGGGGAGTCCTCTTAACCTGTGCCTCGATGAGGGTATGGATGCCGAAGGTCTGGAGGGATGGCTTCTCCCACGTCAGTTGAACGTCCTGTCTCTCCTCGGCAGTCAGAAGTGAGAGCTGGTCAAGACGGGTCTCAGGGTTCTTGATGAATCCTTCAAGGAGGATCACCAGCTGTCGCAATATACGGTCGACGGTCGAACTATGAAAAATCGTCGAATCATAGAGGAGCGCCAATTCCAGGCCCTGCACCTTGTTGCCCACCAGCAGGACTAATTCGAACTCCGTAGCAGTCGGTTCCCAGGGAAGATGTGTTGCATCAACATCTTTGATCTGAAAGGCTGACAACGGGTCATCTTCAGCGACGATCATCACATTGAATAGGGGGGTGCGTGTACCCTCGCGTTGTACCGACAGTGCCTCGATCACTTCTTCAAATGGGAGATCCTGATGATCATAGGCTTCCACCACCACACGACGTACTTGCTTCAAAAACTCGTGTCCGGTCACCCCCTCCGAAAGCTCGGACCGCAACGCCACCGTGTTCACACAGTCTCCGATCACATCCTCGAATTCAATCCGTCGCCTGCCGTTCACTACTGACCCAATCACAACATCCGATTCTTGCGTGTAGCGATGCAGCCATGTCGCAAAGACGGCGTACAGCACCATGAATGTGGTCACACCCTGCTGTCGGCAGAATGTCTCCAAGAGAGACAAGAGACTTGGAGGAAGAGATCGCCACTGAATGTTTCCTTCAAACGTCCGCGTTCGTGGACGCGGACGGTCGGCCGGAAGCTCGACAGGCGGGTGCGTACCACTCAACTGTCTGATCCAAAATTCTCGCTGTGCTTTGCGATGTTCCTGATCCAGTCTGGTTCGTTGCCAACCGACATAATCAGCATGCTGGACAGTCACCTTGGACAGTCGAGATTCCTGAACCTTGCCGCCGGCTTCGTACAGGAGGGCCAGCTCTTTACAGAAAATACGGAGAGACCAACCATCTGCTATAAGGTGATGGAATGTCAGTCCCAGAACATGCTGATCCTGGCCCAGCGTCAATACAGAAACTCTAAACAGCGGCCCCTGCCTGAAATCGAACGGTCTGTCGGCTTCAGCTCGTAAAAACTGCCTGACTGCGGCGTCAGGTTCTACTTGGTTTGCTGCTTTGAGATCGTGGTGACTGATCGTCAACACCACCTCATCGACGATGTCCGCGAAGCCTTCGCCCCTCTCCGATCCGAAACGGGTTCGAAGAATCTTGTGTCGGCGTATGATTTCCTGTATCGATCGCTCTAAGACCAGGAGATTGAGAGGACCATGTACACGCAACCCGAGGCAGATATGGTGTATGGGGGTGCCAGGATGAACCTGTTCCAAGAACAAGATTCGTCGTTGCGAGGAACTAAGGGGAATCCTGCCCCTCCTTGCGAATGCGGATGGAAGTGGAACAGGTGCGGTCCTCTTTCCGCTGCCATCTAGAGACTCAGTCTTCACCATGTCAGGGGTCGCACCGTCCGGACTCGTGCTCAGGTCACCGATTCGAGCGGCCAGTGCAGACAAGGTCGGGCATTCGAATAGCTCGCTGATGGGAAGTTCGATGTGAAACACATCGAGGACTCGAGAGGCAACTTGCGCGGCAAGCAGAGAGTTGCCTCCGAGCGCAAAAAAGTTGGCTGATCGCTGCGGCTGTGGGCCGCCCAGCACCTCTTGCCAGATATCGGCAAGTTTTGTCTCAGTGGTGGTCTGCGGACTCTCGCCTGCTAATCCGTCGGCTTCGGAGTTGGGCTCGTGGTCCAGTGTGCTCGCTTTGACGACGACAAGTTGGCCCGATAAAAAAGCCGCTCGGCAGGCGCCTCGCTGAATCTTACCGCTGGAAGTTCTTGGGATTGTCCCGGACTTGATGAGCGCCACCGTGTGGATTTCGAGTTCATACTCGTCGGCCAACGCGCGACGGATGCGGTTCACCACGTCCGTCAGGTCGGATTCGGGTGTCTGCCTGTCGATTTCATGGACAAGTACCACTCGTTCACCGGTTTTCCCCTCAATTGAGAATGCTGCTCCATATCCGCGTCGTAAGCCGGCATGCGCCTGCTGGGCCGCCCACTCCAGATCATGGGGATAATAGTTCCGGCCGCGTACGATGATCAGGTCCTTGAGGCGCCCAGTCAGATACAGCTCTCCGCAGTGGAGGAATCCCAAATCGCCGGTCCGTAAATAGGGGCCCTCATTTGACTCAGCAAGCGTAGCGTGAAACGTGGCGTCGGTCTCTTCCGGTTTGCTCCAGTAACCGGCGCCGACTCCGGTTCCCGTCAGCCACACTTCCCCCACAACATCAGGCGGGCACTCGAGGCGAGTTGTCGGATTCACAATCTTTACGCACGTGTGTTCAAGGGGTTGCCCGCATCCGACTAATGTGCGCGTTCCGGGTTGTGAGGCGGATGCTTGCTTGACGATCGAATCGGCCAACGCGTCGGCTTCAACATTCAAAAAGCTCGGTTCTGATCCAGCCTGTTTCACCGTCACCAGGAGCGTGGCTTCTGCGAGCCCATACCCTGGGGCAAATGCGGTACGACGGAAGCCTCGTGAACCGAATGTGCCGATAAATTGCTCAACCGTGTCGGGATGGATGGGCTCGGCACCGCAACTGGCAACCGTCCAGCTGCTTAAGTCAGCCTGCCACTCTTTCTGTTGACGCACTGCCCTGAGACAAGCCTCATAGGAAAAACTCGGTCCCCCGCTGTGGGTGATCGAGAATCGAGAGACCGCCTCAAGCCAACGCAACGGTCGCCGAATAAATGTGACAGGTGACATGAGATAGGCAGGAATACCGACATAGAATGGGGCAAGGATTCCATGTACTAACCCGTAATCGTGGAAATAGGGCAGCCAACAAAGCGACCGGCTACCGTTCGTCGTTTCTCCAACCAGATTCACGGCCAGACAATGCGAGAGCACGTTCTCCTGGGTGATCATGACGCCACGAGGAGTGGCCGTCGACCCTGAAGTGTATTGCAAGTAGGCAAGGGTCGTACTTTGTGGCCGCGGTAATTCACCGGAATCAACTGAATTGAAGGATTGCTCCGTTGCGATCCACTTGATCGGACCTGTTTCATTCACAAGTGAGAGTTCCGAAGCGAGAGCAGCGATATCGGCCGTCGTCAGTGCCAACGACACCTGGGCATCCTGGATGACGCTGCGTAGTCTCAGCAGTCCGGCTTTACCTCTACTGGGATCGGGAGCTGGAGTGGGAACTGGTACGAGACCGGCACAGGCACAGGCCCAGAAGGCGCATGCGGCATCAATCCCCTGTGAGTAGAGCAGAAGCACTCTGGCTCCTGGTGAGACCTCCTGGGTGAGCCGGCCCGCAAGCGAACACACGGTGCGTTCGAGTTGCGAATAGGTGAGGTGATGCTCCAGTCCAAGGTCTTCACGAATGAGCGCGTAGGCGAGCTCATTTGGCTGTTGCCGACATCGGAACCGGAAAAGGTCAAAAAGGTTGTGAATCGTCCGAGGAGGAAGTGTAGACATGGATATCAGGTACGACCTGTCCCTACGCAGCTATCGATAGCTGCGATCACTCACCTGCACACTAATGTGATCTAAGGTAGGATAAGTGACCATAAATAGAAAGAATTTCTCGGTTTTTCTAGCTGGGCGTCGATCGCAAGGATGTATGCCCTATGCTTGGACGGAGATTGTGAAACGATGGCATGCAGGTGATGAGACCGGTAGCGATATCACGACCAGTGTATCCGGGCTGACGTGTGCCCGAGTCGAGTGATGCGACCAATTGGAATGATGCTGTGCGATTGCTGGTCGACATAGACGGGTGTGAGGTTGATAATGTTCGGTTCATAGAACAGTCTCTTGAGCACGAAGTGAGAAAGCAAGAACGGAGCCGCGAGTAAAAGGTTTCGTAAGGTATTGATGGTAGGCATATTGTATACGTTCCGATTGCTAGCGGGTAAGGCAGAATTTTCTCGTGCACACGGGAGGACGTGACTCAGCGCACAGCGTGTGCGGCCATGCACGGTAGGTATCACGAAGTTATAGCTGCCAGACAAATCACGGGCATCTGCGGGTTGAAGTATTCTTGCGTGAAGAAAGCTGGAACGAGGTTGAAGCTCGGTTAGAAACTGGTGGTCCCTTTCACTGCAAAGCGACTCCAGGTTGATAAAAAACTATATCCGCAATGACGACTGTAGCATCCTGCGCCAGTAGGCCGTCTGACCCAGTGGCATTTTTCTTCAACCTTCCCTGTTGCTTCTCTTCCAACTTGGAATGTGTCATGTAACGTATTGATGAATAAACGAAATATATCAATCTGCTCCGGGGCGTAGTGGCACAGTCATCGCAAGGTCGTACTACGGGAAGGGACAGGATATGCGTAGCATGGTAAGAGAGAGGGTGTTGTGCGCACTAGTAGCCGGATTGTGTGGACTGGGGTTCAGTAATCTTGGAGTCAAACAGTCTGTGGTCCTCGCTAAAGAAGGCGACGCGGTCACCGGACGAGAGATTTACGTGAACACCTGTATGCTCTGTCATGGAATCGACGGCAAAGGCGTACGGGGGCTCCAATTCGTTCCGCCTCCTGCGGATCTTACATCGCTCGCCGTCCAGAGTCGGCTGGATGGGTCGTTGTTTCGCCGAATTCACGATGGTAAACCGAATACGGTCATGGGTGCGTGGAAGCACGCACTCTCGGACGAAGAAATCTGGGATGTGCTGGCTTATGTGCGTACATTCAGGATGGAGTCCCCGGGGCCACCTTAGGTGAATCCAATGGCTGGAAGGTGTCTCATACTAGCCAGTTGCCGAAATGAGATGGTTATCACTGATGAAATGAGGAGGGAGCGACATGACATGTAATGTAGGGGGTATCGAACGACCGATACGAGTTGGAGCCGGGGTAGTGGCAATCACGGTAGGGCTCTTTGCAGGGCTTTCGACTGGTGTGGCAGGGGCGGCACTTGCGGTGGGGATTATATTGCTGCTCACTGGGGCAGTAGGGTATTGCCCGCTGTTCACATTGCTGGGAATGAATACCTGCACCCCTACGTCCGGTTCGAAGAAATGAGGTGGAGTCGATGGACCGATTGGGCGCCGCCGGGGTGCTGGTGTGTATGCTGGTTGGGACGATCAGCTGTGTTCCGCCTCCACGGGTGACGGGGAGTGAGGAGGCGACTGGTCGTCCGAGCACGGAGTCGCCGGTCGACGCGTTGTTTGCTCCGCCGTCGCCGGAAACGATCCCCGGTGATTTGCGAGGCGAACAGATTCGATTGGGCTATAAGATGATCGTCGACACCCAGGAGTATGGGAAGCGGTATGTGGGGAATGCGCTCACCTGCACCAATTGCCACCTGGATGGGGGGCTCAATCCGAATTCCGCATCATTCGTCGGCATCAGTAGACTCTATCCGCAGTATCGTGAGCGAGCCGGCCGTCAGATGACATTGGCTGACCGGGTCAACGAGTGTTTCGAGCGCAGTATGAACGGGAAGCCTCTCCCGCCGGACAGCGTGAAACTGACGGGCATCGTGGCCTACATCGAATGGTTATCGAAAAATGTGCCGGCCGGTAGTACGGTGCCGTGGCGAGGCATTCCGCGCCTGACCTCGACTCATCAACCGGACCCTATCAACGGCAAGAAGGTCTTTGAGAAAAAGTGTGTCTTCTGCCATGGTTCCGACGGACAGGGCACCATGGCGGCGCCGCCGGTGTGGGGACCACGGTCGTACAATATTGGCGCAGGAATGGCGCGGGTCACCGTGGCTGCTGCCTTTATTAAGGCCAATATGCCGAGAGGTTGGGGCTGGACGGTGACGGACGACGAAGCTCTCGATGCAGCCGCCTATATTAATACACAGCCTCGACCGGATTTTCCCGACAAGATTCACGATTGGCCAAAGGGGGGTAAGCCGGCGGATGCGCCCTATTGATTCGACGAGCCGTCTTCATGGAGGACATACTGTGGGTCTCCTGGCAACAGGGATGAGGTGTCATGGCTGACGATCCAGCCACACGGTTTGAGATGGAGGGTACGGTCCCCATGCTGCCCTGGTGGGCTGGGGGGGTAGGGATCGGCGTGATTTTGTTGATTGCGGTGGCTCTCGTTCAGCCGATTGGCGTATCGACCCAGTATGTGGTGCTGGACGGCGTACTGTTGCACGCTATCCTCCCTGACCTCGCTGACCAGAGTCCCTATCTGAAGCACGCAAGCAAAGGCTGGACGTTAGCGACCTATGAATTCTTGTTCGTCGCAGGAATTCCGCTCGGCGCCTTCATCGCAGCGGCTGCGACGAGGCGATTGACTGGAAGAATAGTCCCGTCCTTGTGGGCCCAACGGTTCGGCCCAGCACCAGCGAGGCGTCTAGGGTGGTCCTTCGTCGGAGGATTTTTGCTCTTGTTCGGTGCCCGCTTCGGGGGAGGCTGTACTTCCGGCCACATGATCAGCGGGGTGTCGCAGTTAGCCGTGAGCTCGTTCGTATTTTCCACCGCCCTTTTTGCGAGCGCGATCCTGACGGCTCGGTGGCTCTACCCTGAGCGAGAAAAGCGATGATATTACTCCTGGGCCTAGTCCTCGGTGCAGCATTCGGCGCGATCCTCCAACTCTCGGGTGCCACGAGCTACATGAAGATCATCGGTACATTGCGGCTGAGAGACTTCACGATTATGAAGCTCATCATGACCGCCATCGGCGTGGGATTGATTGGGGTACATGTATTGGATGCGGTCGGTATGGCCCATATGAAGGTGAAAGATCTCTATGTGCCCGGGATTGTCATCGCAGGCTTGATCTTTGGTGTGGGTTTTGCCGTCACGGGCTACTGTCCAGGGACGGCGCTGGCTGCGGCTGCGGAGGGAAAGCCAGACGCGTGGATGACGATAGTGGGAGGGCTGTGCGGCGCGTTGACGTTTGCCTTCCTCTGGCCGGATCTTGAATCGTCTTTAGCCGCGCTCGGAGGATTCGGGCCGGTCACTCTTCATGGATCATTTGGAGTCGAAGGACTGCTCATCGCATTGCCGCTCGGCATTCTCTGTCTATGGGGGGCGGTAAGACTTCCGGGGGTAAGACCGACATGAAACTCACTGCGACCTTTCACGGCGGGACACGGTACGACATTGTAAGCGGGAAGCATCGAATCATCACCGACCAGCCGGTTGAGGATGGAGGACAGGATGCCGGCATGGGACCCGTTGAACTCTATGTCGGGTCCGTTGCGAGTTGCGTCGCGTACTTCGTCGGACAATTCTGCGGGCGACACGGTATTGCCCGAGACGGTTTGGCCGTCGAGGCGGAATGGACCATGGCGGAAGGACCGCATCGTGTGGGGCGTATCGACATCGCGATCCATCTTCCTCATCGCATCACGGCAGATCAACGGGAGCGACTACTGAAGGTTGCGCACGGGTGTACGGTGCATCAGTCGATTGCCGTGGCACCGAACATTGGGATCAAACTCAATCCACATTCACACCAGAAGAATCATGATGTGTGACACAAAATCGATACTCAACTGAGCTAGTAAGCATGGCGGCTGGTCCAGGCAATTGATTATTGGCATGATGGCTGAAGGCTGACAGCCATCAGCTTGTCGAAGGAGTGACGTATGGCAACATTCATCATTTCAGGTAGTCGAGGAACAGATGATCCTACTATGGCGACCTTGCCCTTCATGGCGGCGAAGACGGCGAAAGAACAGGGGCACGATGTCGTGCTTTGGCTCTGGAACGAAGCGGTGACGTTGGGGCGAAAAGGTGTGGCGGATCATGTTGCCGGCGTGAATTTGACTCCGCTGAAAGATCTGCTTGCCGCCGTCCAGGCAGCCGGTGTGCAGATTTGGGTGTGCGGGGCCTGTGCAGTGGCTCGTCAGGTCACTGTGGCGGATCTGGTGGCCGGTGCGTCCATCAAGGGTATGCCGGACTACATCAAAGCCGTGGCAGAGCGGGACCGTAACGTGATGTTCTGATTCTTAGCCCGCATGATGTATGGCGATTC
>JAEURV010000064.1 GCA_016788465.1 Nitrospira sp. | reverse complement strand
GCGATCACGTCGCGAATCGAATCGGCGTTGCCCAGCAGCATCACTAAGCGATCCAGCCCAAAGGCGATTCCACCGTGCGGCGGAGCCCCGTACTCCAGCGCCTCAAGCAGAAATCCAAACTTGACCGCGGCATCCTCCTTGCCGATCCCCAACAGATCGAATACTTTGCTCTGGATATCTCGGCGGTGAATACGAATGCTGCCGCCACCGATTTCACTCCCGTTCAATACCATATCGTACGCCTTCGCACGGACTCTCAACGGATCAGTTTCGAACAAGGCCAGATCCTCATCCAGCGGCGCCGTGAAGGGATGGTGGATGGCTACGTACCGTTTTTGCTCCGCATCATAATCCAGCATGGGGAAATCGATGACCCACAAGGGCTTCCAAGCCGAAGTATCGATTAGCTTTAATTCTTCGCCTAAGAGTAACCTGATCCGCCCCATCACATCATGAACAACTGCCGGCTTATCGGCGCCAAACAGCACCAAGTCGCCAGGCTTCGCGTCCGGCAAAGCGGCTGCAAAGGCCTTCGCATCCAAGAACTTCGCGATAACGGACTCCAGCTGGCCTTCCGTCGTCAACTTCAGCCAGGCCAGACCTTTCGCCCCGAAACTCTTCGCCGTGTCTCCCAACGCATCAATGCGGGTACGAGACAGCGTCGCACCACCTTTGACGATCAAGGCCTTCACGATCCCGCCCTTGGTGGCTGCATCCTTGAAAACCTTGAACTCGCTCGCTGCGCCGAATGTTGTCATGTCGTAGAGCGGCATATCGAACCGGAGATCAGGCTTGTCCGACCCGTAACGCCCCATCGCCTCGGCATACGTCATCCTGGGAAACGGCGTCGGCAATTGCACGCCACCAACGTCCTTGAAGATCGTGACGATCATGCGCTCCATCAAGCTCATGACTTGCTCACGATCGACGAACGACATTTCCAGATCGATCTGGGTGAATTCTGGCTGCCGATCGTTGCGAAGATCTTCATCACGGAAGCATCGAGCGATTTGGTAGTAGCGATCGACCCCGCTGACCATGAGAACTTGCTTAAACAGTTGTGGTGACTGCGGCAAGGCAAAGAACTGTCCGGCGTTCACGCGGCTCGGCACCAAATAATCGCGAGCACCCTCCGGCGTACTCTTGGTCAAAATCGGTGTCTCTACCTCCAAAAATCCCTCATGGTTCACAAACTCTCTGGTGGCCTGCGTGATGCCATGCCGAAGACTCAACAACTTCTGCATCCTAGGCCGACGAAGATCTAAAAACCGATACTTCAACCTGATCGATTCCGTCACATCTGCGTCGTCCTCAATCAAAAACGGCGGGGTTTTCGCCTCGTTCAAGATCTCCACCTCATCGACGAAGATCTCGATCTCACCGGTCGAGAGATCGGGATTCTTGGACTCATCCGGCCGTGCCATGACCTGCCCGGTGACAGACACGACACATTCGCTGCGGAGTGTGTGGGCTGCTTGATGGCACCGAAGATTGCGCTCGGCATTGAACACCACCTGCGTCATGCCCGTACGATCTCGCAGGTCGATAAAGATGACCATGCCATGGTCGCGCCGACGCTGTACCCAGCCATTCAATACGACGGTCTGGCCTACCTGTTTCTTATTCAGCTCTCCGCACTTGTGCGTCCGCACGTTCATGCCACTCTCGCTTTCTTGGAGGAAAACTGTTTCGGCTTCGCCGGCTTGGCCCATCCTGCTTGCCGCACTGGCCGCTTCGGTTTCGGCGGCTGTTCCTCTCCCCGTTCGACCGCGTCTTTCCGTTCCTCTACGAGTTCCCGCAGAGCGTTCGCCTCTCGATCACTCAAGAATCGAAATTCACCCGGGGCAAGCCCACCCAACGACAAGGGACCCATCCGTATTCTTTGGAGCTTGATGACCGGGTGCCCCACGACCTCCAACATCCGCTTGACTTGATGCTTCCGCCCTTCTCGGATGGTGAGCTCCAACCAAGAGTTCTGCTCTGCCTTCTTGACCTTCTTCACGTAGGCAGGACCAGTCATACCGTCTTCGAGCTTCACGCCCTGCTCTAGCTTCCTGATTTCTCCGTCACCCAGCACGCCCTTCACTTTGATCAAATAGGTTTTAGGCACATGATATCTGGGATGTAACAGGGCCTGGGCCAGCTCGCCATGGTTCGTCAACAACATCAAGCCTTCGCTATCAAAATCCAATCGCCCGACCGGAAACACTCGAACGGAGACGCCGTGCAAAAAATCCTTCACAGTCGTGCGCCCACCTGGATCATCCAACGTCGACATCACATTCTTTGGCTTATTCAATACCAGATACACGAACGGCTGCGCGGAGGTCAGGTGCTTGCCATCGACCTTCACATGGTCACGACCAGGATCGACCTTCGTTCCGAGTTCGGTCACGACCTTGCCGTTGATCGTCACGCGACCGCTGGAGATCAACATCTCCGCCTTCCGGCGTGAAGCGAGCCCCGTACTGGCGATAAGTTTTTGGAGGCGGAGTTCCATAATTCGTTAAGCGTAAGGCGTCAGGAGTGAGATGAGCAGAGTGTCCATCTTCCTCACTTAACTCATACCTAACGCCTCACCCCTTACCTCTCACGTTCGTTATTCCCATTCAATCGTACTCGGTGGTTTCGAGCTGATGTCGTAGACCACCCGATTCACGCCTTTGACTTCGTTAATGATCCTGTTCGACATACGGCCAAGCACGTCATTGGGAATCTTGGCCCAGTCGGCCGTCATGCCATCGACGCTCGTCACGGCACGGATCGCAATCACATGCTCATAGGTCCGTTGGTCACCCATGACCCCCACCGTGCGAATCGGTAGCAACACGGCAAACGCCTGCCAGATCTCCCGATAGAGCCCAGCGCTTCTGATCTCCTGATCGACGATCGTTTCCGCTGCGCGCAAAATTGCCAAGCGTTCTGCCGTTACCGCCCCCAACACACGAATCGCCAATCCCGGTCCAGGGAATGGTTGCCGCCAAATGATCTCATCCGGCAATCCCAACTCATGCCCTAACACTCGCACTTCGTCTTTAAAGAGTTCGCGCAATGGTTCAATCAATTTGAGTTTCATGCGTGCCGGCAAGCCGCCGACATTATGATGGGTCTTGATCGTGGCCGAGGGCCCCTTGAAACTGACGCTTTCGATCACATCGGGATAGAGCGTGCCTTGGACCAGAAACTTCGTCCCCTTGAGCTTCCTCGATTCCGCCTCGAAATGCTTGATGAACTGCCGCCCAATGATCTTTCGCTTGCGTTCCGGATCCGTCACGTTCTTCAACGCTGCAAGAAATGGCTTCGTCCCATCGAGCACGCGAAGATTCAAATGAAGCTGCGAGGCAAAGGTCTTTCCAACTTGATCTCGTTCGCCAGCTCGCAAGACACCATTATCGACGAAGATGCACGTCAACTGATCACCAATAGCCCGGTGCGTCAGCGCCGCCGCAACGGAGGAGTCCACCCCACCACTCAGCGCACAAATCACCCGTTCCTTCCCGACTTGTTCACGAATCTGCTTCACCGCAGTTTCGACATAAGACTGCATAGTCCAGGTCGGCTGACAGCCACAGATTTTATAGACGAAGTTCCGTAGAATCTTCGTCCCTTCTGATGTGTGTGCCACTTCGGGATGAAACTGCAGGCAAAAGATCCGGCGCTTGGCGTCATCCCGCTTCATGGCGGCAACGGGTGAGTTACCGGTATGCGCGATCGATCGGAACCCTGGCGGCATCCGTTCGATACGATCCCCATGGGACATCCAAACCGTGGTCAGCTGCTTGATGCCTACGCCCTTAAAGAGGTCGCTCGTATCATCAATTGTCAGCTCGGCGCGGCCGTATTCGCGATGAGTCGACTTCGCGACTTCTCCTCCAGACAGATGCGTCACCAGCTGCATACCGTAGCAGATACCCAGGATCGGAATGTTCTGATCGAACAGCTCCCTGGCAACGCTTGGAGCCTTCTTTTCGTAGACGCTGGACGGCCCACCGGACAGAACAATACCCTTGGGTCGATAGGCAAGGATTGTGGCTAATGAAGCTGTGCAGGGGAAAATCTGCGAGTAGACCTGCGCCTCACGAATGCGGCGGGCAATCAACTGTGTGTATTGGGACCCGAAGTCCAGAACCAGAATTCTATCGTGCCAGAGTTCCATGGGTGAGAAGAGTGTATAACTTATAGCTGATGGCTAATGGCCGGAGATAGGAAATACGGAAGGCGAAGGAGCATCAGCCTCCGGCGTTTCTGCTATTGGCTATACGCCACACGCCATAGACTCCCATCCTATTCCCAATCCATCCGGTAGTTCGGTGCCTCTTTCGTGATGATGACATCATGGACATGACTCTCTCGGAGACCGGCGACAGATTGCCTGATGAACGTTGCGTTCTTCTGAAGATCGGCAATCGTCTTACACCCGCAGTACCCCATTCCCGATCGGACGCCACCGACCAATTGATACACCACCGCGGCCAAAGGCCCCTTGTACGGCACACGCCCTTCGATCCCTTCGGGAACCAATTTCTGCGCCGGGCGTCCTCCCTGCCCATACCGATCACCGCCCCCACGCTCCATGGCACCGATGGACCCCATGCCACGGTAAACCTTATAGGTTCTGGCCTGGTAAAGCACCGTCTCCCCAGGGGACTCTTCCGTTCCAGCAAACAGTCCACCGAGCATGACGGATGAAGCCCCAGCCGCGAGCGCTTTGGCAATGTCGCCTGAAAACTTGATCCCGCCATCCGCAATCACCGGCACGCCAGTCCCACGTAAGACCTTGGCACAATCCGCAATAGCCGTCAGCTGCGGCATGCCGGCGCCAGACACGATCCGCGTCGTACAAATCGACCCCGGTCCGACTCCGACTTTGACTGCATCGACTCCGACTTTGAGTAAATCCTTCGCCGCCTCTGCCGTCCCGATGTTTCCCGCCACCAGCTCGAGATCCGGATACAGTTTCTTGATCATCTTCGCGGTATTCAACACGGCTTGTGAGTGGCCGTGAGCCGTATCAATCACCACAAGATCCACACCAGCCTTCTTCAGCAAGGTCACGCGCTCTTGAGTATCTTGGCCAACGCCGACCGCCGCCCCAACCCGTAAGCGTCCATGCCCGTCCTTGCACGCATTGGGGTACTTGATCCTCTTTTCGATGTCCTTAATAGTGATGAGGCCTTTCAATTCATACTGCTTGTTGACGACCGGCAACTTTTCGATCCGATGTTCGTGAAGGATCTCCCGTGCCTTCTCAAGACTGGTTCCTTCCGGCGCCGTCACCAGCCGGTCCCGCTTCATCACCTGCGACACTTTCAGGTCTAGTCTGCTCTCGAACCGCAGATCACGATTGGTCAAAATCCCCACCAGTTTTCGGCCCTTCGTGACAGGAATCCCGGAAATGCGATATTTCGCCATGAGCTGGTGCGCGTCTCGAATGGTTTCATCGGGAGAAATGGTGACCGGATCCATGATCATCCCACTTTCCGACTTCTTGACCCGATCCACCTCTATAGCTTGATCCGCCGGAGACAGAACTCGATGGATAATACCGACTCCCCCTTCACGGGCCATCGCGATCGCCAATCGCGACTCAGTTACCGTATCCATGGCCGCACTAACCAGCGGAATATTGATCCGAATGTTCCGCGAGATGAAGGTACTCGTCTCGACTTCATTGGGCAGAATCTGTGATTTAGCCGGCACCAGAATCACATCGTCGTAGGTCAGTCCTAGTCGCGGCTCTTTATCCAGCATCGTTCCCTCATCAGACCTTCTGAGTTCGTTGCGCTTTCTCCAACTCGGCTAGTTCCTCTGCCTCGTCCTGCAACCGTTCACTGCCCTCTTCCGCCGGCATGAACTGCTGCACACGGGTATTGCCGCTGTCGATGACAAACACACTACCTTTTGCATCGACGGCAATTCCATACGGGAAATTAAACTGCCCGTCACCGTTGCCGAACCCGCCCCACTGCGTCATGAAATTGCCTTCGCGGTCGAACTTTTCAATCCGATGATTTCCTGTATCGGTCACATACACGTAGCCGGCTCCATCCACCGTAATGCCCCAGGGCGAGCGCAGTTGTCCGGCCTCCTGCGCTAAGGAACTGCTGGCATGCCCGGCTGCCGGACTGCCTCCCCATTTCGTCAGGAGCTGCGGCAAGACGTTGGTACTGGTGTCGAATTTCTGAATGCGATGATTGCCCATGTCGACGACATAGACCGTCCCATCCTCTTGATCGACGGCTATCCCGCGTGGGAAATAAAACTGCCCATCGCCGTTGCCGAAGCTGCCCCATGCCATGATGAACTCACCTGACATATCAAACTTCTGGACGCGGAAATTGGCACTGTCGACGACATACACATAGCCCCGTACACGGTCGACGGCAATGCCCCATGGTGCGTTGAACTGCCCCTCGCCATTCCCCCGCGACCCGAACTTCATCAGATAGCCACCCAGTTTTCCGTCGAACTTTTGTACCCGATGGTTATTGGTATCAACCACCCAGACATCGCCCTTCCCGTCGCAGGCAATGCCGGTGGGGTTATGGAAGTTCGCATTTGCGGAGCCGAAACTTCCCCACAGGATGATGAAGTTCCCCGCACTGTCGAATTTCTGCACGCGGTTGTTGCCGTTATCGACCACGAACAACGATCCTTGCTGATCCACACAGAGGCCGTACATCGGCGCCATGAATTCTCCGCCGTGCAGCAAGGACGCGCCCCGACCAGGCTTTCCCCATTTCGAGACACAGAGATAGCCTGAAGTATTGACGAGAATGGTGGCACTCGCCGGGGTCGAGACATTGTTCCCAATGTCCTTGAACCATACGTAAATCGTCTTCTGCCCGTCGGCCGGAGACAGAATGAACGGAATGGTCGCTCCAAACTTGATCGCCGGCGTCACATCCACCCACCCCGGCGTACCAGCCATCGGCGTCAACGGACTCTCGGATATGAAATAAGCCCCGACTCCTGTATCCAAATCCGTCGCTGAAATCGTCACGACGACATCAGGCGAATTCGTCATGAATGCCCCATGGTTGATCACCGCGTAAGGGTTCTGCGGTGCCGTAATATCGATGAGCACGGGCGTCGCCGTCACTTCTTCGGATAACTTGCTTTCCGTCCCGTCTTCGAATGACGCCGTCACGGCATAAAAGTAGGGTGTATCGTTGGTAAGACCTTCGTGCGTGTAGGGATTGATTACACCCTCAACCTTGGTGGCTCCCTCAATGGTAATGTGGGGAGAAGTACTGAAATAGAGATTGTAGGACTGCGCGCCTGGCACCTCCATCCAGCTCAGGAAAACCTCCGTATCACCAGCCTTAACGGCAAGACTGCGAGGCGGCTGCACAACTCCGGCGTCCGCTGTCTGTGCGGGCTCCTCTTTGCCACGGTTCAGCTCCTCCTCCGTCGGCACGTACTTGAGAATGCGATTATTCCCGCTATCGACGACGAAAACGCACCCTTCTTTATCCACCGCAATCCCGTAGGGAAAGTTGAGCTGTCCCTCCGTCTTTCCGCGGTTTCCAAACGAACAGAGGAAGGTCCCGTTCCCATCAAACTTCTGAATCCGGTGATTTCCACTATCGACCACATAGACATTGCCTAAGGCATCACAGGCGATCCCCCAGGGAGACCGGAATTGACCTGGCCCCGTCCCCTCACGTCCCCACTTCGTTAAGAAACTTCCCCGAGTATCGAACTTCTGAATACGGTTGTTGCTCTCATCGGCCACATAGATATTCCCGACGAAATCCACCGCAACTCCGCGTGGGAAAAAGAAGGCGCCGTCGAAGCTCCCGTCTCGTCCCCACTTCAACAACGGCTGCCCGTCGGCTTGAAACTTTTGAATGCGCGCATTGCTTGTGTCGGACACATACACGTTTCCGTCTTGATCCGTTGTAATTCCCCATGGTACGTCGAACCGACCCATCTCGGCGCCCCGCCAGGCAAATCCGAATTTTCCCCAGGCTTTCTGGGCGTTGCCTTCAAGATCAAATTTCTGGACACGGTTGTTTCCGCTATCAGCCACATACACGACATCATCGGGCCCTACCGCCAGACCACGGGGATAGTAGAACTGGCCTTCCTGTGAACTTGGCTCCCCCCCCCATCGAGCTAGAAACTTTCCAGCCTTATCGAACTTCTGAATGGAATGGTTGTCGGTATCCGCCACATAGAGATTGCCTTGCTTATCGAGTGCGATGCCGGTCGGAGAGCTGAGTTCACCATCGCCGACGCCCTCGCATCCAATCACCATGGCGAGAAGATATGGAGATGGAATCGCCATCACTTCTTGAGATTCGAGGCTCTCGCCCTTCGGTGTCACAACGGTCACAACATAGTGGTAACAGGTGCCATTGGCGAGATCATCATGGACATAGGGACTCGAAGCCCCTTCCAAGCAAGTTGCCTTGTCTTTTTTGACTCCAATGACACTTTTGAAATCGTCGGGACCAGCGATGGGCCGGGTCAACTCCGAGAACTTGATCTGCACTCCCTTTGTTGTCTGAAAGTAAAGATTATAGTACATGGCGTCCGGAACTGGATCCCACGTGATGGTCACACGCCCATTCCCAGACTTGGCGTGAACATTCTGTGGCGGCAGCGGTAGCTCCTCTTCCTCGGCTACCGAATCTCCTCCACCCCATTCTCCTTGGAGCCCATCAATACATAGGCGACGATTGAAGCGATGCGAGTCATCACATAACCAGGCGTTCATCACAGTGTTGCCTCAGCGTTACTCGTGAAAATGGTTCGGAAACAGCGGAACTTTCAAATATTTAGATTGGCTGATCACTCTAGCAAAGCGATGGAAATAGAGTCAAGATAACGCCTGGGTGACAGCACAAGCCGTCCCCTCTCCGATTCAAGCTAGGGCAGGCTCTATGGTATCTGAATCCGAATCGATTAAAATGCGCTGGTTACTCATTCGGGCGGTGACCATCCACTCGCACCAAGGTTGCGGAATTCTCGATAGCGCCAAGAAGGGGAGGAATCTGATAAAACAGCGACGTGGCACTTCAT
>JAEURV010000052.1 GCA_016788465.1 Nitrospira sp. | reverse complement strand
GCGATCGGCCATTGCACGAAGAGCCAAGGCTTGGACAGCCGCGAGGGCAGCACCTTTCGTTTGCCCATAGGCCATCACGCCGGGCAGTGATGGCACCTCGCCGATCCAGCGGCCATCTTCCTCTTGTTCTAACTCGATTTTAAATTGAGTAACCTTTGCCATGAGTATCCTCTAAGTCGTTCAACTAGTGCTAGGCTAAGCCCCACTCGGCTAAAAATCAAGTAACTCTCTGAAGGGGGTTAGGACGCGGCCAGGTGTCCTTCTATCTGCTCTAAGACGATTGCCGTGCCAGGATGTCGAGCGTCGATTGGTCGGGTTGCCGTCGAAGTATTTGAGCAGAGCATCTTTGAAGGTGGTGTTGTCGGTGGCAGCAGTCAGAAACAAGGTCATGCAGGACCGGAATTTGAGATAGTCGGGATAGCCGAAGATCTCCTCAGCGCTGCGCCCCTCCACATTCAGAACAAGCTGGGTACACTCTCGGAGTCGTGGGCCTAGCACCAGGTGCTGCAGATAAGCTTTGGCTTCGTCAAGCGAGGTGATGGCGAATTGCTGCGCCATTGCGCTATGTCCAAGCCCGGCGATCTGCGGAAAGATAAACCAGATCCAGTGACTGGACTTTCTCCCTGCTTGGAGCTCAGCAAGGACTGTGTTGTAGGTGTGCGCTTGGGCGGTGAGGAAGCGGTGGAGATTGTATGCGGCGCTCATAAACTATCTGAGGCCAAGTATATTCCATTCAGGACGATATCATGCCGTGCAATGTTGGATTGCAAGGCCGGACACTCCCTCTCGGCCGGGACATCACTCTTTCCTGGCCGAATCCCCAGTGTGTGATTGACAGTTCAGCGGCATCGAGTATATGGTTGCCATATACAACATAAGGCATGAGATGACGCGACTGCCAGGTGTGGAAGGGTTTAATTGGGACGAGGCAAATCTTACCAAGAATTGGGAGAAGCACCGGGTTACTCCGTGGGAATGCGAGCAGGTCTTCTTCAATCTGCCGCTGGTGGTCGCCGATGACCTCGCCCATTCTACGGTGGAGCCTCGATATTACGTGCTGGGACAGACTGATGCTGGACGCCGCTTGTTTATCGTCTTCACCATCCGTCGACGGCGCATCCGCATTATTTCAGCCAGAGATATGAGTCCCAAGGAGCGGAGGACGTATCGTGACCAAACTCAAAAAAAGACCGACGTTCAAGAGTGAGAAACAGGAAGCTGAGTTTTGGGCGTCACACGACTCAACGGAGTATGTCGACTACTCCAAGAGTCGTCGGATGGTGTTTCCCCGGTTGAAGCCGTCAACCGAGACGATCTCGCTTCGTCTGCCAAAATCCCTCTTGGATCAACTCAAGACGATCGCGAACAAACGCGACGTCCCGTATCAGACACTGCTCAAGCTCTTCGTGCTCGAACGCGTCCAGGCCGAGTTGCATCACAAACCCGCCAAAGCCTCTTAGCAGGCTGTTGATAAAGTCCTCCAGCGTCGTTCGCGCCACGCTCAGAGGCTCAACGTACCCGACAGCGTACGATTTGCCTCTTCGATCGCTGCGGCCTTGCCGGACGGTCTTTCCGAACAGCCTGCGAGCCCATCTGATTCCGCCGGTGAGATCGAATGCCGCGCGTGTGAGGCAATCTCACCGAGTTGGACAACACACGGGGAGCGCGCTCCTGATCACGGCGATCGCGAGAAGCGGGGTTGAACGTGATGAGTGGAGTGAGTCAGAGCGAAAGGGGACCTAGCGTGGTGGCATGTTGTGCCGGGCCAAGACGTTCATCGTCAGTTGGTCGGGCTGGCCATCGAAGTATTTGAACAGGGTATCTTTGAAGATGGCGTTGTCGGTGGTGGCGGTCATGAACAAGGTCATGCAGGACCGGAATTTCAAATAGTCGGGGTAGGGGAAGATTTCGTCAGCGCTGCGACCCTCCACATTCAGAACAAGCTGGGTACACTCTCGGAGTCTCTGACCCAGGACTGGGTGTTGCAGATAGGCTTTGGCCTCTTCAAGCGAGGCGATGGCGAATTGTTGTGCCATGCTGCTGTGGCCAAGACCGGCGATTTGCGGAAAGATAAACCAGATCCAGTGACTGGACTTTCTCCCGGCTTGGAGTTCAGCAAGGACTGTGTTGTAGGTGTGCGCTTGGGCGGTGAGGAAGCGGTGGAGATTGTACGCGGCGCTCATAAACTAGCTGAGGCCAAGTATATTCCATTCAGGACGAGATCATGCCGTGCAATGTTGGATTGCAAGACCGGACGGTTCTTCCTTTATGGGTACAGCCCTTGACTTCGAGATGAGCTGTCGAGCCTACCATGCCAGGCTGGGGTGTCCTACTACTTCCAGCGCCAATTCCACTGAACCCCGTTATGAAGCGAACAGCTTCCACCACGGTGATCGCGTTCTCACGTCCTCAGGGAGTCGGTGCCAAGTTGCCGTGCTGTCGTTCACAGCAGTGGTGAGTTCTTCACGCGAACGGGAAATAGAACCACCCATGCAGACACGAAATACAGTGCCATCATGATCCACAAACCAATTCGCCACCGCGTGATTTCTGTGGCCATTCACATGGAAACTGACATAGGTGCTCACCCCGGGTAGACCGTCACGCATCACATACTCTGCCCATTCGAACTCAACCACTGGGTCTCCGTCACGGCCCCATTCGCGCATATACTCTTCAGCTACACGACGCAATTGCTGTGTCGCGTGCCGCCCCTTGATGGACAGAGAAGGCACACGCCACACATCAAAACAATAAGACCCCCCCTGCGGCACGGTCGCACGGATAAATAGAGTGAGTGACGAATCCATCCTTGTTTCTAGCGCTGGACAGACACGAAACCGAGGTGGAGGAATGATGGAACATCCAGACCGTGGGAGAGCTATCGGTGTTTCTGGTTCGGGGGAAAGTGGAGTCAGAATACTTAGGGTGAGTGGTGTGCTCAGAGCCCAATGCAGGGCTCGTCGGATCGCGCTCAAGGGATGATCTGGGAACTTTTCATCAAGCGCGGGATCATCGATCATGGCCTGCGAAATCTCAGAAGGTCCAGGGTCACCATCCTCTCCCGGCTGTTGACGGGTGATCACGAGAACGGTCTCCCGCACCCCGGTCACATTGGCTCGCCGAAGCGCGCTAAGATAGACCGTTCCCTGTTCGAGCGAGATCACAATTCGTCCGATGATCAATTCATCTCCGCCGCCGTAGGTCAGGCGATGGATCACCACCAGTACTGGAACGCCACTGATCGTCGCTCGTTCAATGGAAACGACTGGAGACCAGTTCGGATCTCGCTTGGTGCGTGGTAACGAAAGAAGATTGCGCACAGTCTCTCGCGTGACAGCATCCATATCTGCGCCCTGCTCCACAGGAGGAACGGGAGACTCCGTTTTCCCCATCTCAAAGTAAGACTCAAAGACTGTAATCGTGTCACGACGAAGATCTTCTCGTAACACCTCGTCGTGCCTGTTTGAGAGATCAACGATCAGTGGTGAAAACTCCAGATACCAATCGACCCGATGTGTGGCATCGCGAAAAGAGGCGAACTCATCCTGATCAGCGTCGAGCTGCCATGAAGATGGAGGCGTAAACTGCAGACCATGAATGCCGGCATGGAGATCAGCAAGAAGACTCATGGGGCAAAGCTCCTCCCATTAGATACAGGCAAGGCAAGTGAAGTAATCATGCGCCAACTCAGCATCGTCAGTAAAAAGTATACCTAACGCTCAGCATACAAGACATGTTCCTGGTTTGAGGAGCAAATCAGCAAAAGGTATCTTGACTGAATCGAAAATGATTCACGCTGAGTCATCTGGGACCCACCTCGATTGCAATTCAAGACCAGTGATTTACGGAAAAATAAACAAGATCCAGTAGGTGGACTTTCTTCCGGCTCGGAGTTCAG
>JAEURV010000237.1 GCA_016788465.1 Nitrospira sp. | reverse complement strand
GATCTGGAACAACGCGCCGAAGAGCATCCTGGATCCGTTCCCGGCCCAGGTGCAGAAGGCCAAGGGGCAGAGCGCGTACTAAGCAGTCAGATCCTCGGTGGATCAGGCGGCCCGGAACTCCCCCAGGGGTTCCGGGCCGTGCTATTTCATGGTGCTAACGACCCTTCAAGAATTTTCGGAGTGGCATCATGTGCTTGTCTCAGTAAGGGTATCGGTTCTACACTGTGTGTTGGGTAGACTGTTGCTTGTACGACGGCAGTTGAAATTGTGGAGAGAGGAGAAGGCAGATGTCTATCGAACGAGTTTGTCCGAGTTGTAGTGCTGAGAAGGTTCAACGAGTAGGGGATATCTTTCGAACGGCTACCTCGGAGAAGGCTATTAAGGATCTCCCAAAATCATTCTATCCTCCAAGGGCACCATGGGCGTATCTGCAAGGATTTCTGTTGGGTATTCCCGCAAACGCCGCAGTCATGCTCAGCATGGGCCCCCCGCAAGGGTCAGAATCACAGATGGCGGTCGCAGAACTTGCCTCATCGCTTGCGTTTCTTGGCGTGTGGGTGGGCTATGGTCGCTTGAAAACGAAGAATCATAGTAAGAAACTGGATGATTGGAAGGAGACTGTCGCAGCAAAATTTCTTTGCCACAAATGTAGCCACGCGTTTGAGGGCTAGTTTTCTTCCAGCCACTGTGTTGCTAAATGCGATTCCAGTTGTTGGAGCGTAATGTGGTCTGTGAGGTATAGACCTCACGTGTGGATAATCGTAAGGCTGCTCAGCCGCGATATCTTAAGGTTGCTTCAGTTTGATCCCACAGTGCTTTGAGAAAGAGCGTCGGGCGGTAGACTCAAATTTTCTATTTCACGGACAAGTAAGCGGGACTAGCAGGCAGAGTGTCCCTACTGGTCATCCCAATGGGAATGTGCACCTTTCAGTGTCGTCTCTGGCTCATCTGATCATTCCGCTTTCTGGAGAACTTCCGGCCCGCGCCGCATAATGCCATCGAGAAGCACATTCGGAACGGTCTGGGCCGGAGATTCTTTTGGCGTTTCGATCAGCGCGAGCGGTTTACCAGCGGTCGCGCTTCCCACCACGGCCACCGCCACCACCGAAACCACCACCACCAGAACGCTCCATTGGTTTGGCTTCATTGACCGTTAACGTGCGGCCACCCATATCCGAGCCATGGAGCGCCGTGATCGCGGCTTGTGCCTCAGCATCCGAGGACATCTCAACGAAGCCAAATCCACGCGACTGTCCCGTGAACTTGTCTGCGATGATCTTTGCAGAAGCCACCGTGCCATGCGCCCCGAATGTTTCAGCCAATTGCTGCTCGGTCACCGCATACGGCAACCCACCGACGTAAAGCTTTGAACCCATCTTGGGGTCCTCCTGTGATAATGACATTGGCCATGACGCGAGTGCTCTTCGCAAAAGGAAGGAGAGACCTAAGAAGATAATGAGTAAAAGGGCTCAGGGTAGACTTCCGATCACAGTCTCGGCAGGCACAACATCGGTAATAGGCCCTCTTGCGCTCGTTTCATGCGGGGCCTAACGCGA
>JAEURV010000235.1 GCA_016788465.1 Nitrospira sp. | reverse complement strand
TTCGATCGTAGCGTTCAGTGAGAGAAGCGTAATCTGGCTGCTGATTCTCGGAGTTTCGTTTCGGCAGGTATCGATCCGCTTCTCGACTGTCGTGACGATTCCCTTGATGCTGGATCGACTCAGGAGTGAATTCTCAAATACAGCAGAGCCCTTGTATGACGAACGTCACTTTCCATCTCGCAGTTTGCTGAAAAACTCGGTTTCTGCGTCGCGCATCGTTGCATGATGATAGAAAGAACTGTAGCACTCTACACCTCAGAATGCTCAAAAAGGCCGCCCAGCAAGGCCGCAGCGAGCGAAGGGGCGAGGCGTACGCTTCGGTACGTTGAGCGCCTGAGTGATACGAGAACGCCGCTGGATGACTTTTTCAGCATTCCGTTAGAACCCCTCCAGGATTTATTGACCTGTTTGCTACTCCCGGCTTAGACTGGAACAGTCTACCCCGAGGGAGTTTATGCGCTTTGATCCAGCCCTTGCCGCACAAGAAGCCTTTTACAAGGCAGAGGCCGAACTTGGCTCTGATTGGGATACAGCCGTTGAACTGGAACAGACATTCTCATCCAATGCCGGCTCTACCGCACGCGAAGCCTACGAGGGTTTGCTCGCCCTGGCACGGCAGTACCCCACTGCCTATTCCTTCCAAGCCTTCTGCATTTATATTACCTGGCAGCAGGTGACGGAGGAGACGATTGCGCGACATTTCGAGACAGGCATGAAGTTGAGTGAAGCGTATCTCGCATCTCGTGAAGCGCGAATAGCGCGAGATGCGGAACGGATCGAAGAACTCCACGGATCTTTTCGGGCTGGGCTAGGTCTGGAGGAACAAGATGAGCTGCAGCTCGAATACAAGCGCGACACACCGAAAGGGGGCGACTGACAGAAAACCGACTTGCGTGTTGAGCTATGAGTGCTGATTTAAAACTTCAGAACCCTGAAAGCTGTACCCTGCTGACTAAACACTCATGAGCGAGGATCACAAGCATCGCGCCCATATCTTCCTCCATCGTGGCGATCTGATTCAGGCTCGCACCGCCTGGGAAGCCGCAGTGACCGACGACCGCATGGCGGGCGATCCGCGAACTCTGTCGAATGCTCTTGGCAATCTAGGTAATACCTGCGCACTGATGGGCGACCTAGTCCGAGCCGAGGAATGCTATCGCGAAGTCCTCCAGATTCAACGCACGGAGGGCAATCTCACCGCAGTCGCCCACACCCTCGTCAACCTCGGTAATCTCCATATCGCATCCGACCATCCAGAGCAAGCACGCCCCTACTATCTCGAAGCCTTGGATCTTCTGCGCCAGCTGCAAGATCACCGAGGCCTTGGGATTCTCTATACGAATCTCGCCCTGCAAGAGGCACGTACCCGCCAGTGGGATGAAGCCATCATGTCATTCAAGCAAGCGCTCGATCATCATCGAATAGTCGGCAACGAGGAAGGACTCGCCGTGACGTACAGTCAGCTCGGCAAATGCTATCTCGACCACGGTGATCTTCTGGGAGCCGAGCGTTGTCTCAATAATGCTTCGGAACACTACATCAAACTCGGCAACGAACCGGCTGAGGCTGCGGTGCTTCGCTATCTGGCAAACGTGTATGAAGCGCGATGCGACTGGACATCCGCCTTGCGCTGCCTCGATCGAGTCACCTCTTTAGATCAACGCTATGCGTTGCCAGAGTTACAGACCGACTTGAGTCACCTCCTCAAACTGAAGCAAGCCGGGTAGCATGACCTCAATGATCTTGATCAGTCGATTATTTCTGAGCTCTTACACCTCTGTAATCTGCCGGGCACGACTCAATCCCCCGCTACCGTAGAACACGTCACATCGGAATGCTTGTCGATTAAGTTTTCCCTCACAGAAGCCGAAAGGATAGTGACGAGGAGAAAACATGACTTGGCTTGCCCACATTGCCGCGACCACCCTAGTTTCTGTGATCATGACAGCTCCCATTGCACAGGCCGATGACGTCTCACCCACGATCACCGTCGGGACCCAGGAAGTTGGGATGACGGCTGGCTATATGTTCTCTCATCGACTCACAGAACTCCATACGACCAAACAACACGGACCGGCGCTGATGCCGTCGTGGATGATTACATTGACCGACCCCATCGGAGACAGCTGGTATCGGGGACAGATCTCCCTTGGCGCGGAGATGGTCTACCTGGAGTTCCGAGAACCGATCGTAACGCACGGTGTCGGATTCACACCAAGGATCAAGTACACCTTTGTCGCCTTGGGTCGGCTTAGGCCCTATGCGGAGTTCACCGGCGGACCGTTTTGGACGGATCTTGGAGGGCGCATTCGGGAACAGGCTAATGAATTCAACTTCGTCTTGTCTGGCGGGATCGGGGTGTCATGGTTTATCACATCCCAACTCGCCTTCAACGCGGGCTATCGCTTTCATCACATTTCCAATGCCGGCACAGCCTTCCCGAATCTTGGCCTGAACGCGAGCCTCCCCTTCGGTGGATTTTCATTCTATTTCTGAGGAGACGGTTATCATGACGATACATGCTGTTCGCTGGTCGACCGTGAGTTTCGTCGGAGTTCTCTTATGCATGAATACCGGATGCACCAGATCCATCGAAGTGAAGCCTCCTTCGGTACATTCGCAGTTGTCCGAGACCCACTTGCTTGCCAGCAATGAGCGGGTTCCGTTCGTCATGGACTCCTTTCAACTGTCACGAAACGGCGCACTTCAAAACCCATCAGCTGAAACCGAACGGCGGATTCTCAATAAGGTTCAGGATACTCGTCTCTTCTCGACGTTGATTCCGCTCGGATCGAAATCGGACTCCCTCGGCGAAAAAATCGTTTCGGCGCGCATCACTGTAGACGAAACCATCGAACCTCATTCGTGGTTGTCGGCATTCAAGGGCATCATCCTCGGTGGATCCATGTTTCTGCTTTCCCCCTTCGTTGACTTTGAGTACGACTATACGGCCAAGATCGGTCTTGAACTTGAACGCTGGGACGGACAGATCAAACGGTACGAAGGCACTTCATCCGGCACCGTTCAGTACAAGTTATTCGGTGCGACACCGATCATGATCGATGAGCTCAAGGGACACGTCACGGAAGCCTGCCTGACGGAACTCACAGCCCAACTGGTCCACGATACGACTCTCTACCTGGCCAACAGTGCCCCGGTCCCCGGCCCCGGGATTCGTACGGTGACTGTGAGAACCCAACGGCCATCGACCACCTTCCCCACACGCTCGACTGTTCCCGCACCGACACCCCCACTCCCCTGAAGAGTACCAGAGCTGTTTCTCTCAGCCTCGTTCTCATATAGCCGATGAGGCCGTTTCAGTGTTATAGTACCGCTCAAATTCGAACGGCAGGTACTATGGACATTGATACGTTCCGTCAGATGGTCGCCAAGAATCCCAAGGGCTTCCTCGGCCGCTATGGACTCGGCAACAAGATACTTCAAGAAGGCGGGAATCTGGAGGAAGCCGTTGAGCATCTGACGGTCGCCACGCAGCTCGACCCAACCCACGCCGCATCTCATTTGGCCTTAGGACGCACCTTGATCCGACTGGGCAGGAATGTTCAAGCCAAGCCTGTGCTCACTGCGGGAATCGAAGCCGTTCTTTCTGGACGATCTAACGGCGGGAGGGATTTGGTCCCTGAGATGCAGGAATTACTACGCACACTGTGACAACCGTATCGCCGCCAGACAAGAAGGAGACTGCCCGTGAACCTCGACGATGCCAGGAAGCGAATCGACTCGGCCGTCACACAGTATGGCCCACATGCCGCACCCGCCATTGACTTGGTCATGGCGGAGGTGCGTTCCGATCTCGGGGCGAACGCCTTCAATGAATTGGTCGACGAGTTTGACCTTGAGTTGATGTACAACATCGCCCCCATGGAGTCGGACCACTCCAATAGTTGAAGCCATCCGTTCGATACTGAATGTCCCTCATGACGTGCGCACCTCCTCTGTTATGCCGCTGATCTGGGCTGCCATCTCTGCACACGGATTCGGTCATGCAGCCCAGGTAGTGCCGGTACTCAATGCACTGGGTAGTGTTGTTCCAGGCCTCCGAGTGCTGCTGCGCACAACCGTTCCTGCATCTTTCTTTTCTGGTCGTCTCAATCTTCCATGGGAAATCAGTCCCGTCCAACAGGACGTCGGCTGCATTCAACAGGGCCCCATGACGATCAATCTCGAAGCGACTTGGCGTGAGCACCACCAATTCCACCACACCTGGGACGAACGGCTTCGGACCGAAATTACATCCATGAAGGCGCTTCAGCCTGATCTGGTTTTGGCCGATACCCCGTACCTAGCATTGGCAGCAGGACACGCCGCTTCGATTCCGACCGTTGCGCTCGTCAGTTTTACCTGGGATTTGATTTTGTCCGAATACCAAATACCTCCTTCAATTGATGGTCAAGCCATCATACAGTCAATTCGACAGGCTTATCGCCAAACTGATCTTGCCCTCCGGATCACACCCTCTCCTACATTGGAGTGCTTCAACCGAATCATCACGATTCACCCGATTGCCGAACCGGCCACCCCTGCCCGCAAGGAACTGGCCGAGTTTTTAGCTCTTACGCCAGGAGAACGAACTGTCCTGATCGGATTCGGGGGAATTCCGTTGACTTCACTCCCATTCGAGAGAGTCGAGTCACTTCCTGGCTACCGCTTTCTCTTTGATGGGTCGACTCCAACGAATAGCAAACGATTTATCTCCATCAAGTCCCTCCCGTTTTCGTTTAAGACATTGCTCTCCTCTGTTGATATGATCATGACCAAGCCAGGGTATGGAACTCTCGTCGAGGCAGTCGCGTTGGACATCCCGACGGTGTACGTTCGTCGACACAACTTTGGGGATGAACAATCTCTCGTGGATTACCTGCACCGTTACGGGAAAGGGATTGAGCTTTCTATGGACGATTTCATGAAAGGTCAATGGGCCGCCACGCTTGAGAAAGCCATTCACCTCCCCACAACGACCCCGCCTCCAGAACCTCGTGGTGCAAGCGATGCAGCAACCATTTTGACTCCGTACTTCAAGGGCAGCCAAAGTTGAGGGGGACCAACCTCACCCACTGACATCTTTCTCGAGGCACCTCTCATGTCGTCGGTCGCGTCCTCGCTCCACTTGTCCGTATTATTGTCCCCTGCGAACCTCCAAGCGATAGCCTGTATGAGAAATCAATAACAATTCTATTTTCAAACTCCCCCGAAGCGGCATTCTTTTGCGCGATTTCTTCTTGCAGTAGATTCAGGGTGCTATAGTGATGAGCGATCGATAGATCGTCCAGCTGGTACCGACCGTCATCGCATTATGGACACTGTTATTCAGTCCGCTGCGTCAACGATTGACCCAAAAGTCGCCGTTCGAGCCGGCACAGGTGACAACCATGCCTTCAACCAATTGTATGACCAATCAAGCACGGTGCTGTTCAGCTTGGCATTGCGAATACTCGGCAGTCGAGAGGAAGCCGCTGACGTCCTTCAGGAAGTCTACATCGATGTCTGGAAGCGAGCTGTTCGGTATGATGTCGGACGTGGCACACCCATCGCTTGGCTCATCACGTTGACCCGCAGTCGAGCCATCGACCGATTGCGAGCCTCCCGTCATCAACTGCGTCGCCAGGCGTCCCCAATCGATGGCACCGATCCTGTCGCCATGCCCGGACAATTTGAGAGTCCCGCTGACCAAGCATTACGAACCGTGATCAGTAAAATACTCGAAGATCTGCCGAAGGTAAACCGACAGGCAATCGAATTGGCCTACTATGAGGGTCTGCTTCCGACAGAGATCGCAACGCGACTCGATCAGCCCCTGGACGCGGTGATCACTCGTCTCAAGCTGGGCATGGGAAAACTGCACGAGTCCCTACACTCGTACTGGGAACAAGATCTTTCGGCATGACACACCAAGATCTTGAAGACACCGTTCCGTTCTATGCGATCGGCGCGCTTGAAAAGATCGAGCGGCAAGCCCTGGAGGCCCATCTGCTTTCTGGATGTGTCCCTTGTCATACCCTATTGAAGGAGTATCAGTCGGTTGCGGTAGCACTCCCTTTTGAACTCACGCTAGTCCCTCCGCCCCGCCACCTCAAGGCAAAGATCATGGGTGCTCGCACACTGGCTTTATCAACGGAGGACACTTCCAATCCATCCCCTAAACCCAGCCTGGAGCCCGGTGAATGGATGAATCACCTCTTTCCACCATCTGCGACCTCGGCGCCGACGTTTGGGTGGGTACTGAGTATGCTGATCCTCGTGACCCTCGGCATTTTGGCATTCCTGAGTTGGAACTTCTCGGCCCAAGAAACAGAGCCTGCAAACAGAGCCGCTGAACTACAAACGCAACTGGATGAGGCACATACAAAGCTGGCCGCTCTCCGGCAACAGCTTAGCGAGCGGGAGGGGTCACTTGCGCTGACTCAGGAGGAGCTGCAACGGCGCACCACAGAACTGACGGAGGTGAAAGATCAACTGATCCAACGCGAAGCTGAGTTGGATACCCTGAAAGCTCAATTCGCTCCACAGCGCACGAGACCACCCGCCCTCCCGTAAGAGTACCGGATCAGGTTCGATCTCAGGTTCTCCGCTCGCCTGTCCCTCTTTCCGGTTCCTGTGCTAGCATACGCTGTGACTGTCACAGGCTCAGTAATATCTCCACTGATGCAACCCAACAGCACCGACTCCCATTTCATGGAACTGGCGCTTCAACAAGCTCGCCTTGCTCCCCCCATTGGGGAGGTCCCGATTGGCGCCGTGCTGGTCTCTGACAACCGGGTGATCGCAGCCGCTCACAACTATCGCGAGATCTCACAAGATCCAACAGCGCATGCCGAAATAATCATCATCAGAAAAGCAGCAGAACAGTTGAAGACCTGGCGCCTCACCAACACCACACTGTACGTGACGCTGGAGCCCTGCCCGATGTGCGCCGGAGCCATTGTGCAAGCCCGTATCACCAGACTCGTATTCGGCGCATGGGATCCCAAGGCCGGAGCGTGTGGCTCGATCCTCGATATTCCCTCCGAACCGCGCTTCAACCACCGAGTACAGGTGACCGGAGGACTGTGTAAAGAAGAGAGCCGAGAACTCTTGCAGGAGTTTTTCCGAACCAAGCGAGGAACTGCTTCGAACCAGCACAGGCCCTCAAAGTCTGTCCCCTAATGAAGGGAGGTCCGATTAGCTTGATTTATGATCCTCCCGCTCAACATGCCGAAAAATCAAACAAGGTTCTGTGAGGACTTGAAGTGAGTCAGCGGTTCTCTGGGGCCGACCTTACTGCATGGAAGGCTCGGAAAACTCGATGAGCAGAGCGTAACAGTCTGTCATGTATCAGCAGGCGCAGGTTATATCGGAGGTGTGACATATGGAGTGTTGGAAACACAGAACACCGGTGAGAGTGCTCAATTTATCTCTGATGGCCGTTGCCTGTCTGTTTCTCACTGGTTGCTCGGTACAGGGGTCGTCTGAGAAACGGGCAACCTCTCATTCTGCTATTTCCACTCAGACATCGAACCTAACCGTATCCGGGGAAGGCAATTACATAGAAACATGCCGGACAAAAGGCGTTCCGATTCCGCCTGACTGGAAGCGATCCTCATCGGAATGGGAGAGTCACGGCGATCTCAGCACCATTCTACTCACACCGAACAGCCAGGAACAGACGCTGGTTGATGAAGCCTCTTTCGCAGGTGTCTGGACCTACGCACCACCTCAAGGAAGAGGGGCCTGCATTGCGCTGGGGAGAAGCGGCGGATCATTTCAAATCATCTGTCAGAGCGCCACGACCGGACACGCCTGCTTTTGGGGCAACGACTCAAGCTCAGCCGAATCACACTGGACGCCTGCCACAACCGAAATCTCCATCACCTCACTCCGCGATCCCGTGGAGGGATTTCCTCCGGGCACCGTCGCCTGTACCGAATGTCATCGTGGGAATAACGCGTTCCTCTATGCTCCTGACGATCCCACCTGGGCCACCGTGCTCCGCCCGGAGCATCCACGCCCGACATTTACCACTCGTGTCGAACACTCCGCGTATCAGGGCGCACTCACCTTCGGATCAATGACCATCACCTATCCCCGTTTCATTCCCATCGGGGGAAGATCCATGGACCTGGACAATCCACTGCCAACAACCACTGGGTGCTCGGGATCCTGTCACGAATTGCACATTGAGATGCTAAAAAAGAACCATACGACGGAAGGATACGTCCGAGCACCGCGACCGATGGGTCCCAACTGCGCGGCAAACTCGCCCTCGGACGATCCAACGAAGAACTGCTATCGGTGGTAAGTACCGGCCATGCCCACGGCGGAGATTGATCTTCTCTTAAATGCCAAGTAGCATACATCCATGCAACCTGCTGAGACACCCTCCCCAAGGAATTGGCGCCTGAGTGGCATCATTGCGCGGTCGGTCGGCATCGTCGCCATCGCACTCGGGTTCGTGATTGGAATGTATGGGCTCGATCATCCCGAATCACGCTGGCTTCAGACCGCACTTGGATTACTAATGACCGGAATGATTGCCCAAGGGTATGCACTCTACTGCTCGATCAAACGGATGCGGGAGCTCAGTTCCTGACCGGCAGGCTTCAACGATTGCCGTGTAATTCTTTCATTGGCCTACCGGATCGTCTCATTGTCACTAGCTTCCGTTTCAGAAGAGCCGCTTCAGTTTCTGTCCGGATGCGGTGCCCTTCCCATCTCGGCTGATTGCCCGCGCCACTCCCAACTACCAGTCTCCAGCGTTTTCTGGGCACGCTAAGCTGTCTTGCCGTCTCGAGAATAGTCGGATCAGGCTTGCTGCCGAGACTCCTTCGTTGACTTCCGTCTTGGTGACTGATCCCTCTACACCTACAGACCTCAGATCCTGGAGGGAAGACATGAACAGTTTCGAGCCTCGCTCACATGTCACTTAGCCTTCCCTCCCGATGCCCCAATCGATACCAGATCATTCCATGAAAGGACTTTCCGTCCGTTGACTCAAGTTCTGACCCAAAGCTACCGATACAGCCACGTCGACCCGTGGCTTGAGGTAACCGACGATCCTATTTCCTCCATTGGGAATGATGACAAGAAGTGTCCGACGCATCTCCTAGACGCACGTGACAAGACCGTCGCTTCGCACAAAACCTTCGACCTGGAGACGAGAATAATCATGGCCCGTCTGGTAATTCCAAGCCTTACCATTGCGATCGTGACTGAACACTATCTCGTGTGGCTCGGATTGCAGAAACTATTTGAAAGTCGAGCGCCCCAGATTGAAGTACTCCCTCAGCAGACGATGGTTTCTGACGCACTCCTCATCGAGAGACCTCCTGATCTGCTCATCCTCGATACGGAAACGATACGAGACCCGACGAGCAGTATCCAACTGATACGGAAGTCTGCCTCTAGCGGCAAGATTATGTTGCTGAGCGGCCTTGAGGATAAAGAGTGCTTGTGCGAGGCCATTAAGTGCGGCGTCGAGAGTGTGATCTTAAAGATTCAGCCGCCTGAAGTCGTGCTTGCTGCAATCACTGCGCTGTATTGCCCCGCCAATTATCACACCGCGCTTGAAAGCACCCAAGTGCTGGATGGGGAACCCCTTACAAAAACCGAGCGTAAAACATCGGCGCTGGCCTGGCCCGAGGAATTGACTGAGCGGGAACGCGAGATCGTTGCACTCGTCGGTCAAGGACTCTCAAATAAAGACATTGCCTATCAATTGTCCATTTCAGATAGTACGGTACGCCATCATCTGACCAGCATTTTCGGCAAAGTGGGCGTAACTAGTCGACAGAAACTCCTCGTTCACACTCATCATGTCTCCAAACCTCACTCCAATAAACGCATCTAATGAACACGCTGTTACGTTCCTGACACATCACCAGATGATCCAACGAGATGGAGAGGCATTCCGGCTTCATCAAAGCCAAACCATGCAAATCATTCCCCCCCCGCATCTGGCCAGATGACAACCGAACTGGCGATCAAGAGGTGCGGGTGAGCGAGAAACATCAGTTGATGGGTCAGACCGACTTACTGAACTGTCGTCAAACAAGTGGAGCAGGTACAGATGTCCTCAGCGTTTTCACCATGCAGAAGACCTCTCGTGTATTTCCTAGTTTTTCTACCTACCAATTGAACACGAATCCATTATGCAGAAGCTGCCGAATGAATAGGGCCGGACACTCCTTCATGCGATCGAGATCAGGGAAATGGCCTGAAGAACCATCTTGTTCCCAACAACTAGAAATGAGACGTTTTTCTCACTGAGAACAACGAAGTCTGATTACTACAAACCTATGCTCCCTCAGCCGAACCCTGGCTCCCTGCTTCTACGCTATTCTCGTCCAATCCGGCGCGTCGGCCTCACGAGGAATTGGAGCATTGTCCCGTCCGTCGTCTTCGTCATCACAGAATGAGACGATGACCAGCGGCGGCACTTCCATTCCTTGTACATGGCGACACACACCAACATAACCACAACCCCACCCAGTAGCCACCACACAATCATGCGTCCTCCTCGGTCTTTATCCTCAATGCACCCTTTCCACCCACGCGATCGACGAACGCATCAATACCGCAGGACAACTGGTTGACTCACAATCCTTTGGTGCGGCTGGAACTCAGTGGCACCAAGATACAGTAGCGAACCAGCCTACTCTTGTATCACAGTCACATGAAATTGCCTAACTTCTGCTGTGAGGCATCCGTCAATTCGAATTGTCAATTGTATCATTCTACTTGCCATAGTGCCGCAAGGAATCCTCAGTTCAGAGCCTCATTGCGCCTATAGACTCACACCGGATTCATCGCAAACCCACTGTTCCTTACCGCATGGCCTTGCGTGTCAACCTATCAGACTCGGTCAAGACCTCCTCTCCTATACAGTCAAGACACTGACAGCGCAAGATATCCTGGACCCGTTCGACGAGGATGGGGCGGCCATTTGTTTATTCTGCGATGGGGATGCTCGCCCCGATCAGCAAACGGATCTGAATCGCAACCATTCTCGACATCTACTTTCAGGCTGCATTGTTTGATGGCTACGGCAAACAATCTCCTTCCCGAAGCTCCCTTAATCTCGGGAAAAGTGCTCGTAGCCTTGAATCGGATCCTGGACGTGGGCTTTTCAAGAGATCTTCTCCTCTTCCGAGCCACACGTTCTTTGTCCTCGCCACCGATGCCGTCGACCGGTCCGAGTTGTTCACCGCTCGCGCCGGATGGCATAATCAGAAGTAATGCTATGCTCGAAAGAAAAAATGACATTTCCTAGACAAGTCTACTTGCAGTAGCATGATGAAATCGGCTCTCGCTTTCTCGACCGATCTGGCAACGCTATACAGTCAAATCCAAGGCAGATGTCAAACTCTCCATTTTTCATGGTTCATCCCAGTAGAATATCCGATAACTGATCCCAAACGAGTATGAGCATAACTCCTATCCCATTCTACATTCTCTGCGGTTCACTTGGTGCCGGCAAAACAACGCTCCTGATGCGATTGCTTGAGCATTGGAAGGCCCAAGGGCAACGAGCTGGTGTCCTCATGAACGAGGCTGGATCAGTCAGTATCGATGGCCCTCGGGCCGGTACGCTTGCCGAGCAGGTCATGAACCTGGCCGGCGGCTGTGTTTGTTGCGATACAAAAGAAGATCTTTCCTGGGGAATTGCGCAGCTGGTGCGCGACTACGCCTCAGATGTGTTGATTCTGGAATGTTCGGGCCTGGCCGATCCGGCCGAAGTGATCGACGCGGTGACCGATGCCTATACAGCGCGGTTAGCTTCGCTCGAACGAGTGATCGCACTCGTACATCCGGTCTCAACGGAAGAAAGCCATTCCGGTGCCTATGTGACGACGCAAGCAATCCGCTGCGCCGATGAACTCATCCTCAACAAGCGAGATCTCTATGTCCCAGGCCATTGGGAAGGGTTCCGCGCTGGGATTGTCGCGCAAAATCCTTACGCACGCTTGTGGGAAACATCGCATGCCCGGCTTGATGCCGCGGATCTGCTGGCACCACACGGATCAACCAAACACGTCGCACCGACAAATGTCCTGTTCAACAAGTCGAAATCAAGCGCCCCTCAACGAGCGACCTACCACCCGATTGCGACGACCGTCACGTTACCAGGACCACTCAATCGCCAACGCTTTCTGGCGTGGATCAAGACCATCCCCAAGGAACTCGAACGGGCCAAAGGCTATTTCCGATTTGCAAAAGAACCGGAACTGCAGGAGTTTCAATATGCGTTACCGGGACAGGCTACGATCTCCCCGCTCATGCTGCTGGATGAACCGGATCCGGCACTGGTACTGATCGGACGGGGATATGACGTGGAGCGCTTACGGGCTGATCTCTTGGCGACGGTGGAAAACCAACCGGAAAACTCGTAAAGATCAGGACCCTGCTCCCGCTTCCTTGACGGAGGGCACGACCGATTCCACCTTCTTCCTGAACCTGGGCCATTGCAACAATGCCCAGGCTGCTAATCCGCCGATCATCCCTCCGAGCATCCACCCCCCGAGGACATCCGTCACATAATGCGCGCCGATAAACACACGGGAGAATCCGACGACTGCCACGATCGGCCACGTGATCCATCCTGACTTGGGGTACAAGACGTGGAGAAATGCTGCAAGCGCTGCAGTGTTGGCTGCATGGTTCGACGGGAAGCTGAACAACCCTCCGCAGCCACTCGGCTCAATCTTCACCGCTTCGGTAAGGGCTCGACAGGGTCGAACGCGTTCAAAGACCCACTTGAGCTGCCCGCCAAAGAAATCGGTGAGTCCAACCGCTGCCCCCAAAACAGGACCCCCCAACAGCGCTTCTCGCCTGTTGCTCCAGATCCAATAGATGATCGCGCAGGCACCGGGAAGGTACAGCGTGCTACGGTTTCCCAGTTGCAGGAAAATGTAATCGGCGACTACTGACTGGCCGGCGAATCCGTTGATGGCGAGGAAGAGTGATTCGTCCCAGGTCATGATAGGTCAACAGTCACACGTCATTGGTCATTGAAAGAAACATTATCAGGATTTTGTTTACTCCGGTCCAATGACCGTTGACTAATGACCGATGACCTTACTTACCTGGTCCGAAAATGGATTCGAACGGTCAACTCGCCATCGATTGGATCATCACCCCTCATTTGAGGATCGAATGTCCACCGTCCGAGCGCCTTGACCCCAGCCGTCGTCAGTTCACGATGCTTACACGGTTCCAGTACCACAACGGTAACCTTGGCATGTTTGGAAACCAACAGACGAGCCTTCATCCAATCATCAATCTCCTGTCCGTTGAGCGAGGTGGGAATGGCGGGCCAAGGGGTAGACTTGGCTACAGGACCCAACTGCTGATCCTTATTCAAAGACAGACCGTGAACATGGACTTCTGGCAACTCCAGGACATCTTCCTCATGATCGCTCTCATGCGTGGCTTCGTCGCCGACCACAGCGTAAAGCACGGCCGGCCACGCCAAGAGAACAGCAATGAGCAGTCTATAAATAGGTCGCATAAGTTCTCATTTTACGCTATCAACAACCGGATGCTCAAACCGGCCATACCTTCTCACCCCCGCGCGCCACGATGCGCATGACTCCGAAGGGTCACAGGCTCCCGCTTAAGCCCCCAAAGATTCTT
>JAEURV010000227.1 GCA_016788465.1 Nitrospira sp. | reverse complement strand
CCACGCCGGTTCATGACCCCGTCGTGCCAGGACAGCGATGCCGAGCTCTACGGAACATTACGATCCTGGTATCGAACTATTACAGCCTCCCGCACCCCGTACCCCAATTCTTCCAGTTGCTTGATTCAGCAGTCCGGGGATTCGACCAAGGGCTCCGCTTCTGGCTGCAACAGGTCGTCGTGCCGGCCGGATCCAGAGTCGCGATCGTCGATTTATATACGCCGTCTCTGGGGCGGCAGGGACTCGTGACGATCCAGAGGAGATTCGGGTATAACAGCCCGCTCGATTTTGACTTCCATCCCACCAACCTGGGTCACGCCTTCATTGCCGGTGAGTTCAAGAAAGTCTGGAACAGTCTGCCGTAGGACTCCAGATCCTTCGGCATATTGCATGCTCGGTGCGCGCGGCATTGATAATGGATGTCTCGGCCGATGGGGTTCGAGGGAGCCGGGCGATAGCTCCCTCAAACCCCAGTTCGCCACCCTCTGCTCACTCAGAGACGTGCCCTAGCACACAGCTAAGCCGAATCCGGTTATGAACGGCGTTGTTCTCTCGGACATTGTCACGGAATAACGGAATATTTGGTATGGAAGACGAGTTCGACGCTTCATGACATACGTCGGTCGGTCCCTTGACTGGTGCTTGCCTCTTTTGCCACAGGGCACGGTCTTGCCTTGTAGCAGAGTTCCCCAATCCTACCGGCCTGCTTTTCCTGCCTCCTCAATAACCCTCTGAGATTTCGCTTACATGCCAACGGCTCAGTCGATCACGGCCTGGCGTCATCTTTGCTGAACACCTGATCATGGATTCGAATCAGAGATGGATGGGTCATCAACCGCGCTCATGCGCATAACAGGAAGGGAGACGTCTTATGTCCGTTGCCAAAATCATTGAGATCAGCGCCGAATCGCCCACGAGTTTCGAGGATGCCATCGCCCAAGGAATTGCTCGAGCGTCCAAGACTCTCCACGGGATCAAATCCGCTTGGGTGGCACAGCAACATGCCGTGGTCGAAAACAACAAGGTCGTCTTGTATCGTGTGGACATGAAGGTCACGTTCGTGATGGATTGACGAATAGGGCAATGAGGATGTCCCTGTGTCACGGTTAACGAGGAGATGGTTGCTGACTGCTGTGGGGCGACGACAGGTCCTGTACGATGCCATTGGGGTCGTGATGATCTGTCTTGTCGCCCTCGGCGCAGTACCACAAGGCTCCGAGTCTCCGACCGAAGCAGTCCGCGGCACAGTCAGTCGGGTTATCAGTATCCTTGAAGACCCGGCACTGAAAGATCCGGCCAAGCTCATACCTCGCCGCCGCATGCTGGAAGAGGTGATCGCCGGCAGATTTGATTATGCTGAGATGTCGAAGCGAGCGTTGGCAACCTATTGGACGCCGCTCCCCGAGACCCAGCGTACGGAGTTCGTCGAGCTCTTCAAACGGTTTCTCTCCGACCGATACGCCGAAAAAATCGAAGGTTATAGTGGGGAACAAGTGGGGTACCTCTCGGAACGGATCGAAGAGACCTATGCTGAAGTCCGAACCGAGCTACGTTCAGACAAAACGGACATTCCGATGGACTACCGCCTTATCTTAAAGGAGGGACGATGGCATGCCTATGACATCATCGTCGACGGTGTCAGCTTGGTGAAAAACTACCGGAGTCAGTTCCAGAAAATCATTCGTGAGAGCTCCTATCAGGAACTGGTCAACAAATTACGAGACCGGACCCTATCTGGGGAAAAGAAGGGGAAACTATGACCGGTACCCAGCCGGAATCTTCCAGGCCTCTGCCGATATGTCTACGAACCGAGTGACTATCGCCACACCGAGCGATGGTGTTGTCCGACTATCATACATAACAGCAAGCCATGGTCATCAACCTGGAGCAGGTGGTGGCAGAAGGCGGCAGCAGGCTGAAGCGAATTGCCCTGAATTGCTACACAATCTATTGATTTCCCTCGTTCATACAACGCCCTACGATGTCAAAATGCTAACAACTCGAAATGGGCGACAAGGCACAATCATTGCTCATTTTCGTTCTTCGTGTAGATCGTCATACGACAGTCTCTCAAAGGAGGATCACCCAACCATGAACGTCGAACCTTCACGACAGACCAAGAAGACGAAACTGCGAGCACCGACGAGCGCACCGGCCAAGGCAGCGGCTCCCCCTGCCACACCTACCCGCCAGGCTGTATCCCCCTGCGATGATCCGCAGATTCTGATCGCAAAGCGGGCCTATGAACTCTACAGCGAGCGCGGGTATCGGCACGGCTATGCACTCGATGATTGGCTGGATGCAGAACGTGAGATTATTAGTCAACTCCCACCCCCCTGAAAGGGTCGATTGCACGCAACGTTTGAGAATCTTGTTTGTCCCCTCACCTGGGGAAATGAGTGATCAGTTCGGGGTGGGATCGAGGAGATCATGTCCTACATCGGCGTGAATATCGGCTCTCTCACGGTCAAGGTGGCGGCTCTTCGGGGCGACGCCCGCAGCGCTGCTGTTCTAGCCCATCAGGGCCGACCGCTCGAAATTCTCAACGAAATCCTTGCCCGGCCGGAGTTTGCCGATGCCGAGTATTTCGGTGTGTCCGGTCAGCTCGGTCATGTGTCCGAAGTCGCAGCAGTGCAGCGGGCGCTCCGCGAGGTGGGAGGCGCGTTTGACGCAGTCGCGTCGCTTGGCGGTGAATCGTTCCTCGTCTACCTGTTGATGGACGGGAGGATCGCCAATGTCGTGTCCCACAACAAATGCGCGGCGGGGAGCGGCGAGTTTTTTGTGCAGCAGATCGGCCGCATGGGCCTGGGCATGGAGGATGCCATCCAGCGATCCTTCAGCGGCAAGGTCGTGCCCCTGGCGTCACGCTGCTCTGTCCATTGCAAGTCGGACATTACCCATAAGCTGAACCGCAACGAGGCCACACCCGAGGACGTTCTCCACACGTTACACGACAGCATGTCCAACAAAGTGATCGCGTTATTGGAGAAAGGAACGCGTGATCTGAAACGGGTGCTACTGATCGGCGGCGTCACGCGCAACGACGCCATGGTGACGGCATTGCATACCAAGCTTCCCGCGACGGAATTGGTGGTCCTTCCCGAAAGTCCTTGGTTCGAAGCCTGGGGCACCGCGTTGCTCGTCCGTGACGCACCTACCGAAACGACTCCGAACATTTCAGCACAGCCGAGCCTCGGCCGCCTCCCGCCGCTTCATCTCTACGGCGAACGGGTACAAGTGATCGCCACCCCTTCCCGCCAAGCTCCGCCTGAAGGGCCGCTGATTCTAGGGGTGGATGCGGGATCGACCACCACCAAAGCTGTGTTGCTTGATCCCTCGACGCAGGCCGTGGTGGCGTCATATTACGGGCGTACGAAGGGCAATCCGGTGTCGGCCACCCGCGAGTGCCTCCAGGCGCTCATCGAGCAAGTGGGGAATCGCCCTATCGGACTGATCGGCACAACCGGATCGGCCCGGGAACTTGCCGGTGCCTATCTCGGTACGGAGCACGTCTACAATGAGATTTCGGCCCAGGCGGCAGGCGCAACCCATTTCGATCCGGAGGTGGACACCATTTTCGAGATCGGAGGGCAAGACTCCAAGTACATCTATCTGCGTAACGGTGTGCCCATCGACTATGCGATGAATAACGCCTGTTCGGCCGGCACCGGCTCCTTCCTGGAGGAGAGCGCCCACGGCGATCTCGGCATCACGGTCTCGGACATCGCCGATCTGGCGCTGGCCGCCCCGTCTCCCGTACAGTTCAAGGCAACCTGCGCGGCCTTCATCAATTCCGACATTCGTCTCGCTCAACAACAGGGGCATCCCCGCGACAACATCATCGCCGGGCTGGTGTATGCCATTGCCGGCAATTATCTGAATCGCGTCAAGGGGCCGCGCTATGTCGGGAAGAAAATTTTTCTGCAAGGCGGCGTTGCGCTGAACCGCGCCGTCGGAAATGCCTTCGCCCACAGTGTCGGTCGCCAAGTCGTGATCCCACCCAGCCCCGAATTGCTCGGAGCACTGGGAGTCGGGCTTCTGGCCTTGAAGCGGTCCGGCACGGCATCGGGCCACACCGTTGATCTCGTGACACTCGGCACACCGGAGATGAACCGCGTCGGGCGGTTCACGTGTGGCGCCTGCAAGATGTACTGCAGCATCGACCGGTTCGAGGTCGCGGGACGACGGTTTCCGTTCGGGGGCCGCTGCAGCCTCTATGAGAACGTGTGGAAGCGGAAGGCCCGAACTGCCGCGGCTCAAGACCTGGTCGAGAAGCGCGCCGAGGTACTCTTTCAGGTCACGCCGTCGAGACCGGCTGCCACGCCGAAGCATGAGCGAGTGGAACGCCAATATTGGGGCGTCGGGCCGGCCTACGAACGTGCGAAAGCATTCGTGCGGGAATCTCTGGGCTACTCCTCTGATACGCCGGTGGCAAGCGGCACGCGCATCGGTATTCCCAGGGCCCTTACTACCCACTCGCTGTTTCCGCTCTACTCCACGTTCTTTACTGGTATCGGTATGGACGTCGTGCTCTCGGACGTGGATCCACGGGGGGATCTGAGTTCACATTCGGGGTTCTGTTTCCCCGCACAGATTGCCCACGGCGCCGTTTTGGATCTGGCGAAGAAAGACGTGGGTTTAATCTTCATCCCCCATGTCGTGCGGATGCCCCATCCGAACCAGTGTCGGGATTCGTATCTCTGTCCGATTACACAGGCCGGCCCTTACTTCCTGGCCAAGGCGTTTCCCGATCGCCGTGTGCTTTCACCCGTGCTGGAGTTCATCAACGGCTACGAGACCTGCTCAGCTCTGGTCGATCTGGCGGTCGAGGAGATGGGAGTCGGACGCGAGCTGGCTACCGGCGCATGGGTGGTCGCAGTGAAAGCCCAGACAGATGCAGAGCGCACACTCCGTGATTTCGGGAAACAGGCGCTTGATGCGGCCATCGCGGCGGGCAAACCAGCCATCCTTCTCGCCGGCCACAGCTACAATGCCTTCACCCCCGAGGCGTCGCAATCTGTTGGAAAAAAACTCTCGAGTATGGGAATGTCCGTCATTCCGGCCGACTGTCTCATGCCGGCCGGGGAAGGACCCACCTCCTGGCATTTTGCGAATCAGATCTTGAATGCCGTCGGGATCGCGAAGCAGCATCCCAATTTGTTTCTCCTCAGTGTCAGCAATTTCAGCTGCACCATCGACGCGTTCACTCACTCCATGCTCGCTTCTGAGTTGGGCTCAAAGCCTTATCTTGTTCTCGAGATCGACGCGCATACGGCCGATGCCGGAGTGCAAACAAGACTGGAAGCGTTCTTGGACATCATTCACAATTATCGAGAGGCGCAAAGCGCCGACACGAGGCCATTCGTTCCCTGCCGGCTTGCCCGGGGAGGCCGTGTCGTCCGATCGAACGGCGAGTCCGTGCGACTCACGGACCCGCGAGTCCGAGTCTACTTTCCGAACTTCTCGCCCTACCACACCCAGGCGTTTGCCACGGCAGCAGGCTGGCTCGGGCTTCACTCCGGCGCGGTCATTCCGTTGGACCGAGCTCAGCTCGACAAGGGCCTGCAATACACCTCCGGCCGCGAATGTCTCCCCTTGCCGATCTGCATCGGCCAGCTCCTCCAGATCCATGAGCAACGCCAGGCAGGAGAGATCGCCGGGTTCTACATGCTCCAGGGCGGTGCCCCCTGCGTCAGCGACGCCTACATGGGGTATTTTGAACGGTTCCTCGCCGAGCAGCGACTGACCGATCTGTTCCTCTTCAACCCTCAACCGGAGAACGATTACCTCGGCTTCGATAGACAAGTCCTCGCGCAACACTTGGCCCAGGCGATCATTCTCGGTGACATCCTGGTGGAGATCGACCATGTCCTTCGAGTCGTGGGGCACAAAGGCGCACCTCATCAATTAGAACAGGAATGGGCGCGGTTCACTGAGGGCACTCATTCACGCGATGAATTCAATGCCGGCCTCTCTGCATTCGTCGAACGATTGGCACGGCTGCCGCGCACCAGAGATCCCCGTACCTGCCCGCGTGTTGTCGTCGCAGGCGACTTCTTCACGCGCTTCAGTTCGTTTTTCATGGACGGTGTACGCGACCTCTACGCCGACCGAGGAATCATCCTCAAACCGGTCGATCTGAGCGAGCTGTTTCTCTATGCCGCCTATCATCCGATGGCAGAAACGGCCGGCACCTGGGGCATGAAACCAGGCGGCCTCGCGCTGGCCAAGGCCTGCACGAGGATGTTTCAGCCGGAGGGGAAGGAATACATTCACCAATGGCTGAGCTTCAACATCTTGAAGCATGAGGAAGGGTGTTATCGTGAGCGTTTCCACGAAACAGGTTTACTCGTGGCAGGACCCAACGCCCTTTCGGCCATTTTCGAAAGCGGCGCCGAACATGTCTCACCCGCCATTTATGGTGAACTGCTTCCCACTGTGGGCAAAGGACTTGAGGCTGCTCGTGAGGGGTATGACGGCATGCTTGTCATTGGGCCGTTCAACTGTCTGCCTTACCGGATTTCAGAAGCCATACTGAAGCCACTCAGTCTCCGGCAGGGCATGCCGATTCTGACCTACGAGAGCGACGGCTATGCGGTCTCTCCCTCGGTACTCCGGCAGGTGGACGTGCACATCCAGCAGGTGCTCGAACATGCGGCTCGAAACCATGTCGCGCAAGTGTGACATGGACTTCGCTTCTCCCCAGCGCCAGTGCTGCGGGAACGAGCGACCGCTCTCCGCCCAAGGAACCTTTCTATGATTACCTCGATTGCGTTCACCGTTTACCCGGTCTCCGATATGGACCGGGCACGGGCATTTTACGAACATGTGCTCGGTTTGCACACAAGCTATCACTATCGCGATGTCTGGGTTGAATACGATGTTGCTGGTTCGACCTTTGCCCTCACGACGACGGAGATGGGCCATACCCCCGGCGCAAAGGGAGCGGTGGTGGCGTTCGAGGTGTCAGACTTCGATGCCTTTGTCCAGAAAATGAGGGAACGGGCTGTGACGTTTGTTTCAGAACCATTCGACACCCCCGTCTGCCGGATGGCGGTCATCGAGGATCCGGACGGGAATCACATTACGATCCACAAGCGCCATATGTGACGCACTCAGCACACCGCGTACAGACCTCACACCAACATGTTGCAAAATGACGGCAAGTGGGTGAAGACCAGCTGCGACTCGCACCGAATCTGCGGACCTACAGCGTCACACTGCTCACCAATATGATTCAGCCCCTGGGTATGTGGCAGGGAAACTGACCGCGACCTGAGCAGCATGGCTGAGATTAGGTATCCCACATCACGGTTGACTGAGGATAATCGAGGCGATATCGACCATGACGTTGGCACCGAAAGCTTCCTTGGTGAAAAGACGTTGTTTCTTTATGTTGACTCGACAAGAGATTTCAGGACCGTTCAGTATGACGGACTCTGCTGTATCTCCAACGAACGTTCCTCAGCCATCCGTGCAACGCGCCGCAGTTGCCAAGCGAGGCTGGTCCGATTGAAGGCCCAGAATACCGAGATCGGCAGGCCTGTCTCACGCAACGCGTGAGCGACGTACTGGTGACAGGTATGAAACAGATGGTAAGAATGCCTTGCCGGATAAAATTCTGATTGCCCGAACGAGACAAGCGATTCGTTGTGCAACACTGTCGACCGTAGATGTTGACGCAATCGCCGAGCGCGCTCCCCGCTCAGGTAAAACACAAACAGCTCTGCGGGCGGTTCCGGTGTCCGATCCGCCCACACGCGATCATGATGCCCTACTTCGACAACGCCCTCTGTCGGCCAGAACAGCGCACGAAGAATACCGGTCAAGCCAGTCTTGCCCTCCAGATACCAGGCGCGCTCGGCATAGCCCCACTCCTCGAAGAGTGTATAGCGTATGGCTGATGGTTGATGGCCAGAAGAAGAGGAAGATCCAATCTGATCCTGCTCACCAGCTACTGATAGCTGTGGGCTGATC
>JAEURV010000220.1 GCA_016788465.1 Nitrospira sp. | reverse complement strand
ACCGTATCACGACTCAGGTTTGCTATGGCGACCTGAGCAGATTGGCTAAAGAGGGTTGAAACGCATTTACGAAGCGAGACTTGGCCCCAAAACTAAAGGCACTGGGCATGCTTGAATACAAGAACTGAGGGGGCGCTGATTTGACTCCATCGTTACAGACAGAATGATGTAGGATGCTCAAAATGGCCGTCCAGCAAGGCCGCAGCGAGCGAAGAGGGGAGGCGTACGCTTCGGTACGTTGAGCAGTTGAGCGAGGCGAGAACACCGCTGGCGGACGTTTTCAGCATCCTGTTAGAACTTCGTGGCCAGGTCGGCTTGAATCATCTCCGGCTTATCACTCGGCGCATAGCGTTTCAGGACCACGCCGTCTGAACTGACGAGGAACTTGGTGAAGTTCCATTTGATCGCCTCGGTCCCGAGAATCCCGGGCTTCTCCGATTTGAGGTATTGGTAGAGCGGGTGTGCCTTCGTACCGTTCACGTCGATCTTGGCGAACATCGGAAAGGTGACACTGAATTTGCTGGTGCAGAACTGCTCGATCTCTGCCTCGCCGCCAGGCTCCTGCTGTCCGAACTGGTTACAGGGGAACCCGAGCACCACGAACCCCTGATCTTTGAATTGTTCGTAGAGCGCCTGGAGTCCCTCATACTGCGGCGTGAAGCCGCACTGACTCGCGACATTCACGATCAGCAATGTCTTGCCACGATAGACCCCCATCTTCTGGGGCGTACCGTTGATCGTGACGAGGTCGATGTCGTAGAGACTCATAGCTCCCACCTCACGATGTTTCCATGTTCATGACCGTACAAGCCTGTCATCCGTCTGCGCAGACACCAACTCACTCGTCGGGACAGTGACACGCACGGCCCGAAACATGCCAAAGCGACAGAGCCCTGTCCCGAATGCTAGGCGCATTAACAGAATTGTGGGCACTTCTCGTAACGATTTAATCAACCCACTTACGCCGAACCGAACAAGCCCTGCGGGGCGGACAATTCCCTGCCAGATGGAATCGAGCCATGAGGGTAAAGTTTCGGCAGTCCAATCCGCTGTGGTGACATCACCCGCCACCAGACCGGTTGCCTCCAATAATTCTGAAAACTCTTCAATGCTCGCAAATGCCGGATGCGACCACTGATCCAGCAGTTGCCGCATCACCGGCTTTTCCCACCAGTTGAGTGGGACCTGGCGATCGTCCCGCTGATTCCAATCGGCAACAACCAGAATTCCACCCGGTTTCAGCACGCGCATGAGCTCTCGAGCAAACTGCGCTTTATCCGGCATGTGCGGTCCTGCCTCGACCGACCAGACCACATCAAAACTGGCATCGGGGAACGACAGGGCCAGCGCATCATCGACCTGAAAGCGGGCATTTACTTCCGGGGCAGTGAGCTCCTGAGCCCGTCTGACTTGCTGAGGGCTGAGAGTGACTCCGGTGACCGCAAAGCCATACTCCCGCGCCAGCATGCGACTGCTGCCGCCGATGCCGCAGCCCACATCTAACACCGTCGTACCAGAAGGCAGCTTGTCTAACCCACCCCAACGCACCATTTCATGCACAAAGTCTGACTTGGCTTGGAGAAAATCCTTTTTGCGGGGTGGAGAGCCGTAGTGTCCCAGATGGATATGTTCGCCCCAGTAGAACTCGAGAATGCCGTCATTCGTCCAGTCATCATAGGACGTGGCGACAGAATCGGAAGACTGATATTTGCGGGGGACACGCACGTACAGCACGACTCCGATCAGCAGGAGAACCAGGAGAAGGACAATCGTCACAAGAAATAGGTTCATCATGTCGAATCTCTGATTACCGTGAGGTCTTTACCATTGATGACCCATAGAAAAGTTATGCAACCGAGTACCCTAGGCCCCCCACCCTTCTCTCTAGTTATGCAGACAACGGCGAAACGTGGCGCAGCGTAGACTCGAAAATGTGACCAAGTCAAGCCGCAGGAGTGTTGGCTCTCCTTGATGAAAAAGAGGAGCCTCGATCAGTCCTGAATCCAAAGGGAGAGGAACAACGGACTGAACTCCGAGGTGGATAATAAGGGCCAAGCCTTCAATACCCCATCTGACGTTGAGAAACCTCTGCGCATGGCGTTTTGCTCAGAGCACAATCGAAGGGTCCATCCTGTCCATGGTGAGGACGGTCGAATCGAGCTTGTCGAAGAAACGTTGTCCAGTCCCAATCCGCGCGCAGCCTGTTTTCGCATGAAGTCTGTTGTAGAATAATGACGTGCGGAGTCACCGATCGAACGGAGGCTCTCATGGCACGGAACATCCCTCCCCATCGCGAGCAGACCTATCGAGCCCTCGCACTGAAACTCTTACCCTGGGTCTGTGCACATTGCGGACGAGACTTTGACGGTAAGAAGCTGAACCAGCTCACGGTTCACCACAAAGACCACAACCATCACAACAATCCACCCGACGGGAGTAACTGGGAGCTGCTGTGTCTCTATTGTCATGACAATGAGCACCAGCGGTATCTGGTGGCCTACCAACCGAGTGAATCCGCGCGAAGTCCTGAAACTGAACGACCGTCAACCTTCACGCCCTTTGCCCGTCTCGCCGACTTACTCAAACGCAAGGACCTGGAGGAATAAGTCTACCTCGACTGGAAGACGCTTGACAGTGATCGCCTACGGTCGGATGGTTTGCATAGAAACTACTGATTGGATCAGTTCTACCGCCTAACACCCGAGATACGCAGCCACCTCAGGTCTTGCAACGGTTTTTGGCGACGCGTTGGCCGATGATCCTTGACCGGAGTCTTTGAGGTGAGTGTTCTCTTATAAGGAGTCAGATAGCGAGAACGTCAATCATTGTCCGCGAAGTTTTGGGATGATTCCGTTGGCCAGTCCGATGACGTTGGACTTGATCGAGTCAGCTGTTCCGCCGACCGGCACACTGAGTTGAATGGTGAAATGATGTGGACCAGTCCAGACCATCAGCTCCGCATACTGGTCCCTGTTGTTGCGGAAGAACGCAGTATCGCCGACGCCAGACACCGGCTGCCAGTCCTTCCCCGGAGACTTGCGCAGTTCGTCGGCCCTTGAGAAGGGATTGACCTGCAGGCCGATCTGACCATCGTCGCAATACGAACCGTTCGGTCCCACCGGTTCCTCTGTGGGTTTAAACTGCCTGAGCACCCCTGAGTGGCGCAGATGGGACGGAGTAGTATCGAACTTCGTGACCAGATCTTCTATCAGCAGAGCACAGGCGCTGATTCGAGATTTGCCGGCTGCCGCAGCATTGTGAGGCTCCAGTGCCGAGACCGTGCTCGCCGTGCATGTAACCACCGCGAGCAGCACAAGTATCTGACGCATCACTCTCTCCTGATAAATGGCGGGCATGCTATGCAACCCATTAGTCCATTGTCAACGTCCGCCCAGCTAACCCGGCATATTGGGAATGCGCGAGAATTACTTACGGACAGATTGTCCTCCGTACCTGCTGAAGTAATGAAGACTGCGGGCTCTCGATATTCCCAGCAGCCGTCGGCTATCCGGTCTCTCCTTCCCCTGTAGCATCCACATGGTCCATCGCGCCTGACATGCTCTCTGTAGAAGTTCCGGTCCTGCACAAAACGCATGTCCGGTCGGATCTTGAATCGTGCGCGGTGCAAGGATTCTGGACTCGGTGTTGCCGTCATCTCTGATGAAATCCAACAAAGGAAATGTACTGCCCAGTCGGGTTGGTTCTTTCCTCCAAGGTAGGATACTGCTCCACCGCCTATACGAGCTAGCTTGTGATCTGGACGGGCATTGACACGGGCTCCTTAACAAGAGGAGGTACGGTATGAAGCCTTTCTTAGTCGGCTGTGTACTGATCGTAGGGCTCGGAGTTGCGGGCTGTGATAAGCGGCCCTATGTCGTCTGTCGTGGTGAGGCGTACTGCACGGCTCCCTTAACCCATGACGAGGCCATGCACGCCTCGCAGCTCAAGAAAGCTTGGGGAGATGATCATCTGTACGTCCGTCCAGGTCAGTAAGCGCGTCCAGGAAACAACAATTGGGGGCAGAGCCTCTATTGTGCAACACCGAAGGAAGGTCTGATTTATTTTCCGTTGCTGATTGGCGAGGGGCAATGCTGCACTGATAGAGGAGCAGGCGTTTGCCACGGTCACATTTGTACGGTATTGGTCACCCGCAAGCCGGGAACGATTTCACGACGAGATGAATCGCGTGGGATCGTAGAAGGACCTGGCTGCGCTGGTCGAGCCGGTCTATCCCAGATCGGAAAACCCTTGCCGTCCGCCAGTCATAATTGGGCCATCATCGCTGGGGGCAGATCGTGCTTCTTGTATGATAGAATAACGCCGGACTATCCTCGACTCAACGCCTCCACTCGATGCAAGATTGGTCTTGTTATCAAGCAGTCGCCACCTCCTTACCCCCATTTCTCTGTCCTCTCAACAGAGATCGTCGACCCTTTGAATCCCACCCGAAACCCTGTTGCCGGTTGACGGTCCTACACGAGATAATATCTCACGGAACGACCGACATATTGTTCATCAATCACGGTTTAAAAAGAAGTACCCGCCTCCCCTCGTGCTTTTTGGTGGAGAACTGATCAGAACATGGAGCGTCAATCAGTCATGACCCTACAAGGAGAAGAACAACGAGCTGAACCTCGAATCTCGGTGCGCCATTACGTGATAGTGTCAGGATCTGTAGAATCTGAAGGAACGGGCATGCTGCTCGATCTTTCGCAGAGTGGGTGCCAACTGGAAAGCCCACTCCTCATGTTGCCTGGTCTTTCGGTAGCACTGCGGATCGCGGTCCCCGGCTTCG
>JAEURV010000173.1 GCA_016788465.1 Nitrospira sp. | reverse complement strand
TATGGTGCCCACGATCTTAGGTGTTGCCGTCTTCACATCGGCATTCTGCGCCCGGTGCAGCAGCGCATGGTCCATGAGGACGAGCGCCATCATGGCTTCGGCAATCGGCGTCGCGCGAATGCCGACACAAGGATCATGGCGACCGTTGGTTTCCACCAGGACTGGGTTGCCCTGCTTATCGATCGACTTGCGTGGGATACGAATACTCGACGTGGGCTTGATGCCGATGGTGACGACAATATCTTGCCCGGTCGAAATGCCGCCGAGAATGCCTCCGGCATTGTTGGAGAGAAATCCTTCTGGCGTCAGTTCATCGCCATGCTCGGAGCCTCGCTGCGTCACCGAGGCAAAGCCTGACCCAATCTCCACCGCCTTGACCGCATTGATACTCATCATGGCCGCAGCTACATCCGAATCCAACTTCGCATAGACGGGCGCGCCCCACCCAACCGGCACATGCTCAGCAATCGTCGTAATCTTGGCGCCGACTGAGTCACCAGCCTTCCGCAACTCATCCATGAAGGCTTCGAGCTTAGGCACAATATCGGGGTCAGCCGAGAAAAATGGGTTCTCACGTACCGCGTTCCAACTTTTAAACTTCATCTCATGTGGCCCGAGCTGGCTGAGATAGCCCCGAATCACGACACCATACTTTTCATTGAGCCATTTCCTGGCAATCGCTGCTGCTGCGACGCGGACCGCTGTCTCACGCGCGGATGCACGACCTCCTCCACGGTGATCACGAATCCCGTACTTCTGCCAATAGGTATAGTCCGCGTGGCCCGGGCGGAAGGTATCGATGAGGTTGCCGTAATCCCGACTGCGCTGGTCTTCGTTTCGAATCAACAGGGCAATCGGCGTACCGGTCGTCTTTCCCTCAAACAGCCCCGAGAGGATCTCGACGGTATCCGACTCCTGCCGCTGCGTCACATGCCGGGACGTGCCAGGCTTTCTTCGATCGAGATCTTTTTGGATATCTTCTGCTGAGAGGGTCAGTCCAGGCGGACAGCCATCAACGACACAACCAATTGCCGGGCCATGGCTTTCGCCAAATGAGGCGACTGTGAATATACGCCCAAAGGTGTTGCCTGCCATAAAAACAGGAACTCCTTATTCGACCAGATCCAGTTTAATGCGCAGTTCCTTGAGTTGGTCGGCACCAACGGCAGATGGTGCATCGGTCAGCGGACATTGCGCCTTCTGGGTCTTGGGGAACGCGATCACGTCGCGAATCGAATCGGCGTTGCCCAGCAGCATCACTAAGCGATCCAGCCCAAAGGCGATTCCACCGTGCGGCGGAGCCCCGTACTCCAGCGCCTCAAGCAGAAATCCAAACTTGACCGCGGCATCCTCCTTG
>JAEURV010000149.1 GCA_016788465.1 Nitrospira sp. | reverse complement strand
ACGCGCATTTGATGCAGGCTCTCGCTCTCGGTTCCGAGCCTCGTGCCGGGATCATGAGCGAGCAGCCACTCAACATGCCGGGCAAGCGCGGACTTCAGATGTTCGCTCGCGGGCGCCTTTGCCTTGGGTTGCGCAGGTGAGGGGGGAAGTGCGAGGGAGAGGGCGCGAAAGAACTTTGGTCGTCCGTCATGATCGGAAGCGCCGGCATCCCGCACCTCCCGTTCGAGGGAGCGCAGCAAGGATTCATCGCCCTGCCGTTGTTCGATTTCAAGTTCACGAAAACGCTGGATGACCGAGCCGTTTTTCACGACCGCAACATGGTCGACTGCAAGCTCAGCCAGAGGGGTTCGCCCCTGACGCACCACAAAGCTGCTTCGCCACACCCGGAGCGTCACGACAGGTCTGACTTTGCGATGCCTCAAGTGGAGAATCAGGAGATCGCGCAACGCGGCAGGCGGATCAGCCTGAGCGTAAGCCACTTCTACTTCCTGCCGATCGTCCCCCAGCGGTATCTTGAGTTGCCAAGACTGCTTCCCCCGTTCGATTCGACGGCGAAGAGTGATCCGTGCCCGGGCTAAGTCGTATGAGGCGGTGTCGTAATACGTCGAGATCAGCAGCCGTCGTGGAAGCGGCGTGCCTGGTAGCCGTGGCAGACGGAAATCGTCGTCAATCGCCAGTTTGAGTTCACGTTCAGTATGTGAGGAGATCAGCGAAGGATCGACAGGCGACTGCTGATGCATGTGAGATCGACCCATTCGAACACCGCACAGTCAAAGGGGACTGTCGCAAGTGTGGACGTGTTCGATAGAGAATGCAACCTGTGGTAGGTGTTGTCGCTGATACGGACCCACGACAAGGGTAAGGGATAGGATGCCGCTTGCTTACCGGAACAGAGAAGTAGAAAGAACTCTCCTTAGAAGTCATCGATGGAAACGGGACTGAGAAAGTCCCCCACGGACACCAGACCGATGAACACTCCGCCCTTGGTGACACCGAGATGGCGAGTGCGATGCTTATTCATCATGTCAGCCGCTTCCGTCAACGAGCGCCGCTCTTCGATGCCAGGCACCGGGCTGCTCATGATGTCCTCAACCGGCACGAAGTAGGGGACTTTTTCCGCCCCCACGAATTTCCTGACAACGTCTGATTCTGTTACGATTCCGATGACCTGAGATCGGTAGGTCACTAAAACACTTTCGACGTTCCAAGCTTTCATGAGCTTGGCTGCCTCTACCACCGATGTCCCTACCTCCACCGTTACAGGCTCTGCCCTCATCACATTCCCTACGGTAACCATGGGGTCCTCCCATTCTGTCATTATATGACCAACAATAGACTAACGGCAGACTGTTACCCCTGTGTCAAACAAGGATCTCCAGTCGGTAACAATTGACGGGAGCGTTGAGAGCTACGTGCCTCAGTTTTAACGCCTCCCAACTTCGGAAAACATGTGCAGAGACAAGAGTGATGGATTCACCGGCGAGAGGCAGTCCAGCGGGATGTCACCCGTCTGACTTCCTCAAACGATAAAGGCACATACCCCAGGTCAAGTGCCAACTGCTGACCCTGCCGGCTCAGTGCGTATCGAATCATCTCCGCTGATGCGTGAGTCGCCCTCGCCTGTTGAGGCTTGGTACTGTACAGGTAGACACTTCGTCGGAAGGTGTGGAGAACATTCCTCTCATTTCGGGTCACCGGCGCGACAGCGTCGTCACTCACCATCGCGTTGACTCGTAACCGTTTCACCGGATCTATCTTGTAGCCAGTCCGGTCGCCATTCCCAATGGATATCGCTTGCGGGTGATGAGCAACAGGTACGGCCATCGGCTTGTCTCCAAACTCAAGCAGGCAATTCCCAACTTCGGCCGAAGTCATTCGGCGAGACAGGACCATCATCTCAGTCCGCCCTGCCAGGAGAGCAGTGTGGCTGCCGGGGAAGCGTTCCGAGATCACCACGATCTGTAGTTCTGGATATTGGCGCATCAAGTCGCCTGCCCAGGCCTGAACCAGGGGCTTCATCGCCTCTGCCACAGAAATCGATAGCTCCCCAGATAGTGAATCCTGTGCGATGTAAGACGGGATATCAGCATCGACGCGTGGGCCGACCTCGGCATAACTCGTATGCGATAGAGCCATCACTATCGCACCTGCCAACACACTGAGCCTATTCCTTGGATGAGGGAGTCTCACTCGAATCTCCTGAATACCTTACTACCCACCACACATTACGGTGGTATGAGGTGAATATTACAAACCGGTTAACTCTTCACAAAAACAGAGGCGAGGAATGTCACACACTGTTAACTATCCCGCAATACAGCGGTGATGTGCATGCGATAGCCTACTTACGGCGCGACAAAGCGGGAACGTGTGGATGTCTCTCAACATAAAAGAAGGAGGGAAGACATATGGGCACCCGGCTGCGAGTGGGACTCTCGCTCGTAAAGTCCCTCATGACCTGTTTAGTCGTCATCGTGTTAAGCGTCTGCGGCCTGTTTATTCGACTAAGGCCCACTCCGTGAAATGATTCCCTGACTGCCGTTGATCCACGACCCGAAACAAGCCCAGGGCTAGAAGCCTGTCCGACATCGACCTCTTGATAAGAGGATCTCAGGTCAGTGGGGTCACGGATAATGAGGCATGAGCCGGTGCTGGGCCTACGGCAAAGACACTGCCTCAGAGTCTATCGTGAAGTAAAAGTCTGTGGCGACGGCTCTGATACTGATCGGATTGCTGAGGAACAATATTACTTCCTGACGAGAGTCGGCGGGGAAAGAGTACCCGTTCCGACTCCCGTCTGACCGTTCCTGTTCACCGTCGAATCTCCTCTTCCTCTCAAATACTTCATCTACTCCCGCCCCACGGACAGCACGGTATA
>JAEURV010000004.1 GCA_016788465.1 Nitrospira sp. | reverse complement strand
CCCGGTTCACCTCGACCACTCACAAGATCATCGTAGCGGAGTGGGATATGGATTTCTTGCCGTTTGTGGCCGGGGCTTTCTATTACTCGGACAACCTGTAACCTATTCTTACTGGCATAATTTGTAAACCCTCCAGCCATGGAGATAGCTTGGAGCACCGTCACATAGGACTTCAGCTGGTATTTCCCTGGCTTCGTCACTTCGCCTAAGACAAATACGGAATAACTATTGAGCTCCTTCACATTGACAGATACCGAAGGATTCTGGATATACCCTTTTAACCGTTCTGTGATCTGGGCTGCAAGTGCGTCAGCCGTAAGCCCTGCCGCCTGAACATCTCCAATAATCGGCATGGAGACATAACCATCGGGTCGTATTAGTGTAATGCGTGACAAATCAGGATTCTTCCAGACGTTGATTTCAATCTGGTCTTCAGAGCCCAGAAGGAATTCTGTCGGCACATCGGATGCCTTGTATTCCCTTGATGTGACAGGTCCGAGACAGCCGACTTGGCCCAATATCAGACAGAGTAGAAGCCCGATCGACATTGCTCTCGGCAGAAAAAATCCCGGTCTGAATGTCCTTGCCCATCGCGCGTAATAGTCCACTGCCGTCATCCTTTCTGATAATCCCTATCGACCAGGGAACACCACCATCGATTCACTGGGAACTACAAGGGTATCGCCAGGCTTCAGCTCAAAGTTATCGCTGATCCCACTGCGGAGCACAATATCGTCATAACTCGCAGTAAATCTCTTCATGCCTGGCGCCGTTTCAGTAAATCTGAAAATGACGATCTGATTCCTCGCCGCAGTTTCCTTAAACCCCCCGGCCATCGTTATTCCTTGCAAGAGCGTCGTCCTACTCTTTAGTGGGTACTTGCCTGGATGAGCGACTTCACCTAAAAGAAAAATATTCGAGCTATTGACTTCCTTCAACGTTACAGCAACGACTGGGTTCTGAACATACTCCTTGAGCTTGTTCGTCATCTCTTCAGCCAATTTAGTGGGAGTTTTCCCCACGGCTACGACATCGCGGATGATGGGCATTGAGATCCGCCCATCCGGTCGTACCTGCACCTGTCTTGATAAATCGGCATTCCGCCAGACAGTAATATCCAACACATCTTCAGCACCAATCACATATTCTGTACCAACTGCATTGGACAGCTTGTCCATCACCACCTGACTTGTTGTTTTCTCAGTCTGTCCGGTAGCTGCAGGCAATAACGGAACATCCGTCGGCATTTTCCCAGCATCGGGCTTGACCGAACCTGATTCACAGAATCCGACACCTGGGCTTACCATCAACGCCATCGATATAGTGAGATACCTCACGGCGTGCTTCATAACCTCAGTCCTTTGCTATTAAAATAGTCGTCCTGCGACATCAGGATCTTTACTGGCTCCACTTATCTTTCTTACTTAATTGACCTAGATCTTCTTCCCTAAGCACCAAGCTACCCGGCACAAGCCAGCATTGATTACAACACTCACACTCAGTTACTTTGCCCTTACTGAAGGGAGCACGCTTAACTCTACCACAGGGTGTGGGGTCACGCCGTGAACAGCGTCCAGATATCGCTGTTGGATTGCACCAAGAACCGGCGATTTCTCTGAGAGCTTACATTCATCAATGGCTGAGACCAATGTAACCTCATGAAGCGTCCCACAAACCCCAAGTTCATCCGCAACCAGCAATTCGGTCCGATCAATAGGGCGGCGGCAGAATTTTACTCCTACAGACGAAGCAAGGGCTTCCACAATATCAAGCGTGATACTCTCAAGGGCCCCCTCCGTGGCCGGCGGAGTTACGATTGTATCGTTTCTCACCATAAGAATGCATGAAGCCGTGGCCTCAGCAACACGTCCCGACTGATTCAGCAGTACCATATCCTCATATCCTCTCGATTTTCCCTCCAGACGCGCCAAGAGAGATACTTGATAATTGCTTCCAGTCTTAATTCGAGCTGGCAGTGCAACATCGCTACTTCGGCGCCATGTGCTCACTCCCATCCGAATTGACTTCGGTACGGCTCTATCCTGATGATAGGCCGTGAGGACAAGATCAGCAACCGTATCTTCACCCCAATGTCCCTCCGTCACAAAGAGAGTGGTGCGGACCCACATGTCCCGACCAGGAGTAATCAACGCCCCGATCAGTTGATCGATGGCCCCACAGTACTCCTCAAAAGTGTACTCACACGGAATATGGAGAAGCCTGGCAGAACGTTTGAGACGTTCATAGTGCTGTCGCATCATAATAATCTTGAACTGTCCGTCTGGTTGCCAATATCCCTTAAGCCCTTCGAATACATTGCGCCCTCTTGTAACAGCCTCAGCCCCGATGTGAAGCGTCGCTTGATCCCAGGGGATAAGCTTCCCTTTCATATATGCGAAGGCGGGGCGTTGAAGTTGTGCCATATAACCCTCCGTGGACTTGCTCAGAGCAAAATGTCAGATCACAAAAAACGATCCCGCCTCAGTGATCTTGTTTCCCCTCGACTGCATAAACCAGCTTTCCCTCACCAACAGTCTCATCATCATAGAGCGCAACCAATTCATTGGGGACATGAGCAAAATCAGTCGCTCTCAAATAGTCCCTCATTGTGGTCCCCGTACACTCTTCATCTACACGAGGAGCACCTTTTCGGTGTGCCACATCATCAAGATTGACGACGCGAAAATCGATGCTAAACCTGGTCTTTCCTGACGTATTAGGGACACTGGAGTGCATCTGTGCTGCCGAGAACAGAATGATACCTCCTGCAGGCACGATTAAACGAACCTGCGGCTCCAATGCAAGCGGTTCGGTCGGCTTAGGGAGAGGCCGAGGGTCTTCTTTCAGGAACTTGGCGACGTGCGCTCCTCGATTTTGCTGATTCCATACGTAGTAGTTATATCCTTTTGAACTGTTTTTCACAGGCGCATTCCAATACTGCGGGTGAAACGCCATGGCATTGTTTGACTCAATATCATAGATTGGAATCCACCAATTGACCTGACAGGGAGGCGCGGAGTACCAGGTATCTCGATGAGGGTGCCACGCATACGCAATTCCGGTTGTCAGATAGTTATCGCTGGTGGAGCTTCGCATCTTCGGGACATCAAAGTATGTCTTCTCTAGATCACAGCCCATCTCCTCAAAAATATTGCGCATCAGCGCCTTAGACTCTGGGTGATGAATGAAGCTCGGTTTCAGCATTCCGAGAATGTCAGCATACTGTCCAACAGGCAAATGAAATTGAGCCGTCTCGGGATCATATGGGGCAAACGCCTCCCTGATCAATTTCCTAGCAAATTCGATAAATGCGAGAGTACTCCGACGTGGTGAGTATACTAGAAGTTGGCCGTGATAGAGCTCGTCACGGCGTCTCTCGTCCGAAAATGAAGGGTCATAATACACGGTGTTCATAGTTGCTCTCCTTTAGGCTTTTTCCGGCCTCCGACATTCCTTCAACAGTCCGGCCTCACCCAAAGCATCAGCTGCCGATTGAATCTGGCCGAATGGAAGATCCGCACGCTCTGCGATATCAAGCAGCGTGTGCCGTCCATCGGATAAATTCAACACCCAGAGAAGTGCGAGCTCTCTGGACTGATTTTCTTGCTGCCCTGCAACAGCACGATACAACCCCCGCTTCCCCAATTGCGGCTCGCATTTTTGGTTTTGATTCACATACACCCGATTCCCTTCGAGCAATTCAAATGCCTGTAGGCACTGCGCGTACGAACGCACAAGAGATTCTGATCGTATCAGGTCCATATTATCTGCAGAAGAATGATACTCCGGATATTGGCCATGTGGTGTCCGCATGAAACATCCGACCGGCAAGTTAAAGCCGGGGGAGCAGTACTGCCGCTCATCATACCCGTACGGAAAAAAGTCGATGATAGAATGCGCTTCACCAGAATATCTCAACACGTGCGCCATCGCCCGGTCTATTTCCGCATTGCCCTCGCGACTCTTCTTATAGGTAACACTTCCAGCATCGCCCACTCCAGTTAGGACGAGCCCATACCGAATATGAGGTACCCTCTGCTCATTCTGAGCCAGCCAGGTAATCGATCCAATGGTTCCTGGAATAAAGAGAAAACGGAATGAATATCTTCTTGATCGAGCAGCCATTGTTTCCGCTAGCATCACAGCCACCGCAATACCCGACAAATTGTCATTACATAGAGACGGATGGCAGACATGGCAAGACACAAGAACCTCATCAGAAACTTTTCCTGGCAAATAGAGCTCGCCATAGGTCAGTGAGCCAGCCTGAAGCGTCGAATCAATGACGACGTCGTATTCCTCATCAGAAAGCCGTTGGAGATCAGCATGCCGAATGCAGAAGCCCCAGTTTTCTTTGTAATAGGACGTTCGATATGGAATCCACTCAGGGTGAGCCGGAAGGCTAAACAGATGCGGGCGCAACTCTTCTAGGCTCATTGTTTTTCGAACCGGCACGCTGTAGCTCATCAAGTGCAAGTTATGCGACTGAAAATCGATGACTCGCTTTCCCGCCCGATTCATCACGTAAGCATCGGATACATTCCACTCTAGGGGAACCGTCCAATCAAAAACTTTTGTTCCGCTAGGAACTTCTCGCACTTCAAGCGGAATACGCGTTTGAATTATCTTAAGCGTTTCTCGAACTCCCTCACCGGTAATACTGCGGCAAATTGGGTAGAGCTCCTCCATCAATTCAAGCATCGAACAATCGGTTTCCACGTCACATCACCCGTTCAACCTGAATTGCGGCCATGAGAGATCCTTTTCCGCCACGATCACAACAGGCTCAGGCCACTCAATACCCAATTGCGAATCATCCCAACGAATACCGCGGGCACTCGAAGGCACATAGAACTCCGACATGTGGTAAGAGACTTCGGAGTTGTCTTGCAGTGTGAGAAACCCATGTGCAAACTGTTTTGGAATATACAACGAGCGACGATTCTCCGCCGTCAACATCAACCCAACATGCCGCCCATAAGTCGGTGAGGTTGGTCGCAAGTCCACAATGACATCATAGATCGCACCTGCAATACAGCGGACCAATTTCACTTCCTCATTTGGAGCAACCTGGTAGTGCATTCCTCGCAGAGTCCCTTTTCGACGGCTCAGGGAAATACTCGATTGAACCCAATGAGATGAAAGGCCATGCGCCGCAAACTCTTTTTCGCACCACACCCTCGCAAAGATTCCCCTATCATCAGATGCAGGTTCAGGATCGATGACAAACGCACCTTTGAGAGCAGCCTCGGTAAAGATCATGGATACACGCGTACCTCAGGAATCGGAACGACGAATTTCCCACCCCACTCACGAATATAGTTCATCTGATGCATGACCTCTTCTCGAATATTCCAGGGTAGAATCAGAAGATAGTCCGGCCGCGTAGCACGCACCCGTTCAGGTTCATAGATCGGAATATGCACACCAGGAAGAAAATGGCCCTGCTTATGAGGGCTCCGATCAACGGTGTAGTCGATAAAGTCAGTTCGAATACCACAATAATTCAGTAACGTGTTCCCTTTTGCTGGAGCTCCATAGCCTACGACCCGTTTCCCCTCCTCCTTAGCAGCAATAAGAAAAGTCAGCAACTTTCTCTTTGTCTCTTCAACGCGGGGACCAAACGAAAGGTAGTGGCTGAGATCACCAAATCCGATCGTTTCCTCTCGTGACTTCAGTTCCTTTGCCCGTGTCTCAACTGGCTTGGCTGTATCTCCATCATGGCATACATAGATCCGCAGGGAACCTCCATGAGTTTGCAACTCCTCCACGTCAAACAGTTTCATTCCATGGCGGGCAAACACCCGCTCAACCGCGATGAAAGAAAAATAAGAGAAATGCTCATGATAGATCGTATCAAACTGATTCTGCTCCACAAGCTGCAACAAGTGAGGGAATTCCATAGTAATAACGCCTGCTGGCTTTAATAGCACCTTAAGTCCGCTCACAAAATCGTTCAAATCTGGAACATGAGCCAGTACGTTGTTTCCAATAATCAAATCAGCGGCCCATCCCTCATCAGTTAACCCACGCGCCGTCTTCTCGCCAAAAAATGCCACCCTGGTATTGACCCCTTCTCCCCTCGCGACCTCGGCCACATTCGCCGCAGGCTCCACCCCGAGCACCGGAATGCCACGAGCTACAAAGTTTTTAAGTAGATAGCCATCATTGCTGGCGATCTCCACGACTCTCGAGTTCCGATCAAATCCGAAACGACGGACAATCATGTCAACATACGCCCGGGCATGGGCAAGCCATGAATCAGAAAATGATGAAAAATATGCATAGTCTGAGAAAATATCCTGCGGAGTCGAAAACTGCTCCAACTGAACCAGCAGGCACGCCTCGCAGACATACACATGTAAGGGATAGAAAGGCTCCATTCGATTCGTTTGCCCTGGCTTGATATAAGAATTTGCCAGTGGAGACATACCCAGATCAACGAATGTGCGTTCAAGACTTGCTCCGCATGAGCGACACGCCGATGGCTTCATGCCGAGATCTCCTTCCATACTTTAAAAGTATTGCAACGCCGAGGTCTCATTGACTGGCCTGTTCTTTCCATGCGAGTTGATCTGTCAAATGCCCTCCCTCTCTCAGCCGCTTCAATGTGACCAAGCGTATCAACTCACCCGTCCGAAACTCGGGATCGTGAAATTTCATGGACAAAAGTCCGTCACGAAGATCCTTTACAGCACTCTGAAGATCAACGACAGGAAGAAATCCCTGCGCCAACTTAGAAAATTTGTCGAAGTTTACTCGGTAGGATCGTTTATCAGGCTGAGCATCTCTATTGATAGAAATCTCTACATCTGGGACAAATTGAGCAACCGCTTTGGCCAAATCCTTCACCTGATAATTCCACGCATCGCTTCCCACATTGATCGTCAGAAATGTCCCACCATCATGACGATCTCTCCGCACTGCCCAATCAATGGCTCTCGCCATATCTCGCACGTGAATCAATGGACGCCATGGAGTCCCGTCACTAAGAATATTGATCCGTTTAGACACCAATGCGCCAGCCACAAAATCATTCAGCACGAGATCCAACCGCAACCGGTCGCTCATCCCACATGCTGTTGCAAACCGGAGACAGGTTACCGTAAATGCCTCCGATGCAAGCGACGCCAGATCTTGTTCCGTTCCGACTTTTGACTTCGCGTAAGCCGTGAGAGGATTCAGCGCATCTTCCTCCCGACGAGGGCCGCCCTCTGCAAATCCGTACACACTGCAACTCGATGCAAATACGAATGCTTTCACACCTGCTCGTTTTGCTTTGACGGCAAGCTCGATACTGGCACGATGGTTGATAGCAAGAGTCACATCCTCATAAATGGCTCCCATCGGATCATTCGAGATGGCGCAGAGATGCACAATCGCATCGATTCCCTGGAGAACCTTTTCAGGCACCTGACGGATATCCCCAAAATACTGCTCGTCGGCTCGACTTTCAGGAAATCGTGATGAACCAGTCAAACAGTGCGCAAAGTAGCCGATATCGTATCCAATCAACACGGCCTCAGGATGTGATTCCCGCAACCGACGTAACACCAATGGGCCAACATAGCCCATGTTCCCAGTGATCAAGATTCGCATATTCATTCCTCGGTGTGAATATTAACTAAGCTTGAAAGTTTGCAAGTGTTATTTCTGTGGACATCCGTAGGAATATACCACTTGCAAGTCAAAAACTTACCGCATACCTAGCAAACTCCTCCTACCACACCTTCCAAGGGGCCTGTGACGACTGCCAAAGCTCCTCTAAATAGTTTTTTTCGCGTAGGGTATCCATACAAGACCAAAATCGATCATGCCGGTAGCCCATCAATTCATTATCCTTCGTAAGCTGCTCGATCGGCTCCCGTTCCCAAACAGTATTATCATCCTTGATATAGTCGAGCACCTGAGGCTCAAGAACATAGAACCCTCCATTAATCCAGCCTTCGTCTCCGTGCGGTTTTTCCTTGAAACCGATGATGTGATCCTGATCGAATACCAACCGCCCGAATCTTGCCGGAGGTAAAACCGACGTCACAGTAGCTAGCTTACCGTGGGATTTATGAAACTTGATGGTGGCTTGAATATCAACGTCCGAAACACCGTCACCATAGGTAAAGAGAAAGCTTTCGTCTTTGCCAAGCCATTTCTTGAGCTGGCGAAGCCGACCACCGGTTTGAGTATGAAGGCCGGTGTCGACAAGATGAACGATCCAATCCTCATGCCGCTTCCCGTCGTGAATCGTTGTTTTCCCACTCTCAAGGTCAACCGAAATATCTTTATTGAAGGCATAAAAGTTCAAAAAATATTCTTTGATCATTTCCCCTTTGTACCCAAGGGCGATTACAAATTCCTTTATGCCATGGGCGGCATAGATCTTCATAATATGCCACAGAATAGGTTTTCCACCGACCTCCACCATCGGTTTCGGTCGCAAAGCGGTCTCTTCAGAAAGGCGGGTCCCCATTCCACCAGCAAGTATGACAGCCTTCACGTTTCTCCCCTCCTCATCTCCAACGCAATACGTAGAGTGATGTCCTAGCGCATTTCCATTCTATTTGAGAATCCATTTCAGCCCAAGTTGGCAAGTGAAAGATGTCCAGATCTAGACTGAGATACAGGGAGCCATGTGACCACCTTCTAAACCATATCGATCATGAATTAGCAGTCGACTACGTATCCCATCAGACCAATTCAAACGGACAGGCACCTCTGGAACGGTAAGGAGCAGTGACGACCTTGACTGAGAATGCATGGCTCCCTTGATCAGCCAATTCAAGGGAAGAAAACCATTTTACGCACCGAATCCGCAGCTCAACTAAACTAGGCGTGATTCGGATTTGCGTTCAGTGCATACCAGTATCCTCCCCTAACTTACGCCCTATATCCTCTGTCATACATATATAGCTTCACATCTCCCAATAGTCGAGTTCAAAAAAATGGTCTTACGCCCATCAGGCAAGCACAAGGAATTCAAAAAACCACTAACCGCTTTATGAATCATAAAGTTAGCAATACTGCACCGAAACGGCACCGCCACAAGAGTCAGAGTCGTGAGCGGATCATAAGTCAATGAAGAAACGCTCATAAACTCCTAGGATCCAGCAAAACCAAGCTATCCCTAGAGAGCAAACTGTAAGAAGCGAGTTCGTTTTATGCTAGCACGAGCCCACGCATTCAACGATCAATACTAAATCGATGAATGCGACAAACCCGGTCAAGCAATTTGACATAACTCCCATTTTCAGAACGGCAGTAGCTAGAACATGAACTTAACCCCGACAAAATGAGCGGCGCAACTGATCGACTTTCCAAAGGGAAGCATTCTGGTCCAACGAACTTCAGCAAGTGTTGGGGTCTCCGCAATAGCGACAGGCGTTGGCACGTAGACCTTCAGGACTTGCTCAACTCTTGGAGCTTGATCCATAAGAATCAACATGCCCCCATTACTGATGTTCAAAGAAAGCGCCCTCCCCTCATGGACAAGACTGCTACCTCCACCCTCTTGAGCCATAATTTCGTACAGTATTGGCCTCAACAAGGCAGCTCTCTCCCGATGGCTTTCGTGACTATCCTGAATTGGCCACTCCCACTCCATTACCCTCACCTCATATCCTTCCATGCCTACCACAACATCCTTTCCTGGATTTCCCTGTGCTTCCTTGACCTAGCCCTTCTTAACTTAACCCACAATAGTAATCCAATCTGCCCCTCTCGATTGCCCCAACTATTTCGGTCATTCATTCCAAGTCAACTCGGAAATACTATGCACGGAGGTCCAGACTAACAATACCGATCCTGTAGGCTGCTTTCTCAAAGGTATATGTTGACTACCTCGAAAGGGTTAGGTACTATTCCGGTATACTTGGAGTATTAGGGCTCAGAGGCAAACAATCTCTTGCTCATTTCACATTTAGAACAATATCGTACCCATCATGAACGAATCATCAAAAGGAACCGACCAAACTGACGTGCTTGCCGATCAGCGGGCGGGCTCAGGGATCGTAGTGCTTTCGACATCTATGCAACTACTCCATATGAACCGACAAGCTACTGAGCTCGCCAAAAAGATCACGGCCGTTGAACATGGGAGCGCAACCGCTGTTTCAGCACGCGGAATACTCCCTACTGCCCTGACTGAGCTCTGCGCAGAGATCATCAAGGCCCTCCACATACGGACAGAAGCTAAAGACTGGGAACAGTTTGAGCTCAAACGTGTAACAGGTGACCCAAATCAACCAATCCTACTAAGAGGCTTCGGTTTGCCTGATCGAGGCGGGATTCAACAAGCCAGGCTTGTTGTAACTATGGAAGAACTAGGACGTAAACAGAATCTGAATGCAGAGCATGCTCGAGAACGTTTCCAGCTCACGAACCGGGAGCAATCCGTGGTGGAGCACCTAGCAAAAGGCTGGACAAATAAAGAAATTGCAAACGCGCTGCAAATCACCGAACAAACCGTCAAGGAACACATTAAACATATTATGCGCAAAACGAACTCCACCACACGCACCGGTATCCTCGTCCAAATATTCAATGCTTAATTACCCCTCCCAATGCATCTGACCCTCCAACCATCCCATGACTGTTTCATAAACAGCACAGTGAGTTGAATTTAACACGCTCAGCCAGGCATCCGTGATTAGTTTTATCAATTTTTACAATGTCTTTTGACTAATTACCTTACGGCGCATAATTTGCAGATAAGCCTATCAAAAGTAATAAGTGGAGGGGTTGTTCAATGCAATCAAAGCCGATGCGACTGGGTATTGTGATTGGGTTCCTTGGTTCAGCCGTCCTCTTCTCAGCCTGTTCCACTTCCCCTTCTCCTCAAGTAAATGAAGCGAGAGATAGTGGTTTCACCTCTTTGTGGACTGCCTACGGTGACTGTAAGTCAACATCAGACTTGGCAAAAGCTACAACAATTTTAGACCAACTCCGATCGGCCGGTCGGCTGGGCCAGGAAAAAGATGGGTTCATACTGCCCTTGCCAAATCAAATTGCCCATCTGGTTTCGACTCCAACCAGCCGAGTTGCAGTGGATGTTGAGGCTATGACCTCCGCCTGCGCTCTCCATACTGGGGAGCTTGCATTTACCCAGGGCTACCTGGATGTTGCACGAGATCTTTTTACATCAATTATCAGACTTCATGAAGGACAAAACTCTTATTATGCCGTACGAGCCAAGACCTTACTGGCAAAACTCGAACAAGGGTTGACCATTTCATTCAATGCCCGGTAGGCGACGATTTTCACCCTCTACTTCCCGTAAGCGTCCATATAAACCTACATAGCTCCTTGCCGATTGATCCCACGATAGATCAGCGTTCATTCCTGAAGTAACCAGTGAGCGCCAAACATCTCGCTCCTCATAGATATGGAGCGCAAGCAAAATCGCTGAAAGTAAGGCATCGGGAGAAGGATCGATGAAATGAAACCCTGTTGCACATCCGGATTTGATTGTTGACGGACGAAAAGGAGTAACAGTATCGGCGAGTCCCCCTGTACGCCGCACGATAGGTACCGTTCCGTATCGCAAGCTATACAGCTGACTTAATCCACAAGGTTCGTAACGCGAGGGCATGATCAGCATGTCAGAGCCCGCCTCAATGCGATGGGCTAATGCCTCATTAAAGCCGAGAGTGAGGCCGATTGTCTGAGGATAGCTCTCCTTGGCTCTCAGGAATTGCTGTTCCAAGTGAGAATCACCAGTACCCAATACAACTAGTTGGAGATCGAGAGCCATAAGCTCTGGAAGAATATCGAGCAGGAGGTCAAATCCTTTTTGAAAAGTCAACCGGCCTATGACTGCTAACAGGGGTACATCAAGAGTCGGTAGACCAAGCTCCCGTTGCAACTCTCGCTTGCACACATGCTTACCCGATAAATCATCGGCATGGTACTGCGCCGGCAGATAGGCATCGTGCCGAGGATCCCACATAACCTCATCAATCCCGTTTGTGATACCGCTGACACCACTTGTCCGACTTGCCAACACACCTTCTAGGCCACATCCATATTCCGCAGTGAGAATCTCCCTTGCATAGGTGGGGCTTACTGTAGAAACAGCATCGGAAAAGATGATCCCCCCTTTCAAACAATTGACTGCTCCATAGAACTCAAGGCCGCCTAGTGAGAATAGTGATGAAGGAAGACCGGTTTTCATGAATTCATGACCCGGGAATATCCCCTGATAGCCAAGATTGTGGACAGTCAATAGCGTCTTGATCGACCGAAGACTATCGTGCTCAAGCGAGAGCGCTTTGAGATAGACGGCACACAACGCCGTCTGCCAATCGTGGAGGTGCAGGATATCAATCTTCTCTCTCTCTCTATCCACTAAGACATGTACCGCCTGAAGGACAGCACGGCAGAAAAGAGTAAACCGATCAAGGTTATCCGGATAGTCGTGATGATCCTGTTGGTACAGTCCCGGGCGAGCGAAATGCGGGTCATGACACACGAACAGTACTCTCAGCTGATGCAATCCACCAATCACCGTCACATATTCTTCTTCAATGGACACACCCGCCGCCACTCCTCCTACGGAGACGGAGAATTGCGCGGCGACTCGACGGTCCTTAGGCGCCAACAGGGTCCGGTAACCCGGCAGCAACAAGGTAACCCGATGTCCCAATTTCGCAAGGGCCGTGGACAAGGCTCCCACTACATCCGCCAATCCGCCTGTTTTCGCGTAAGGAACCGCCTCAGACGCAGCCATCACGACATGCAAACCATCTGATGAATTTGATCCCATGTGGAGTAACAAAGGACAACTTACGGACGTGAAACTTCCCCAACGCTGGTCTTGAATCGAGCCTCATACGCCCAAGCATTAGTCAATGCCCGTATGTCATCAGGTTGGAGCTTTTCTCTGTAGACAAGACGCTCATCAAGAAAGACCAGCAACCAGCCTCGGTCGGGATAGGCAAAATAGACGCCTTCGCCTGCATGCACCCCACCCCTCCATCCCTTCGGCACCTCGCCGGCGGCCACTCGTGTTCGAGGGATGACACTCAAATCTGGCATCACAAAAAAATAGCCAAACTCGCTATGATAAAAAGGAGGCCCCCCCCAGGCGTTGACCACCGCCCGACTGGTAATGTGATCCAGAACAAGATTCTCCGCCTGTACCAGTTGCTCTTGCTGCTCCAGTGCCGGCATACTTTTACATCCGACCAACAAGAACGCCACTGCACCTCCGAGCAAACTCAGTATGGTGCCCATCGAAGCTCGAACGATGTTTAGCATATGGCCGTCACTCCTTACAGAAGCCGTCGGGACTTTGCTTCGATCGGCTTAACCGGTTGACAGACATTACACTGACACAATCCCCTTAGTAAGGTGTAGGAATAAATCCCCGTATCATGACCATCGCTCCATTTGAATTGAAACGCATAGCGTCCAACTGGTTGAATGTCCTGCAGCATGATCAAGAGCGGGATATCGTCGACCTGAAGCCGGCGCTCTCCCGTCCATTCGTCGACACAAGCCGCGCAGGGGCAATGCTGCCGAAGAAATCTGACCGGATAGACCGCCCGATGGCCGTCACTCCATTGAATTCCCAATACACCCTTCTCAAGCCACTCCATATCACGAGGCTCTAATGCAGCGGCTGTCATACCGACTCTTCTCCTCTCCTCAGATCGTAGCTTTACGACACGGCAATCGATAAAAAATTCGCTGATGGGAGCCGTTTACCTGCCACAACTGTCACATACCCTTCGATCGCCGCCTCTACCTCGGCCCGCACTCGTCCACTGGCTCGTAGCCTTGTCACGAGCGTGGAGTCAAGGCGAATAGCTTGTTGGAGGAATGAGAGACTGCCTCGTGAGAGCGCCACGCAGCGAACTCGTTGGTGCGCTGCGCAGGACAAACACACAAGTCCCCCTGCAATCGGAGAAAACTGAGGATCACCCACAAAATGCGTCTTCTCACATGCGGCACAATGGTCGGTCTGTGGACGAAATCCAGTCACGCCCAGTAATCTGATCTGAAACAGAAGCGCCATAAACGTTGGGTCTTCACTCTCGTGAAGCGATGCCAGCCCCTGCTCGAGCGTATCAAATAAGATCGGATCTGGGTCTCCATCCGGAGTGATCGCAGCCACTACATTGACCATCCGCGCCGCCGAATCTATCAGACCAAGGGATTCCCGCAACTTCTGGGAAGACCTGACAAGATCAACATGGGAAATTCGGTAAAGCGAGTCGCCGGACTTTTCAAATAGATTCAACCGGCACAGACTGAACGGCTCAAGCGCAGCTCCGAATCGGCTTTTGAGTCGACGCGCCCCACGAGCCACCCCACGGATCTTTCCCCTCTCCTTTGAGTAGAAGGTAACAATTCGATCGGCATCGCCCCACTTGCGACTCCGCAAAACGATTGTTGTCGCCTTTAGAAGCGGCACATACCCCTCTCATCCCTGTCACACCAATATTCCAACGATCTGTTGTATCGTGTCATCTGAGAGACTCCAAGAATAGCGTGGCCAGTGTCAAATAAATCGAAATCCCCGTGATATCATTAGCCGTAGTCACAAAAGGGCCAGCCGCAACGGCAGGATCTACCCCCATGCGCTTCAGGAGAATCGGCATAATCGTCGCCATACTGGTCGAGACAAAAAAGGCTATGATCAGAGAAACTCCAACGACCATTCCCAGAACCCCCTGGTGCAAGACCCACGCAACCAACGTCAACGTCGCTCCGCACGCCAGTCCCATGACCAGCCCAATCTTTGCCTCGCGAAAAAACACCGGCCAAACATGAGTCAACTCAACAGAACCGGTTGCCAAGCCGCGGATAATCAACGTTGATGATTGCAATCCGACATTACCACCCATCGCCGCGATGACGGGAATAAAACTCACAATTGCCACAACTTCTTGAACCGTATAACGGAAATACCAAAGAATCGCCCCGGACAGCAAGCTTCCCACCAGGTTGGTAAATAGCCACGGCAATCGTAATCTCGCTGACGCGATGCTTGACGACTTCGAAGCCGTATCCTCTTCAATGGCTCCCGCCATCTTCAGCATGTCCTCGGTTGCTTCTTCACGGATAACATCGACCACATCGTCTACTGTGATGATCCCCACAAGCTTCCCGTCTCGCTCCACGACCGGAATTGCCAACAAGTTGTAGTTAGCCACCTGCCTCGCCACCTCTTCCTGATCCATGTCAATACTGACGCTCATGGCCTCTCGCGTCATGATGTTCTTCAGCGGAGTCGTGGGAGGCACAGTGAGAAGCTGCCGAAGCGAAAGGACGCCAACCAGACGATCCTCCTTGTCTGTCACATAGATATAGAACACCATTTCCGCATCAGTCGCCTGTTGCAACCGACGGATGGCTTCTTGTGCCGTAGCATCCTCCGATAGCGAAAAGAATTCCGTCGTCATGATGGCGCCGGCCGTATCTTTAGGGTATCGGAGAATGTCGGCCACTTCGGTCGAATCCTCCGTCTTCATCAAGGCGAGGACTTCTTTGCCGCGCTCTTCCGGAAGGAAACCAAGAATATAGGCGACGTCATCAGGACCGAGGTCCTTTAAGAGCCAGGCAACATCGGAATGAAGCAAATCTGCGAGGACCTGTTGAATGCTTTCCCCATCCAGCTCGCTGAGCACCTGCCCGCGCTTCCCCTCTCCCCGAACCAGTTCGAAAATTTCCCGTTTCTCCTTCGGCGAGGAGAGATGTGTCACAGCTTTGGCAATATCAGCCGGGTGCATACGTCCTAGCATCTTGGACAGGTTCGTAATCGCTCCTCGGCGCAGCAACTTCTGAACGGATTGAATGACGATATCCGACTTTGTCTGCCCTCGCTCCGTCTGATCGCGAAGAACCTCCCGCAAAATATCACGATCAGCGAGACGAGGACGTTGTTCTGGAAGGCGTGATTCCGTTGGTCGGTCGGTAGGCTGCATGATCGTTGAGTGGGATTATCGGACTTTGCTCCGGCGGTGCCGTCTCAACGAAATCAACGGCTCAATGAACAGCATAGAGCAGGGGCTCTACTTTTTTGAATACCTCAGCATCAGCCTCCATGGGCGGCTAGTAACCCAACTCCACAAGGGTCTGCTCATCCTCACGCCATGATTTACGTACTTTTACCCATAACTCAAGAAATACCTTCATCCCAAAAACCTTTTCCATGTCTAATCTGGCTTGAGTCCCAATCGATTTCAGTCGTTCTCCTTGTTTCCCTATCAAAATACCTTTCTGCGTCTCTCGTTCAACGACAATTGACGCCCGGATCTTGGCCAACTTCCCCTGCTCAACAAAGTCATCGATCTCAACCGCCGTGGCATACGGCACTTCATCCTCCGTCGCCTGTATTACCTTCTCTCGAATCATTTCTGCCGCCAATGTCCTCATCGTCTGATCTGTTACCACATCCTCGCCATACAGCCCCTCCCCTGATGGGAGGTACGGAACCGTCACGGCGAGCAATCGCGCCACATTGTCGTCTGCCTGAGCGGACACCGGCACCACCTCTGTCCATGCAAAAAGCTTGGCATACTGGTCAAGAACAGGAAGCATCTTATGCTTGTTCACCAGATCGATTTTGGTGACGACCAAGATGACCGGCCTCGGCTGCTTTGCCAAGGCTTCCTTCATATACTTGATGGCGGATAAGTCTCCGGGACCAGGAAGACTCGTCGCCTCCATGAGCATATACAACACATCCGCATCTTCCAGCGTTTCCACCGCCGTGCGAACCATTCGCCGATTCAACAAATGATCCGGCTTATGCAGCCCAGGGGTGTCGAGAAAGGCGATTTGCGCCCCTTCCGCATGCACAACACCCATTACCCGAGTTCTCGTCGTTTGCGGCTTATTTGAAACAATCGAGATTTTCTCACCCAACAGACGATTCAAGAGGGTCGACTTGCCCACGTTGGATCTTCCGATGATAGCAACCGTTCCGAACTTCATGGCTTTCCAGATGGCTCTCGTTGTTTTTCAGAACCAGGGATAAATTGATACACCGTCTCACCTTTCCGCACATAGCCTAACTGCTCACGGGCCAATTGCTCGATCTTGGTCGGATCATGCTGAAGACGCAGGATATCTTGCTGCAGAGTGACATTTTCATTGCGCAGCACCGACAATTCCTGCTCCAGATTCTTCGCATAATCCCGCATGGCAAAATACCGGGAAAGCCCCATCTCCCCATAGAACAGCGCGACGACCAACCAAAGAACGCCGAGTACTCCGCCTACCTGAGCAAGGGTAAACAGACGTCGTTGCCATTGCAGCCAGTCTCGGCCACGATTTTGCTTAATGACCATAATGAACCCAGCCCATGACCGGAGCGGACTAGCTCCGCACAGGTACGGCGTCTCGACCACGGTAGATTGCCGCGGCTCCTAATTCTTCCTCGATTCGAAGCAGTTGATTGTACTTTGCCACACGATCCGTTCGAGAGAGGGACCCGGTCTTGATCAACCCACTGTTCGTGGCAACGGCTATGTCTGCAATCGTCGTGTCCTCTGTTTCACCGGAACGATGCGAAATGATGGCCGTATAGCCTGACCGCTTCGCAAGTTCGATGGCATCCAAGGTCTCCGTCAATGTGCCGATCTGATTAAGCTTGATCAGAATTGAATTTCCAATCCCTTCCTTGATGCCCTTCGAAAATATTTCAACATTCGTCACAAAAATGTCGTCACCCACAAGTTGGACGCGATTCCCAATCTTCTCCGTGAGCATCTTCCAGCCCTTCCAATCCAATTCGCTCAATCCATCCTCGATGGAAAGGATTGGGTAGCGATCCAGAAGTTTGCCATAGTAGCTCACCATCTCTTCCGATGAACGTTCCGGATTCTTTTCTGCTTCGAGAATGTATCGTCCCTTCTCGTAGAGTTCGCTGGCGGCACAGTCTAATGCCAAAGCGATATCCCGCCCGACCTGATAGCCCGCCGCCTCAATCGCTTCAGCTATGAGGCCGAGCGCCTCCTCATTCGATTGCAGATCAGGAGCAAATCCCCCCTCATCTCCCACGGCAGTATTGAGATCCTTCTTCTTCAAAAGCGCCTTTAACGAATGAAAGACCTCGGTGGCCATGCGAAGCGCATCGCTGAATCGGCTGGCCCCTACCGGCATGATCATAAACTCTTGAAGGTCTAGTCGATTATCGGCATGGGCTCCCCCGTTGATGATGTTCATGAGCGGCACCGGGAGCACGCGCGCATTCGCTCCCCCTAAATACCGGTAGAGGGGTTGCCCAGTTTCAATCGCAGAGGCCTTCGCCACAGCGAGCGAAACACCAAGAATCGCATTTGCTCCAAGTTTTCCCTTCGTCTTGGTCCCATCCAACGCAATCATGGCTCGATCAATCCCGGCTTGATCGAATGCATCCCTCCCCAGCAGTTCAGGAGCAATGACCTTGCTGATATTCGCCACCGCTTTGGAGACACCCTTTCCCATCCAGCGCTTCTTGTCTCCATCCCTCAGCTCAATCGCCTCCTTTTCGCCCGTCGACGCACCGGAGGGAACGGCTGCTCGCCCCATAGCTCCGCTTTCGAGTGTGACTTCTGCCTCAATCGTTGGATTGCCACGTGAATCGATAATCTGGCGGCCCCTGATTTCTCTGATGTCGCTCATACCGCTTGCCTCTCTCTCCAGTTAGACGATCAGCTTCTTTTTCAACAACTCATTGACCTTACCGGGATTCGCTTTGCTTCCACTTACCTTCATTACTTGACCAACAAGAAATCCCAACACCTGTTGTTTGCCCTCTCTAAACTGCGCCACCTGTGTTGGATTCTTACTGAGCACCTCATCGATCATTTTCTCCAGTGCCCCTTCGTCTGAGACCTGTGTCAGCCCTTTGTCCTGCACGATCTGCTGGGGACTCTTACCGCTCCGATAGAGCTCGGAGAAGATGTCACGGGCGACTTTTAAGCTGATAACCCCTTTGTCCACCATCGTCAGAAGATCGACGAGACGCTCAGGCGAGACTGGCGACGCGGTAATATCCGTTCCAGAATTATTTAATTCTCGCGTCAACTCCCCCATCACCCAATTACTCACCGTCTTGGGCTCTTTGAACTGTTTCAGACAGGTCTCATAATAATCCGCCAGACCTTTCGATGTCGTAATCACACTTGCATCGTACTCTGGAAGACCATACTCGGTGATTAATCGACGGGCACGCATAGCCGGCAATTCCGGCAATGACGATCGAAATCCCTCAATCCAGACCTCTTCCAGCTTTAACGGTACCAGATCGGGATCCGGGAAGTATCGATAGTCGTGGGCCTCCTCTTTCGAGCGCATCACTGCCGTTTCACCTCGATCAATGTTCCAAAGCCTAGTCTCCTGATAAATCTTCCCTCCCTCTTTCAAGACCTTACTCTGCCGTTTAATCTCGTACTCGACCGAATCCTTCACATACTTGAAGGAATTGATATTTTTCAGCTCGACCTTCGTCCCAAACGCTTTCTGGCCTACTGGGCGCAGCGACAAATTGGGCTCACACCGAAAGCTCCCTTCCTCCATATTTCCATCGCACACATCAAGGTACATGAGCACATCACGTAACCCCTTCAAGTAAGCCACAACCTCATCGGCCGAACTCATGTCCGGTTCCGTTACGATTTCCAACAGCGGCGTGCCGGCACGATTCAAATCCACTCGGCTTCCCGCCGTCCCGGTTCCGTGTACATTCTTCCCTGCGTCCTCTTCAAGATGTGCACGGCGGATCCTGACTCGCTTCGTGACCATGCCGACAGCAATCTCGATCCATCCGTGCTGGCAAATAGGTTCCTCATATTGGGAAATCTGGTACCCCTTTGGCAAATCCGGGTAGAAATAGTTCTTTCTCGCGAACCGATTGTTCGCCGTGATCGTACAGTTCAACGCCAACCCGGCACGAACCGCCATTTCGACCGCCGTTCGATTGATCACAGGTAAACTGCCCGGCAGACCAAGACAAACCGGGCATGTCTGGCTGTTGGCAGAGAGCCCGAAAGTCGTGCCACACCCGCAAAACATTTTGGAGTTGGTCCGCAGTTGTGCATGGACCTCGACCCCGATCACCGCCTCAAACATCATCCTCGCTCCGTCCCCTCACCTTGGATATGCTCTCGCTCGCGCTTCATCGCCTCACGTCCGGCATCGAAGGCCTCTCGCAAAACCGATCGTTTTGATTCGACAAACTCCCTGCCCTGATCAACGGCTTCTTCAAAGACCTCACCGGCTCGCCCAGCGAGATCTCGCAAATCGGTTTCGGCACGACGGGCATAGCCTCGAAGCCGGTCACGTGACTCACTGCCCGTTTGCGGCGCCAATAACAGTCCCATCACCGCACCCATGGCCGCACCGCTCAGAAATGCCAGTAACACCGCCGTTGAAGCTCCTCGTTCATCCGCCATTGTGTGTCCCTCCCTCATGTTTCATGCGTTCCCGTACCACGTGAGTCGCAGCCTTGACGCCGGCAACCATACTGGCCACGTTGCTCAAGAGCGTCCCACCTGACCCACACACAACGTTGTGGACTTGTCGCACCGATTCACCGACCTCCCCCACGGCGTGGAGCAAGACCGACGCATGCTCGATCCCCTCGCGGGCCTGACTGGTCACGTCGTTCAGGTTTTGACTCATCGCTCTCAATTCAGCCACGAGAGCCGGCACTTCAGCATTCATCTTAGACAACAACTGCCCAGACTCCACAACCGTTTTGCGGACCTGCAACAAGACGGGTACGAGACATCCAACGAGCACTGCAAACGCTACAGCGACAAGGAGTGCCGCGATTTCAACGATCGTCATAGTTGCCTATCCTCCCAGTCCATCGCCCCACACTCAGATCGTTAGCGACTCTGCGCCCGCTCATCGCCTAAGCCTTATCGCACGCTAGGTTTTTGGCGATACCATGCTGTCGATTGCTCATAGGCATGAGCGGCTCGAAGCATCGTGTCTTCTTCAAAAGCCCGTCCGATCAGTTGGAGCCCGATCGGAAGCCCTGCCTTGCTGAACCCACAGGGCAGCGCAATCGCCGGCACCCCTGCGAGATTCACCGAGATCGTGAAAATATCCGACAGATACATTTGCAAGGGGTCTTCGCTTTTTTCGCCAAGCTTGAAGGCGGGTGTCGGCGTCGCCGGCGTGACTATGAGGTCAACCTCCTTGAATGCAGCGTCGAAATCTTGACAAACCAGCGTGCGTACAGCCTGCGCCTTCCCATAATATGCGTCATAGTACCCAGCACTGAGAACATAGGTGCCGAGCATAATTCGACGTTTGACTTCTGGCCCGAACCCCTCCTGCCTCGTTTTCATATACAGTTCGAGCAGGTCTTTCGTTTCCTTGGCGCGGAAACCGAATTTCACGCCGTCAAACCTGGCGAGATTTGAGCTGGCCTCTGCCGTCGCAATTACGTAATAGACCGCCACCGCAGCATCAGTTCTTGGCAGACGGATGTCCTTGACCTCTGCACCCAGATACTTCAACTCATTGATTGCATCTCGAACCGCCCCCTCAACCTCTGGATCAAGTCCCTCGGTGAAAAACTCCACCGGCACACCGACCCTCACGTTCTTGAGATCACGCTTCTGCAACGCTTTCATGTAGTCTGGCACAGGGCGATCCACGGAAGTGGAATCCATCGGATCGTGGCCGGCAATCGCTTGCAGCAGAAATGCCGCATCCGACACATTGCGTGCGATTGGCCCGATCTGATCCAGTGACGAGGCAAACGCCACGAGACCGTACCGTGATACACGTCCATACGTCGGTTTCACGCCCACCACACCGCAGAAGGCAGCCGGCTGCCGGATCGACCCCCCCGTGTCGGACCCAAGTGCCGCCGCACATTCTTCCGCAGCCACCGCCGCTGCCGACCCCCCACTTGATCCACCCGGTACACAGTGAAGATCCCAAGGGTTTCGACTGGGGCCAAAGGCTGAGTTCTCTGTCGATGACCCCATCGCGAACTCATCTAGATTGGTCTTGCCAACCAAGATGTACCCCTGCGAGCGCAACTTCGAGACGACCGTTGCATCGTAGGGTGGAACAAAATTCTGCAACATTCGAGAACTACAGGTCGTGGGCACACCATCCGTGCAGATATTATCTTTGACAGCAAGCGGCATGCCGGTCAGCGGATGGGTCTTTCTCCACACCTTCAGTCTTTGATCCAAATCCTCCGCCTGCTGATTGGCCGCGTCTTTCGTCTGAGTGACAAAGGCCTTCACCTTCGGTTCCACCTGACTGATTCGAAGAAAATAAGCGCGCGCAATCTCTGCCGCGGTTACTTCTCCTGCCGTAAATTTCTTATGAAGTTCGACGAGACCTAGTTTGTGGAGAGACATGACAGACTCATAACCAACAGGTGTTCATTTAATAAACTGAGACCGGCATCCATCAACGGGAATGGACGCTGACTAGCTCACCGTCACAATTCGATTCTTCTCATTCACGCGCACAATCTTGGGCACGTGTTTCTTGATTTCTTCCTCACCATAATACTCATAACAAAAGATAATGATCTGATCCCCAACTGCCGCTTTCCTCGCTGTGGGTCCGTTCAAAATGATTTCTCCCTTTCCTCGTGCCCCGTTGATGGCATAGGTCATGAATCGCTCGCCGTTATTCAGATTCGAGCAGACAATGGCCTCATACGGGAGAATACCCGCGGCCTCCATTAAGTCTTGGTCTATCGTCAGACTTCCCTCGTACTCAAGGTGGGCTCCAGTCACTGTCGCACGATGAATCTTTGAACGTAACATTTGTCGAAACATGTATTGCCTCGTCTTCCATCAATCGTCATATCTTATCCGGAATGATTCCGGATGAGTTGGTCATCGACAGTCAACGCTCCTCTATGATTTTAGGGACAACAAACCCATCCGATTCACGTTCCGGTGCATTGGCTAACGCTTTCTCCTGTGGAAGAGAGGGGCGCACAAGATCTTCTCGAAAAACGTTTACTTGCCCCATCACAGTTGTGGTCGGCTCAATACCGGTCGTGTCGTATTGATTCAACTGAGCAACATGCGAAAGGATCTGACTCAACTGCCTCGCAAACGTCTCCTTCTCCGAAGCTGTCAGCGTCAATCGCGCCAATTGTGCCACTTTCTCAACATCCTGCTGCGTGATCTCCATCTGTTCTTTGCTTTCTCTTCACCGGATGTTCAAAATGGTCTTCCAACAAGGCCGCAGGAAGTCCCGCGACTGAGGGGTACCGTCTGAGGTACCTCGCAGGGAGAGGGACGACCGAGAACGCTGCTGGAAGCCATTTTCAACATCCGGTTATTCTACCGTAACACTTTTTGCGAGGTTCCTTGGCTGATCCACATCCGCACCCCGCAATACGGCAATGTGGTACGCCAGGAGCTGAAGCGGAATGGTAAACAACATCGGAGAGATCAATGCATGGGTATCCGGCACTGTGAACACCGCATCCGCGATCTTACCGAGTTCTCGTTCTCCTTCAGCCACGAATGCAATCACGGGGGCATGTCGCGCCTTCACCTCCATGAGATTACTGACTGTCTTATCATAGAGTCGATCTCGAGGCACCAACACCACAACCGGCATATCTTTGTCGATCAATGCAATCGGGCCATGTTTCATTTCTCCTGCCGCATAGCCTTCCGCATGGATGTAGGAAATTTCCTTAAGTTTCAGCGAGCCCTCCAGCGCAATCGGATAATTGATCCCGCGTCCCAAGAACAGAAAGTTCCGTTTTTTGTAGAAGCGTTTGGCGATCGCCACGATTTCAGCCTCTCTCTGCAGAACACTTTCGACCAGGACCGGTAACCGTACCAGCCGATCAAGCCAGGCTTGACCATCTGCAACCTTCATCACATTACGAACTCGCGCAAAATGCAAGGCCAGGAGATAGAGCGCCGTGAGCTGCGCCGTAAAGGCCTTTGTCGAAGCCACTCCAATCTCAGGTCCGCAATGGGTATACAGGACCCCATCGGACTCACGGGCCAACGTGCTCCCGACCACGTTCACAATGGAAACGACCCGCGCTCCCTTGGCCTTGGCCTCTCGTGCAGCGGCAAGCGTATCAGCTGTCTCGCCGGATTGGGAGATCGTAATAAACAAATCCTTCTTGCCGACAAGCGGGTCACGATAACGAAACTCGCTGCCAATATCCACCTGAACCGGAGTCCGGACCATCTCCTCAAAGAGATACTTCCCAACCTGACCCGCATGCCAGGATGTCCCACAAGCCACGATCCAGATCCGCTCCAAGGAGGCGAATTCTTTCGGCGTCAACCCAATGTCCGGGAGATCCGCCTCTCCGGTCTCATACGAGTATCGCCCTCGCATGGTATCCAGAATGGTCTGGGGCTGTTCATGAATCTCTTTCAGCATGAAGTGGGGATAGCCACTCTTCTCCGCTGCTGACGCATCCCATGTGATCTTCGACGCCTTTCGTGAAACAGGCTGACCATCGGAATCGGTCAGTTGCACATCGTTTTGGGTTACGACGGCCACGTCCCCTTCTTCTAGGTAGGTCACCTCCCGTGTATGCGCCAGCATGGCCATGACATCGGAGGCGATATAGGACGCATGCGCGGTCCGACCGACGACCAGCGGACAGCCTGACCGCGCAGCAATCAACGTCCCCGGCTCTCGCTCCGACATCACCGCCAGTGCATAACTACCTTTCACGTCCTTTGTGGCCAAACGCACCGCATCGGCCAGTTTGTTGCCTTTTTGAAGATACTTATCAATCAAATGGGCGACGACCTCCGTATCGGTCTCCGAGGCAAACTTATAGCCGTCCTTCTCAAGCTGCTGCTTCAACTGCTGATAGTTTTCGATAATCCCGTTATGTACCAGTACACACCCTTTTGACCGGTGCGGATGGGCATTTTGTTCCGAAGGCTTGCCATGCGTCGCCCACCGGGTATGGCCGATTCCCACCGTTCCCGTGAGCCCATTGGCTTTGAGCGCATTCTCAAGATTCACTAACTTCCCCACACTCCGCTTGACGGCAATTTTCTCTCCCTGTAAAACGGCCACGCCCGATGAATCGTAACCGCGGTATTCCAACTTCGACAATCCGCCAATAAGAATCGGCACCGCTTCCTGGTTGCCGACATATCCAATAATTCCACACATGGTAATACCTCGGCTTAATGGTTGATAGACAACTGCGCGCGCCGTTATCGCTTCACAATACGGCCACTCGATGACCGCCTAGGATTCTGTCTCTTTGCCTTCGCCGAAGCCTTTTGTGTCTTTGCCGTTACAGGTTTAGCAGGGATCTTCACTGAACTGACGCCGGATATAGACCTTTCCACCAGGGCCCGTCGTTTGGCTGCCCACCCAATCCGATTGGCTTGAGGGACCCGCGCAATCGCTAACGAATCAGCCGGCACATTCTGGGTTACCGTCGTTCCTGCCGCAATCACTGCGCCCTCCCCGATCGTGACCGGCGCGACAAGCTGGGTATCGCTCCCCACAGACACATGATTTTCGATTACGGTCTGATGTTTGTTCACACCGTCATAATTGACAGTGATCGTTCCAGCTCCTATATTGACACCCTTCCCAATTCGCGCATCACCCAGATACGTGAGGTGATTCGCCTTCGATCCCTCACCAAGTTCGGCCTTCTTCATCTCAACAAAGTTCCCAATCTTAGCTTTGCGCCGCATGATCGCACCAGGTCTCAGATGCGCAAACGGCCCGAGATGTGCTTCTGCCTCAACCCGCGATTCGCGCAACACGCAGTGATCAAGGATCTCCACATTGTCTCCGATCGTGCAATCGGTAATACGAACCCCGGATCTGATCATCGCCCCTTCACCAATATCTGTTTTCCCCTCAAGGCTGACGTTTGGATACAGAACCGTATCCTTGCCGATGGTGACGCCTGCATCGATCCATACCGAACCTGGATCGCGCATCGTCACACCGGCATCAAGCCAGCGTTCACGAATCTGCTGTCGGACAACCTGTTCTGCCTCCGCCAGCTGCTGCCTCGTGTTGACTCCCAAACCTTCATCGGGATTCTGAAGCATCACGGCAGCCACGCGCTGCCCTTGCGCGACCGCCATTCGCACGATATCGGTCAGGTAGTATTCACCCTGCGCATTGTCAGGCTCCAGCTTATCAAGCGCGTCAAAGAGAAATGCTCCGGACACCACGTACGTACCCACATTGATTTCCTTGCTCGCACGCTCGGCCGACGTGGCATCTCGATCTTCGACAATCTTCAACACATCCGAGGACGGATTCACCTGATCCCCCTGGCTCATATCACGACGAATCACCCGTCCATAGCCGCTCGGATCATCCAGGATCGCCGTCAGAATGGTGACGGTCGCCCCTTCTCGTTGATGAATAGTCAGGAGCTCTCGCACGGTAGATTCCTGCAGTAAGGGCGTATCACCGTTCAGAATAAGATAATGTTCCGGACGCACTTCACCATCATGAGAAAACACGGAACGGCTTTGCATGACGGCATGGCCGGTCCCAAGTTGTTGCGTCTGTTCGACGATACCCACCACGTGCGCTCCCGGCTTGCCTGTGATCCCCGCTTCAATGACCTGCCGGACCTTCTCAGCCTGATGGCCAACGACGACCGCAATACGGTGACCTCCCACACGAAGCGCCACGTCGACAGCGTACAGCACCATCGGCTGCCCCGCGACCTGATGCAGCACTTTGACATGGTTGGACTTCATCCGCTTGCCCAACCCAGCCGCCATCACAATCACTCCCAGGCCGGAAATAGGCGAACGCATTGCCGGTTGATCAGCTATTGACGTCATGGGCTGAGTACTCCTGATCATGAGAACTTCCTCAATAGAACCATGGCACGCTTGGTTTATCCGATCGGCACGCCAGCATCCGGCTGTTTGATCTGGCTCCACTTGGCTTCCGCCAACGCTGAGGCCATTGCACCGGACGGCGTGTATAACCCTCCTGATACAATCAGCTTCATCGCCTCTTCAATACTGATATCAACCGAGGTGACCTCCCGCTCAGGCACGAGCAGAAAATAGCCCGACGTAGGATTGGGGGAGGTCGGGACATAGACATGAATCAGAGTATCTTGCCCCAAAGCCGTTGTCTCACCTTTCGTCATGCCGGTCACGAAGGCGAAACAATAATGACCATTCTTCGGAAACTGGATCAAGACCACACGTCGATAGGACCCTCGCTCCGAAAAGGAGAGAATATCCATCATCGATTTCAAGGTCGAATAAATTCCGCGGACAAGGGGCAACCGGTTGAGCCAGTCTTCCCAGTGACTGACGATCTGGCGCCCGATGAAGTTGGCCGCAAACAACCCGACCAGGAAAATCAGTAATACCAACGTCACGATCCCCAGCCCGGGAATATAGTGATCAGGCACCAGCTCAGCCATCGCATCGCCCAAGATACCGTCCAGTGCCACAAACAGGGTTTTCAGAACGAGAATCGTGCCCCAAATAGGGGTGACGAGCAGGAGTCCGGTCAGAAAATAACGCCTCAAGGCAGTCTTAAGCATAAAAAACGAACCTACCTCTGACTAGGAGAACGATCCGTGATTCATCTTACAGAGTACCGAACAAACGTCGCAAGCGTTTTCTTGTTAATTTCAATGAGTTATGCGCGCAAACGAGAAGGATCCCTGAATAGATTCCACCTTGCTATTCGCCGCAACCTGACTTAGGATCCGTTTCAAAAGCACAGACAAAGAAAAGAATCGATGAGGCCTGACACACACAAACCATCCGGTATTTTCATCACACTGGAAGGCGGCGAAGGAAGCGGAAAAACGACGCAGGCCCGCAGACTTTGTGAGTGGCTCATTGCTCAAGGCCGGCACGTCCTCCATACCCGAGAGCCGGGTGGGACACTTCTTGCCGAGCGATTACGCAGTCTCCTTCTTGACCATTCCGCAGAAGCCATCGCTCCGGAAACCGAGGCCTGGCTGATCCTTGCGGCCAGACGCCAACATGTCGATCATGTAATTAAGCCCGCACTCCAACAGGGAATGATCGTCGTCTGTGACCGCTTCTCGGACTCGACGATGGCCTATCAAGGGTATGGACGGGGATTGGACCTCAGGACCTTGCGCGCCATGAACAAGTGGGCAACCGGGAGACTTGTTCCACATCTGACCCTGCTGTTCGACGTACCGGTCCGCATCGGACTGACCCGACGACGCGGCCAACGCGCTTCCCAGAATCGCCTCGATCGAGAAACAACGCAATTCCACGAGAAGGTACGAGTCGGGTTTCGGACGTTAGCCCAGAAGGAACCTCGGCGTATGATTGTCTTTGATGCCTCGCTTTCTCTAGAGTCCGTCCAACAGAACGTGGCGGCATTCATCACCCGTTGGCTCAACACTCGCCGCATCCTACAGCCGCGGCAATGATAACCGATGCCGTTTACAGATATCACAGGCCACGAGCAATCAATCTCCCTCCTGCAGGCCAGTCTCTCGAATAAGAGACTCGCGCATGCGTATCTGTTCCACGGGGACGCCCACATTGGCAAATGTATGACTGCCGTGAGGCTGGCGCAGCTCTTGAATTGTGATCACCCGGTGCTCACCGAATCTCCAGACAGTTGCGGCCGTTGCCGCTCGTGCTTGCAGATTGCGGCTCGGACGCATCCCGATTATTTCATCATCGAACCCGACGCAGAAGCGGCAACACCCCAAATCAAGATTGAGCAGATCCGAGAGCTTGAGCAGCAGTTCGTCTATCGCCCCCTCATCGGCGAACGAAAGATCTGCCTCATTGACGACGCGGATCGAATGACCATCGGGGCAGCCAACGCGCTGCTCAAGACTTTAGAGGAACCGCCAGGTCACAGTCTCTTCATCCTGGTCACAAGCCGGCTCCATGCGCTTCCGATCACGATTCGATCGCGCTGCCAAGGGCTTCGCTTCACCTCACCGGCACGGACACAGGTAGAGGCGGCACTGATTCTCAAGCGAGAACTTCCGCCCGATGACGCTCGACTCCTGGCGTTACTGACCGACGGCCGTATTGGGGAGGCGCTCACAACGGATGTGGCAGCCGTTCGCGCCCGACAACAGGAATGTCTGGCATTCATTAAACCGGAATCACTCGTCTCCGGCAGCACTATTCTTTCGGCATCGGAAAGTTTAGCCAAGTCCGATCGAGGAGAGGACACGCTGAGCTGGCTCACGAGATGGATCCGAGACCTGGTCATCGTCATCGTGGGGGGAAATCGGGATCAAATCCTTCATCTCAATCAACTTGCCGAATTGCAACGATACGCCGAACGAGCGGATGTTGACCTTCTCCTCAGCCTGTTGAACGACATCGAGAAACACGCGCAGCAAGCCACTCGACACTTAAACGTCCAGTTGGCGTTGGAGACAACGTTCCTTCGCCTGCGCGACGCACTTGGGCTTACCCCAGCCGGAGCCTCAGCCTAGTCAAACACCCCGCCAACCTGATATCTTGCCGCCGTCATGAAGAACGAGAACAAGTTCTACATCACCACTCCGATTTACTACGTCAACGATGTTCCACATATCGGGCATGCCTATACCACCGTTGCGGCTGACGTCCTAGCGCGCTACTGGCGACTACGCGGACACGAGGTCTTTTTCCTCACCGGGCTCGATGAGCATGGGCAGAAAGTGCAACAGGCTGCTGCCAAAGCGGGGATCGATCCGCAAGCGCACTGCGACAAATTGGCACCGCAGTTTGAGAATCTCTGGAGAAAGCTGAGCATCTCTAACGACGCGTTTATCAGAACGACCGATGTTCAGCATAAGCAAGTCGTCCAGCAATACCTTCAAGAGCTTTTCGGCAAACAGCTGATTTATAAGGCCGACTACTCAGGCTGGTATTGCACATTCGATGAGCGATTCTGGACGGAAAAGGATGTGGCTGACGGCCTGTGTCCGGACTGCAAACGCCCCGTTGAGAAGCTCAGCGAACACAATTACTTCTTTAAAATGGGGCAATACCAGGACCGCCTCATTGAGCACATCAAGAAACATGACCGGTTTATCCGGCCCGAATCGCGGCGGAACGAAGTCCTCGGTTTTCTGACAACTCAAACGCTCGGAGACCTCTCGATCTCCAGACCTAAATCCAGACTTTCCTGGGGCATCGAACTCCCCTTCGATACGAACTACGTCACCTATGTCTGGTTCGATGCGCTGGTAAATTACATCTCCGCCTTGGAATACCTCCCACGAGGAAACCCAGCAAGCAACCGATTCTGGCCGGCAAACGTGCATCTCGTCGGGAAAGACATCCTCACAACGCACGCTGTTTATTGGTCCACGATGCTGATGGCGCTGGACTTACCATTGCCCGAGACCATCTTTGCCCATGGCTGGTGGACCGTCGACGGAGAAAAAATGTCGAAGAGCCGCGGCAACGTCATCGATCCGAACAAGATCGTCGAGACCTACGGTGTCGATGCCTTCCGCTACTTCTTATTGAGAGAAGTGCCGTTTGGACAAGATGGAGATTTCTCGGAACACGCAATGATACGACGGGTCAATAGTGACCTGGCTAATGGTATAGGTAATCTTCTGAGTCGCACCCTAACCATGATTGATCGGAGCTATGAAGGCAAGATTCCGAGTGTACCCCAAAACTACCTTGTCGGTAAGTTGGCTGAAGAAAACTACCCACTTCTCGTTCATGCAAGGAACTCGCTTCTTACCCTAGGAAATCAGCTCGTTTATTCTTTTCAAGATTTTGAGTTCAATAATCTACTACTCCATATCACCAGCCGAGTTTCCGATGTGGATACGTTCATAGACCAGCACAAACCCTGGAACCTTGCAAAAGACCAGAGTAAACGCGAGGAACTCAGTGCCGTTTTATACACGGCCGCAGAATGCTTGCGAATCCTAAGCCTCTACCTCTACCCAATGATGCCGAACACGGCGAAAAGCATTGCCGATCAGTTGGGGATCGCCGTCGATTTCGACTCTCCGCTCTTGAAGGCAAATGTCAAATGGGGTGAACTGCAAAGCGGAACGAAGACGAGAAAAGCAGCCGCACTTTTCCCCCGTGTTGAATTCGCCACATCTGATTCCATCAGTCGCGGCATAAAAGAAAAGGTTGCCGTAAGGAAGATCGATTTATCAGGAAAAGGAGTCAAACCCGTGAGTGACACACCAGCACCTCCACAACCGACGACACCGGCATCTACGATGCCTGCCCCAGCCACGCCGCCACAGATCACTATCGACGAATTCATGAAGGTTCAGCTTCGGACGGCGAAGATCCTGTCAGCTGAGCGGGTACCGAAGTCGGAGAAGTTGATCAAGCTGCAGGTGTCACTGGGTGACGAACAACGTCAAATCGTGGCCGGCATCGGCAAGAAGTATGAGCCGGATGCTCTTGTTGGCAAGACCATCGTCATCGTCGCCAATCTCAAACCAGCCAAGCTCATGGGCATTGAATCGCAGGGCATGGTATTGGCCGCGGGGGATACGGACGTACGCGGACTGCTCACTATCCAGGAAGAAGTGGACGCTGGCACCAAGGTGAAATGACGCGATTTCCCCTCGCCCCAGTGAGACTGCTTGCCTCACTCAGCCTGCTTTCTTGCCTCTCGATTCCAGCCCACAGCCAAACCCTTCCCAACATCCCGCTGAACGGTCCCCAACCAACGACCGTGCTGGTTCGGGTCGTCGCACACGGGGCCATGGTGTTAGGACGCGAAGTCGGTGGTGCCCGAGTCACGATCACCGATGTAGCCACCGGCCAGATTCTGGCAACCGGCATACAACAGGGCGAAGCCGGTGATCAAAATCAAATCATGCGCACACCCCATATGATGGAAGAACCAATCTACAGCTCGCGCCCTTCCGCTGCACTCACCACAACATTACAACTTCAGCAACCGACGCTGGTAGAAATTTCCGCTGAAGGCCCTATAGCCTATCCCCATGCGATGCAGAAGACGAGCAAGACACTCCTTCTGATTCCCGGACAGGACCTGACACAAGACGGCATCGTCCTGCACCTCTATGGATATCTCGTCCAGATCGAACGGCCCAAGCCACATGACGCCTTGATCGGAAAGGACGATGTCAAACTTCGTGCCTCGGTTCGAACCCTCTCAGGATCTCTTGTGCGCCCTCACGGTGATTGGGATTCGCGAAAGATCAGGATTTACGGGGAGGTCTTGATCGGTGATCGAGTGATTGAGCGCCTGCAGCTGTTCTACGACGAGGGGAGCCGAACGTTCGAAGCACCGTTCTTCGTACCCCCGTCGAAGGAGGTCCCAGAAGGGATCAGACTTCGGGTGATTGCAACGGATCTCGCCACCGGGAACACCGGGATGGACCAAGTCAACTATCCGGTCATGAGCGAGCAGCTCCCCTTCCGACAAGGTCGCTAGCGAATACTGAACAAATTCCGCGTAATCCTCCGGCAAGGCTTGCCGCGTTGCGTCGCTCATGCGACACTGTTCCCCATGACAGGACTTGCTTCCTATGCCCATTTCCGCTCACGGCTGCAACTGGCCTTAGCCATGAACGCCGTGATCATTGCAGCGGAATTCATCGGCGGCTGGATCCTGAATAGCATCGGCCTCATGGGTGACGCTGGCCACAACCTCGTCGACCAGGGCTCGCTCTTTCTTGCCCTCTATGCGCATCTGCTCACGGCACGGCCTGCATCGGAGAGCCGAACATTCGGCTATCACCGAGCCGGCATCATTGCCGCTTTCCTAAATAGTTTCATCCTCTTGTTGACCGCGTTCGGCATCGCCCTTGTCTGCCTCAAGCGGCTCCTGGAACCGGTTCCCGTCGACGGTGGATGGGTCATGGCCATTGCCGCTGTCAGTTTCGTCGCTAATCTGACGATTGCCCTCTTGCTCCAGCAGGGAGCAAAAGACGATCTCAATATCCGCAGCGCGTTCTGGCACATGTTAGGAGATGCGTGGGTCTCGCTCGGTGTGATTATCAGCGGCGGAGCGATTCTCCTCACAGGATGGACCGTTCTGGATCCGCTCGTCAGCTTGCTGGTCGTCGGGGCAATTGTCCGAGGGGCCTGGCCGATCTTTAAGGAGTCGATGGAGATCTTACTGGAATCGACACCCCCAGGCATCAGCGCATCTCACGTGGCTGCGACGATAGAATCCATTGCGGGCGTCAAGAACGTGCATGATCTGCACATCTGGGCTGTAGAACCTCGGCTGGTCATGCTGACTAGCCACGTCATAATCGAACCCCAGCACACCCCGCTTGAGTTGCTGCAGCTGATCCAGAACCGGATCACAACTGACTTCGGTATCAAACACATGACCATTCAACTTGAAACCGAATGCTGCGATCCCGACGACATCCACTGCGACCTTCGGAAATTGACCGAGCACCACCACGAAGGCCACACCTTCGCGCATCATCACTGATTGTTAGAGGAGGAGGCCCGCCTGTAGGGGCAGGGCTCTTCATTGATAGGCACTGAAAAAATCCGCGCGGAGCCGGGCGACGAAGTATTCATTCCCAAAGGTGTTCGCCATTCCGTCAAGAATGTTTCCCCCTCGACGACGCACTGGCTATATGAATACGACTAGAATAGACAGGTTTACTAAGTACATGGCTGACCCAATTCCACCTCCTACGAGAACTCTTTCTGCTCGCTCAATTGAGGCCTGACAAACACTCGTGTATTTCTGGTATCCTGCTCTCGTTTCTTCATCACCGGGCCTCACTTTCCATAGGCTTACGACAGTTTGGATCCATGAATCTTACTACCTGTGTCTATCCAAAGGGGGAAGGCAAATGTTTCCCAAATCGATACACCATCCTCTCGTAGCTGTATCCTTATTACTGTCCTTGGCGAGCTGTACCGCACTCAGCACCCCTATCATTCGTCCGCCAGCCCCGAAACTCCTACCGGCAATTCCGAACCCACCATCTTCCGCCCAAGAATCCAGTATCAGCATTCCTGTCCATGTCGACCTGTCGCCGTTTCTCGCCGCCGCCAATGATGACGGCGTGATCCCCAAGAAATTCGATCATTGGGGAAGCGTCACGAAACACCCAAAAGGCGCAGAATACAAGTACTACGCCGAGCGAGATGCTTTTACGATGGCTGCTTCAGGCACTTACCAAGCCAGTGACACACAATCAGGCATGGCTCTCCATGAATGGTGGAAAGGGGTTGAACTTTCCAGCTCCCACCTATTTGTCAGCAGTCCTCTTCGATATAAAATTGGAACCCCTTCGCTTCACTGTGGTGATGGCAGTGAATGGCCACGGAGGGCCATCGTGCAGGGGAGTATCGCGACGGAGCTGACTTCGACATACGGATTATCCGCATCGATCGCCAGGGTGGCCGTAAGCCCCAGCGATCCATGCCACATACGAGTAGCGGATCTTGACGTGGCGCAGGAAGTGAGACAGAGACTGGCAGACCTCGTTCGAGGCGGACTCAACCGCGCAGTCCCCCGTATCAATGCGCTGACGGTTAGACCTCAGGTAGAAACTGCCTGGAACATGCTGCGCAACCCGATCCAACTAGAACCAGATGCCTGGCTCCAGTTCAACATTGATAAAGTCCGACATAGTGGTTTTTCCGTGGTCGGTCCCGTGGTTGACGACACCATCCACGTCACTGCGAACCCCGTCATCGTCTTCGGCCAGGAACCACCAGCTGGCGTTGCGACCCTTCCTCCACTTGATACTCCACCGACTTCGAGCGGATTCCACGGTGCCGCCGATACCCAGCTGTATGGCACACTCCCCACAACATTGGCAAACCGACTCACTCCCACGAGATTCCATGTCGTCACAGACATCCCCTTGGACTACGCCGCACTCTCCAAGGCTCTTGCAAACCGACTTAACGGGAAACGCATCGTGAAGAAAGGGTATTTCATTCTGATTACGAATGCAGCGATCTTCGGTAACGGTGGTAATCAGGTGGTGATACGAATTGATTTCTCAGGAGACGCGGTCGGTCACGTGTATTTTGTCGGAAAACCTGAAATGAGCTATCTTACACAGACAGTTTCTCTCAGCGGCCTCCGCTATGACATCGAAACAGAAGCACTCCTACAGAAAATGGTTACGTGGCTTGACCTCTCGACGTTCCGAGATCTGATCGCAAGCGAATCTGTTTTCGGAGTGACTGCCGCCACTGATCGTGTACGAGGCTTACTGGCTACCACACTGAATCGAACGCTCAGTTCATCCGTCTCGATGCATGGAACCCTGGAGTCGGTCCAAGGCATCGGAGTGTTTGCTGATGGCAATGCATTGCATATCCGCACAATGAGCGATGGGACGCTTGGTCTGACCCTTGCGATAAACCGTGATTCCTCTCACTAAAATGCGGAGACCAAGCTCGTTGGAATGGCCGGAGATCACACCGAGGCGACCTACCGAAGAAACACCAGTCAGAGGTAGCCTACACTGAGCGCGACCGATTCCACCATGACCGGGAATCCATACTTAACGAACCGCGGAAAAAGGTAATCCGGTAGCCGGCTTTTCGAGCGATATCGACGATGACCACGTTGGCGCTTGCCCCGATGATGCCGCTACCTCCCAGACAAGCCTCCAATGCCAACAACCCCCACCAGGGTGGGGCACAACGCAATAAGAGTGCCATTCGGAGCGATCGCTCTGATCGCCTCAGAGAATCACATTTTCTCCTTCCTAATCGTACTCGCTGTCAGTAGGATAGGCCTATGCCGAATGAGCGCACCATTCAACAAGATGATGTCGATCGCCTGGAGGCTGGTACACATTGGGATCCGCACTCGGTGCTTGGCCCACACGTGATCTTGCTGAACGACCGTCCTCATCTTGCGCTCAGAACCTGGCAGCCAGGCGTCAAGGAAGTCGCACTTCTCTCCAACTCTGTCTTGTGGCGTATGACGCGCATTTTCGAAGCGGGTCTCTATGAGACACTGCTTCCGGACACCACGACCGTCCCCTCATACCGACTTCGCATCACACACCTCGACGGTACTGTGACGGAGACATCAGACCCGTATTCAGTTCCCCCGCTGATGACGGATTATGACCTGCATCTGTTTGCCGAAGGAACGTTGCTCAAAGCCTACGAACACTTCGGCGCCCACATCCGTACCATCTCAGGGGTCCGCGGTGTGCACTTTGTGGTCTGGGCCCCGAATGCTGCCCGTGTCAGTGTCGTCGGAGACTTCAATCACTGGAACGGACTTCTCCATCCCATGACAAGCCGCGGACCGACCGGCGTCTGGGAACTGTTTATCCCGAATCTCCAAGAAGGAGCTCTCTACAAGTACGAGATTCGAAGCAGAGAACACAGCGCTCTCCTACTGAAAGCCGACCCCTATGCCTTCTCCAGCGAGCTTCGCCCACGGACAGCCTCCAAGGTACGCGACATATCTTCTTACAGGTGGCAGGACGAGAAGTGGATGGCTGGGCGATCGATGAAAGATCCTCTCACGACTCCGCTCTCGATCTATGAGGTACATTTGGGATCGTGGATGCGGGTACCGAAGGAAGACAATCGGTGGCTGACCTATCACGAGCTGGCCGAGAAACTCATTCCCTATGCTAAGGATCTCGGCTACACCCATCTTGAGCTGCTCCCGATCACAGAACACCCCTTCGACGGATCATGGGGCTATCAAGCGACCGGTTATTTTGCCGCCACCAGTCGGTATGGCGAACCACAGGGATTTATGGAGTTCGTGGACAAGGCTCACCAATCCGGGCTCGGCATCATCATTGATTGGGCGCCGGCGCACTTTCCGGACGATCCACATGGTTTGGCACTGTTTGATGGGACACATCTCTATGACCATGCTGATCCACGCCGAGGCTACCACCCCGATTGGCATAGTCGGATCTTCAACTACGATCGTGTCGAAGTGCGAACGTTTCTCCTGAACAGCGCCCTCTTCTGGCTGGACAAGTACCACGTCGACGGATTACGCGTAGATGCCGTCGCGTCCATGCTGTACCTGGACTATGGACGAAAGGATGGTGACTGGATTCCGAATGAATTCGGCGGAAAGGAGAATCTCGGCGCAGTCTCGCTGCTCCGAGAGCTCAACATTCTCGTCCACCGGGAATTCCCCGGCACCATCACCATCGCAGAAGAATCGACGTCGTGGCCAGGCGTCTCGCGTCCGACCTACACGGGAGGACTGGGGTTTACGTTCAAGTGGAACATGGGATGGATGCACGACATGCTGACATTCTTCCAGTATGACCCCATCTATCGCCGGTTTCATCAGAATCAAATCACATTCGGCTTGCTCTATGCCTTCAGTGAGAATTTCATCCTGGCGCTCTCTCATGACGAAGTGGTCTACGGCAAACGGACGCTGCTCGACAAAATGCCCGGTGATGTGTGGCAACGCTTTGCCAATCTCCGGCTGCTCTACGGATATATGTACAGCCATCCCGGGAAAAAGATGCTGTTTATGGGCAGCGAGTTCGGGCAATGGCAGGAATGGAACCATGACACCAGCCTCGACTGGCATCTCTGCGAGCATGAGCCCCATCGCGGATTACAACGCCTCACCCGAGACCTGAACCATTTCTATCGTCACGAACCGGCGTTACATGAAATCGACTTTGATTGGGACGGATTTCAGTGGATCGATTTCAGCGATTCCAACAACTCCGTCATCGCCTACCTTCGTAAGGCCGGAAAGACGGGCGAAGCGATCGTCTGCGTGTGCAACTTCACACCCGTACCACGGCATGGCTATCGCATCGGAGTCCCAGAGGCAGGATGGTATCGGGAACTACTCAATACCGACGGCATCGCCTACGGCGGCAGCAATCTCGGAAACGGTGGAGGACTGCATACTGAGGAAACTCCGAGCCATGGGTTCCCCTACTCTCTGACGATGACACTGCCTCCCCTTTCTGCTCTTTGGCTGAAGCGGCAAGGATAGGAAACCACCGTCAAAAGCCGAACCTCTTTGATACCCATCAGGTCTAAACCGTCACGAGCGTGGTTTCCTTGAGACCTGCAACGTCATCTCGCCCAAGCGAATATTTCCTTGGCGACAATCTTTGGAGGACACCGGCGGGGCGATCTTCAGTGGGAACAGACAGTCGTATCGCTTGAGGGGTTCGCAATAAATACGGAAGGTGGGGCTCGGAGGGAGCGCCACCCTAACGAAAGTTTTGAATGCTAGTGATACCAGGAGCGGAATGGTCCGGAGTCTAAATGTACATATGTCGAGTTTTTATAGGACCCGACTCCGCCATATCGTAACTCGAGCGCAGCCTCCCGGAGCTTCTTCAGGGGGATACCAGGAATACTGAGGTCGATAGCCTGCCCCTGCACATGTAGGCTGTTTCGAGCAGCTTGCTGCCCGGTTCGTACCAAGAGATCGTTATACTCCGGAGATCGGAACCCTGAAATGATATGGATCTCTTGCTGCGTACCAAGCTTTTTCTGTACCAAGTTGACATGCTCCAGCACGCGCACATCGATCGCACCAATCTCCCCGGTCTTGTGGCACCGGAGTAGATAATTCACATCATCGAGTGCCGCAAGGTCATAGCTACCGGATTCGTCCCGATAAGTCACATCCAACCGCTCATCTGTCCAGATATTAACTAAGGTCAACCTACCTTCGGGAAGCTCACGAGCTTGAACGGGCTGCGGACCAATCAACCGCCCACTTAGCAAGAGAGTCCCGACCAGAGAAACCTGAAGAAACGCTCGACGGGTCCAAGCCCATGTAGACTGATCGGCTCTATTCACGGTCGTACCTTCCTACCTAGATGTCCAAAAGTTGAACAACGCCGGATTTAAAGTTGAAAGCTTGTAGCAAAAAACAAAAACTCGGTCAACCAATTATTTCAGCAAATGATTGGGCTAAATTTGAGGCAAATCGAGGAAGAGCGAGCGCAGGATCCGAATCTCAACATCCGAACAACGTCATCGGCCTCAGCTCCTCAGGCGTTTACGACGAAACCGATTGGCCCTCTAGAGTATCCGCCATTTGCACCTATCGCCTCGTATCTTTTTATTTCTAGACAGTCTCAGGCCTCCCAGGTAAGATCCATTCATAAATAACGTGAGCATCAAATGGCCACTATCTTAGTCATCGATGATGAGCACTCAATCAGAGGGTTGCTCAAAGGCGTTCTGGAGAAAGCCGGGCACCGTGTGCTTGAAGCAGAGGATGGCCGAAAGGGACTCACCCTCTACCAGAAAGAACACGTCGATCTTGTCATAATGGACCTTCTGATGCCGGAGACGGACGGTCTTGAGGCTACGCTTCAACTCACCCGCGAATACCTTGACGCCAAAGTGATTGCCATTACAGGAGCCCAAGGCGACCACAACTTCCTCAATGTGGCCAAACTCTTCGGCGCTCGCCAAGCATTTGAAAAACCGTTTGACATCAATAAACTGCTCGATGCCGTCAAAGAAGAACTGGCGGCCTGAGCGCCAAACTCTCCTTCCAGCAGCGACAGTCTACTAATCTTCTTCCTAATTCGACATCGTGTCGGTATCCCCAATTAGACGGAAAGTATTCCAACGGGCCCCGCCCATCCCTCACCATGGCGCTCATCCTGTATACTTCCAAGTCCAGATAACTGGTCTGATCCGCCATGATCTGCGATGATGACCTATGGGTATCGAGAGTCCCCCCAAAGATACGCTCTCCACACGATTGAAACTGAAGACCGGGGCGATTTGGTTCTTACTCGTTGTCTTGGCCATTGCGCCGGTTTTCCCATTGAGTAATTATGTCGGACATCCACACTGGGACCAAATCCGCTGGATTCCTTTTCACAAGTTCACGCTCTCCTGGCATAAGGTTATAGACGTGATCGGCAATACGCTTTGGTTCTTGGTGTTCGGGTATCTGTTGCACTACCAACTGAATTGGGATTCACGCTCGCGTTGGAGCGTCGCGGCGATTACCGCAATCGCGGGTGCCGTCTCCTTTTCGGCGGAACTATTTCAAGTCTTCTGCCATAACCGCATCCCCTCAACGACGGATATTCTGTGCAATACTCTTGGCGCGAGCCTTGGTGGGTATATTGCTGAGAAACAGCCTGCAACAACGTCCGTAGGGCCCCGGCTTACCAGTTGGCTCTCACATGCATTCACTCAGAAACGCTTCAACCGAAACTCAAACTCTTGTAGTCAGGACCTCCCACGAGAATAGGACGCCCCCCCTCGATCACAGTCATGCACGCAGCGTTTTTCTCGCTAACCCTCGCATCATCACAGGATCCGCATATCCAACCTCACTGAGAGCGTCCATCAGGTGTATCCCCTTCGAAGAGACCAATTCTTTCGCCTTCGCATAGCTCTTTGCATTAAACCGCGCCACAGCCGGTTGGCCGTTCACAATCTGACAGGCCAGCACCTCGCCATCGACCTCGAGCGCCCCCCCCTGCTCGAGCAGTGCTTGTGCTTGCGCTACGGTAATGCCGTGCAGTTGAGCAAATTCTTGAATCCCCCCGGTCTCAACCAGTCGTCCATCCGGCATGATGCACAGGCGCTTGAAATGCGGCGACCAGTCTTTCCGGAAATCGACGTACTTGACGTCACCACCTTTGGCGACAGCGCGATCCAACGTTCGGTAGTCCAAGCCCAAATTTTTCTGCTGGAGTTTGGTCTGCAGCTCATTCGGCAATGTCTGCCGAAACACCTCCCAGGCTGCCTCAACCAGTGGAAGTGCCCTGGATTGAGCTACTTGCTCAGCCTCGGCAAACTGCACCAAGTCCAAGGTCCATGTTTGCTTCGGACCTTGCGCTTCCGGATCAATCCTGCAGGCGAATAGTCCTCGCGTGAGGATGCCGCCGAGATGCGGGTAGACATACGTTCCACCGGTCGTCAGCATCGTGGTCATGGCTTCCAGAGGGACATCGTAGCTCTCGGATAGGATCCTGGCATGGGCAGGAAGATCTTCTTGCTCCGTCATGGCGCACACCGTCACATTGCCCGGCGCATCAAACTCCGAATAGTCCTCCACGATGTTATACAGTACTATTCGCTTCGGCTTCTCAACCTTCCTCTTGATCTTAAACATCGCCCGCACCTCTCACGTCTAACGTTTCACTTCTCACGCACGAGATGTCCATACGGCGGCAACGTTTGCAATCGTCGATCTTCCACGGGGCCACCAATCGTGAAGTGATAGAGTGCTTGTATGGCTAAACCCTGGATGCCGACGATTTCATGAACCGGATCATCAAAGAAACAGCCGATCCCCGTCGCCCGCACCCCTGCCGCTTCCGCTTCCAGATACAGGACCTGCCCCAGCAAACCCGCTTCCCAAAATAGGCGCGGATACCACCAGGCACCGCGCTCTCGCAAGCTTCCCTCGAACTCGGCCAACATACCAAAAGAGAAAGCACTATCGCCGGCAATGTCCTGGTGACAGCTTACCTGTACGGCGAGTTTTCTCGCATCCCCCTCCAGCAACTGGTAGAGCAGCAAACCTTCAGGACAACCCGGTGCGATGATCCAACTTAATTCAGAGCTCATCGCCCGCTGAATATACGACAACTTCCGGTGATCCCTTACCAGGAAATACAGTCCCGGTGTAAGCCCTTCCACCCGATGCACAAAGATCATGAGATGAATCGCCGGATCATAGGGCCAAACATCCCACGGTATGGGTCGTTCCAACTGCGCCCGTTCCGCACAAGGGATGACCCGCTGCATCATATGAAAAAACGTCGCAGCGGAAATCGATGTCCTGCCATCAAATGAGACGGCGCTGCGACGCTGGCGAATGATCTGGCCGGCGGATGCTCCGTGAGGCGTGAGGGGTGAGACGTGAGGAGTGACACTGGAAGAGGGAAGAGGGACGCCATGCGTATCACAAGCAAGTTTCCTAGACGCTTCGGCCACTTCGTCGATGATATCCCAATGGACTCCATGTTCACGGCTCAAGCGATTGGCTTTCCCGTGCCAGGCCCCACCGGCCAGTTCCTTCACAATCGCCGCATCAAGAAATAACGGCACATGATTTCCACCCCTCACCCCTAACCTTTCACCTTTCACTTCTCCAACGGGCCAAATCACCGCCAAGCAATCCGCATGTTCCGCTTCGGCCTCACCAAAATCCTCCTTGCGATCTATTCCAAGCAGCCTCGCCACCGTATCCTGATCCATACCCTCCAGCAACACCATATTCCAACCCAGCGTTGCCGCCGCAATCCTCGCGGCGCCAATCGCATGGCCGACATCGTGATTGCAGTAGCGAAAGGCCCGCTCACCGTATTTCCAGGCTTCCCGCCAATGAACGGAGGTCAGTCCAACAAGAACGGCATGAGGAGGAAAGGCAGCCATGAGTTGATCAACTGCATCGGCTTGGAACTCGGCTCTGCGTTCCAGCCCATGCTCTTTGGGTGCATAGTGATAGAGTCCGGCAGCCACATCGAGCCCTTCGATCCGTGGCAAAACCAAATACCCTTCTGTTGGGTGCAGATTGCCGGATGAGGGATTCATTCGAAGCGCCCATTCCGATTCGCCTGCCTTCTTCCAGGCTGACAAGGCAAGAGCAAATTCAAGGAAACGAGATAAGGTTTTCAGACTAACAGGCTGACAAGGAACACCGATTTGTTCGTACATCGCCCCATAGGCCGGCGATAACGGTTCCTCGTCAGGCTTGAGCAACGGAAGAGGAATGAGTTGCGCCCCCTCGAACCGTCGAAAGGGATCCGGTTGATTCGCCCAATCGAGATACCCCAACGAGCGGGCATATCGGTTGAAATGGTGCTTCGTGCGGACGTGATAGTGAATAACCTGGTCGAGGTAATTTCCTTGTACGGCGTGAGAGGGTGGTTCAGAACTCATAGCTGACCTATCTAGTCTAACGAGGCAGAGCCTGGAAAGCAAAATGCTTTGTCCAGTACCACACTGGATGATAGCGTAGTACCAGCCCCTCGACCATTTGGATAATCAATGCCTCATATCGACGAAATAGTACTAAGTCGTTGGGTCATCATTCGAATACTGACAGGGATAACCTTACTTCTTCTCGTTGCCAGCGTTGCCGGCCAATTCATTAAACACATACTTGGATATGATGTTGCAGTTGGATTTGTCCGCCTCTTCTATTTGGATGCTGAAGCCAATATACCAACACTCTTCTCCACAATGCTCTTACTCCTCGCCTCCCTTCTGCTCGCATTAATTGCCATTTTCAAGAAGTCCTGTCAGGATCCCTTTCACCGCCACTGGATTTTTCTTTCGCTCATTCTTCTCTATATGGCGATTGACGAGGCCAGTGAAATCCATGAAATGCTGAACAAACTAGGCTGGTGGATAACAGGCCGGCGTAGCGGAGGCATTTTCCACTACGGGTGGGTCATGTTCGGAATGGCCATGGCCACGGCAGTTACCCTTTCATACTTCAAATTCCTTTTTCACCTTCCGAGTTACACCAAAGTACGATTCATCAGAGCTGCAGCCACTTTTCTAGGTGGAGCGCTTGGCGTAGAGATACTCGAAGGGCTTTACTCCGCGTCGCACGGCGGAGAGAATAGTTTTCAGTTCTCCATGCTCGTGACAGTCGAAGAAGGCCTCGAAATGGCCGGAGTCATCATTTTTATCAACGCCCTCCTCGGATACATTCAAGCTTGCCAGATAGAAGTACGACTGAGATTCCTTGAGCCTACGGACCATCGGGAAGTTGATGCGCAGAGGCATGCTGCTTAATCGATTAGCAGTTTGCTGAAAAACTCGGTTTCTGCTTTGCGCACCGCTGCACGATGACAGAAAGAACTGTGGCACTCTACACCCCGGAATGCTCAAACAGGCCGTCCAGCAAGGCCGCAGCGAGCGAAGGGGCGAGGCGTACGCTTCGGTATGTCGAGCCTCTGAGTGATGCGAGAACGCCGCTGGAGGACTTTTTCAGCATTCTGCTAGATGAGGGCCCTGTTCCGACGGCCCGGATGGGTCAGTCGTAGGCGATCTGGATATTGTTCACATAGCCTTCCAAGGCGTGCAACTGGTGCGGGATGGTTGTGGCATCAGCTGATTTGGCCGCCTGCTCGATCGCGGCGGCGAGTTCAGTGATCCGGTCGAAGCCGTAGCTCCCACCGACACCTTTCATCCCATGTGCGACGCTTCGCACCGTCTCGAAGTCCTGTCCGGTCAGGGCCTCTCGCATCGTGATGATTTCTTTCTTCCGATTCGCCATGAAGCGCGGCATCAGCGGTTCGAATGAGGCATCAATATGAATGATCTCTGGAGACGTCGACATTGACTCTGTGTTCGGTGCAGCGTCCGACATGAGATGCTCCTTTCAGGCTGTACGGCGATTTAACCCAGGCGGCCGAAAACGTGCCAGTCTACCGAGCAAGGTATCTCGTTTGAACGGTTTTAAAACATAATCGGATGCTCCGGCCATGATGGCTTTGCAGATGTGTGTTTGGTCGCCGTCCGCGGTCAGCATCACGACGGACACGCCGTTCCAAGTCGGCTTCTTGCGAATCTGGGCCAGGAGCTCAAGCCCATGTACGTGTGGGAGCCCCATATCCAGCAACACGAGCGCGGGCGGCGGCAGCGCACCAATCTTGACCTGCGCCTGCTTGCCGTCGCTCGCATGGACCACCTCGTAACCTTCTTCTTCCATGATCATTTTGAGGAGCAGCGCAGTGTCCTCTTCGTCCTCGGCGAGAAAGAGAATTGGTTTGTTCATGCTTGCATCTCTCCTTCACCGGTCAGGCGGCTTGGTCTTGGGCTAGGCCGGTATAGCCTTCGATGGCCTTCAGCAAATCTGGTTTCTTGATCGGTTTCGTCAGATGGGCCGTATACCCCGCCGCCAGACTCTTCTCCCGCTCTTCAGTCAGTGCCTGAGCCGTGAGCGCGATGATGGGGATCGGTATACGCCCCTCCGCACGTTCCCACTGGCGGATCGTCGCGGTGGCTTCGAGCCCGTCCATGATCGGCATCTGCACGTCCATGAGGACGATGTCATACGACGTGGCCTGAACTTTCTCGACGGCTTCCCTGCCGTTCACGGCTGTCTCCACTGAGTACGGCAGGTTTTTCAGGAAGAGGATGACAAGGTCTCGATTGTCTTCCAAGTCATCGACCAACAAGATTCGAAGCGGACGAAGATTCGTCCCAGCTTGTGAAGGAGCCTGTTCCACATGGAGCGTAGCCAGAGCTGATTGTCTCATGATCGTGTCTCGGGCCGTGACGAGTAAGCCTGCTCGCGAAACCGGTTTGATGATCTGATGCGTGATGCCGAGGTCTTGAATGAGCGTGCGGTCGGAGGGCTCTGTATACGAGATGAGGAGCAGAACAGGAAGATCCTTCTCGGTCGGCATGGCCCGCACTGTCTTCACCAGTTCGAGACCATCCATGTCAGGCATGCGACGATCTACAATCATGAGCTGCACCGGTTGATTGTCGGCCCGGGCGGTCTGTAGGTGGGCCACTGCAAGAGGGCCTGAATTCGCCTCGCTGACAATTGCACCGGCTTCCGACAAGATTTCACGAATAACGAGGCGTGTTGGTTGGTGATCGTCCACGATGAGAATGCGCTTCCCCTTCAGGGCAAGGAGATCCGGCCCCGCCGTCAGAGTCTCAAGCGATACCGTGGGTAAGGGAACCGTGAAGACAAAGGTAGAACCGATTCCAGGAGTACTGGTCACAGAGATGTCGCCGTCCATCAGCTCCACGAGCCGTTTACAGATGCTGAGGCCGAGCCCCGTGCCGCCGTATTTTCGCGTCGTGGAGCTATCGGCTTGGGAAAAGCTGTCAAAAATGGAACCGAGCTTCTCGGCTGGAATGCCGATGCCGGTATCTGAGACCGAAAACTGGAACTGGCCAGATTCGGCCAATTCAACCTGAACCAGGATCTGACCGGTTTCCGTGAATTTGATCGCGTTGCCCACCAGGTTCACGAGGATTTGGCGGAGCCTGGTCGGATCTCCGGAGACCTTCTCGGGGAGACCTGGGCAGACCCGTACGACGTAGTCGATCTGCTTGGCATGGGCGCGCAAGGCCATCATTTCGCCGACATTCTCCATGAGATTGCGTAGGTCGATGAGGATCGTTTCCAGCTCCAAATGGCCCGATTCAATTTTTGAGAGATCCAGGATGTCGTTGATCAAATCCAGCAAGTGATCACTGGCTCGCCTGAGACGTTGCGTATAATCCTGCTGCTCGGGGGTCAAGGATGTTTCTCCGAGCAGCTGTGCCATGCCGACGATCGAGTTCATCGGCGTTCTGATCTCATGGCTCATCGAGGCCAAGAAGGCGCTCTTGGCTTCGGTCGCCTGCCGCACCTCATCATTCGCCATTTCCAGCTCGAGATTGATACATTCCATTTGGATGGCAGTCTGCTCGAGCTGTGTTTCGGTGGCTCGACGATCGGTGATGTCGCGAAGGATCCCGGTGAAGGCACGACGACTGCTCAGCTGAATCTCACTGACGGCCAAGTCGAGGGGGAAGGTGGATCCATCTTTCCGCCTGCCGACGACTTCGCGTCCGATCCCGATGATTTTGCGGTGACCGCTTTTCTTATAATTATCGAGATAGCCGTCATGTTCGGATCGGTAGGGTTCCGGCATGAGCAGTTTGACGTTCTGTCCGATGGCCTCGGCGGATGTATAGCCGAACATGCGCTCGGCCGCCGCATTGAACGATTCGATGATGCCGCGGTCGCTAATAGTCACGATACCATCGACCGCATGGGAGACGATCGCCTGTAGACGTGCCTCTTGCTCGTGCCGCGCAACCTCTGCCTCTTTCTGAGCGGTGATGTCCGTAGCGAACTTGACGATTTTATAGAGGGTTCCCTC
>JAEURV010000347.1 GCA_016788465.1 Nitrospira sp. | reverse complement strand
CCCTACACGGGACTCAGGAGCCGGGGTCATCCGAAGAACCAGTAATTCAAACCCGACCAAGGCTACCGCAACCACGACGGCCATGAGCCCACAGACCTGATGCCAATCCATGACAGCAAGCCAGCGTGGCGCCATAAAGAGAATCAAGACCGTACCGACATTCCCAGACGCAGCGATGCCCAAGACGAGTCCCTGCGCCGAAGGGGGATAGGCCCGGCTGGCAATTGGAAGCGCGACTGCGAAACTCGCCCCAGCCACGCCAAGCCCGAGTGAAAATACTAGTGCAGCGCCATAACCGGACACCCCGCCCCATCCCCACAACAACACCAGCAACTCCACGCCAAGAATCACGACTGCCGTCTGCCGTGCCCCCAACCGATCCGCACTCCACCCAGCGACCAGTCGTAACACGGCCCCGCCAAGAAGCGGCAAGGACACCAGCCAGGCGATCTCGGCGTCCGACAGTTGTAAGGCCGTGGCCAGGGAAAGGCTCATCGCCGCGATGAGCAACCAAACCATAAAACTCACCGTGAGATGAACCCAGGCTCCTACCAACGAAGGCCAATGACCGCTCTTGACAATGCTCCAGATCTCAGACACTCAAAACCTCCCCCTCTTCAGCCAGGCACTATAGGGGAGCCTCTTTGATCCGCGCAAGAGACGCTTGATCATCTCGTATGTCCCATCGGGGTTGACCACAAACCCACCTGGGTCTCGTCTCTCGTGACGGGTGCGGCTAAAGGTTTCAGATTTGTAGTTTCCACACACCCTGACATGTTGAACGTGAAACCTGGAACTGAGGAGATTCAGAACCGTAACCTGCCGCCCCGCCGACAGACATCCCCTCGTTTCTACTGCTCACCACCCTCTCTTCCGGCCTCAGGCGTCCAGCCTCGGGCCCGATGGCAAGACATCCTTTGTGCGACCCATTTCTGCTATAGTCACGCTCGCGATGAGTGACCAGGACCGGGTACAGGACGAGTCGAGCGACGCCCTAGAGCCGGAAATCCTCGAGCCTCCAGATGACAGGGAGATCGAGGCCGATGCCGCGTCACTGGTGCTGGACATCCCGGTCTCCGGCAGCTCCCAACCTGCCGACAGCACCGCCGTGGTTCCGGTTACCGCGCTGCAACAGTACCTTGCCGAAGTCCGCCGTCACCCCTATCTTTCAAAAGAAGAAGAGCTCCAGCTCGTCCAGGAATACCGCACGCATGGCAGCCGTGAGGCGGCGGTCAGACTCATCATGGCCAACTTGCGGGTATCCGTATCGATCGCGGCCGAGTATCTCCATACCGGCGCGGATCACATGGATCTGATTCAAGAAGGCAACGTCGGCCTGATGCAGGCCATCAAGAAGTTCGACCCCTCCAAGAACGTCCGTTTCTATGCCTATGCGGCCTGGTGGTCACGAGCCTACATCCTCCGATACCTCCTGCATACCTTCCGGCTGGTGAAAGTCGGCACGACCCAGGATCAACGAAAGCTGTTCTATAACCTCAAAAAGGAGAAGGCCAAGCTCGAGCGTGAAGGCTTCTCACCCGACACGAAATTACTCGCAGATCGCCTGAATGTGCGTGAGCGCGACGTGGTTGAAATGGATCAACGCCTGGGCAACTGGGAACTCTCGCTCGACCAGCCGATCGGTGAGGATCAGGAACAGACCCTGCTCGATGTCTTACCGTCCCATCAAGAACCAGCAGACGAACAACTCGCCGATCATCAGCTGAAGACGCTCTTCCGGGCTAAACTTGCAGAGTTTATTCACACACTGGAAGAGCGAGACGAAGACATTTTGAGAAATCGCATTTTATCGGAACATCCCTTGACCCTGGATGATCTCGGCGAGAAGTACGGCATTACAAAAGAACGAACCCGCCAATTAGAAGCGCGCATCATCAAACGTCTCCGTGACTTTATGAAGAAAGACATCAAAGATTTCGACCAGCTCCGAGCATGATATCCTGGGCCATTCCGCCCTAGCCGTTCACCTAAATAGACATAGAGTATTGAGATCACAATGAGTTATGATGTGCGTTGGCCAGAAGGGGCAAGAATGTTCGGACGATAAAAAACCTCGATTCCCCTCTTGACTTGGGGGAACAAAGGACTATCTCCTCATCAGTTGCAAGACTGCTGGGATCGCAACCGAGTTCGGCTCAATTCCCAAACCGTCAACACCTAACGAGTTCACTTTCATCAGGAGGAGGTTCTGCCATGGGTACAGCTGAGAAGGAAAAGAAGAATGTCGCCAAGGGCTTTCAACCCCTGGGCGAGCGAGTGTTTGTCACCTATACCGAAGAATTGGAACGAACCGCCGGCGGAATTTACGTGCCGGATTCGGCAAAAGAAAAACCGCAACGGGGAGTCGTGCAGGCGGTCGGCAAGAAGGTGGAAAACGTCAAGGTCGGCGATCATGTTCTGTTCGACAAGTATTCGGGCAGCAAGCTCCGCATTGAGGATGAAGAGTGCTTGATCCTCAAAGAAGAAGACATTCTGGGGATCTTCACGGCATAGCAGCAGTGGAAAAGTCGGCAAGTCCGAAAGTGACGCAGTGCACTTTCTGGCTTTTACACTTTACAAACATTCGCAACTTTTGATTAACACGGAGGAAAGATAATGGCAAAGCAACTTTTGTACGGCGATACAGCGCGCGCCTCCATCCTGAAAGGGGTGAACCAGCTCGCAGACGCCGTGAAGGCGACCCTCGGCCCGAAGGGCCGCAATGCGATTCTCGATAAGAAGTTCGGCGCTCCGACCATCACCAAGGACGGCGTCACGGTGGCGAAGGAAGTCGAGCTGAAGAACCCGTACGAAAATATGGGCGCTCAGCTGGTTCGTGAGGTAGCCAGCAAGACCAGCGACACGGCTGGTGACGGCACCACCACCGCCACGGTCTTGGCCCAAGCCATTTTCCGCGAGGGCGCGAAGAACATCACCGCCGGCGCGAATCCCATGGAAATCAAGCGGGGCATCGACAAGGCCGTCGAGGCTGTGACTGCCGAGCTCAAGAAGCTCAGCAAGCCCTGCCAAAATAAGACTGAGATCTCCCAAGTGGGCACCATCTCCGCCAATAACGACAAGACCATCGGCGACTTGATCGCGGAAGCCATGGAAAAGGTCGGCAAAGACGGCGTCATCACGGTGGAAGAAGCCAAGTCCATGACGACCTCGTTGGACGTGGTCGAGGGCATGCAGTTCGATCGCGGCTACATTTCTCCGTACTTCGTCACCAACGCCGAGCGGATGGAATGCTCCGTGGAAGAACCGCTCATCCTGATCAACGAAAAGAAGATCAGCAGCATGAAGGATCTCCTCCCGCTGCTCGAGCAGGTCGCCAAGATGGGCAAGCCGCTCGTCATCCTTGCGGAAGAAGTCGAAGGTGAAGCGCTGGCCACCCTCGTGGTGAACAAGCTGCGCGGCACCCTCAACGTTGCTGCGGTGAAGGCCCCAGGCTTCGGCGATCGCCGTAAGGCCATGCTGGAGGACATTGCGATCCTCACCGGCGGTCAGGTGATCTCGGAAGATATCGGGATCAAGCTTGAGAACGTCAAGTTGACCGATCTGGGCCGCGCCAAGCGCGTCACGATCGACAAGGACAACACCACGATCGTCGAAGGCTACGGCGATGCCAAGAAGATCGAAGGCCGTGTGAAGCAGATCAAGGCCCAGATCGACGAGACCACATCGGACTATGATCGGGAGAAGCTGCAAGAGCGGCTGGCGAAGATCGTGGGCGGCGTGGCGGTCATCAATGTGGGTGCCGCGACCGAGACCGAGATGAAGGAGAAGAAGGCTCGTGTCGAGGATGCCCTGCACGCCACCAAAGCGGCCGTGGAAGAAGGCATCGTCCCGGGCGGCGGTACCGCGTACCTCCGCTGCATCAAGGGGCTCGATGGGATCAAGGATGTTCCGGCAGAGCAGAAAGTCGGACTTGACATCGTCCGGCGTGCGCTCGAAGAGCCGGTCAGGCAGATCGCTACGAACGCGGGTGCGGAAGCTTCCGTCGTCGTGGGCAAGGTCCGGGAAGACAAGAACGTCAACGGCGGGTATAACGCCGCCTCGGACGAATATGTCGACATGATCAAGGCCGGCATCATCGATCCGACCAAGGTCTCGCGCTGCGCGTTGCAGAACGCGGCCAGCGTGGCAGGCTTGATGCTCACGACCGAAGTCATGATCACCGAGCTCCCCGAAGAGAAGAAGGAACCAGCCGCCGGCGGTGGACATGGCCACAGCCACGGCATGGAGGGGATGTACTAAGACCAAAGAGCTGATGGCTAATAGCCAATAGCTTGAAGGCAAGCATGAGGGCTCGGTGGGCAACCGCCGGGCCCTTTGTGTTTT
>JAEURV010000321.1 GCA_016788465.1 Nitrospira sp. | reverse complement strand
TCGGTACGGTTTTGGAAACCGCACGACGAGATCGAACCGTTGCTGCCCTTCATAGACGCGGGTTGCGACCTCTCCCCCGATGGCCGTCGAGATGATTTCCCGCACATCGGCCACATTGATCCCATGACGGGCGATCTTGCTGCGGTCGATATCGATGGTGAGATACGGTTGTCCGTACAATTGCTCCACTTTGATGTCCCGAACGCCTCGCACGGATTCGAGCACCTCGGCAATCTCTTGCGCTTTGTTCCGAAGGGTCTCCAGATCGTCGCCGAACAGCTTCACTGTGGCTTCCGTACGCACACCGGAAATCAACTCATCGACTCGTTGCTGAATGGGTTGACTGATGAGGAAGGTCGCCCCAGAAACCGAGGTCAACCGTTCACGGAACTTCTGCATGAGCTCCGGCATGGTCTTCGCCGTCGTCCATTGATCCAGCGGCTTGAGCCGAACGACCGGATCGCTTTCATTCGGTTCTTGCGGATCGTTGCCGAGCTCTGTTCGCCCGATCTTGGAGACCACCATCTCCACTTCTGGGAACTCCATGATCGCCTGCTGCATCCGCTTCTCGATCTCAATGGAGGCAGGCAGCGACACACTGGGAAGCCGGATCGTCTGCGGGGCAACCGTTCCTTCGTTCAGAGTCGGGATGAATTCCGTCCCCAGGGATGGCACTAATGACAATGCTCCGATAAGCGCGCCGACGGCCATTGCCAGAACAAGAGTTCGGTGTCCAAGCGCCCAATGGAGCGCAGGCGCATAGACCCCCTTCGCTATTCTCACAATCCACGGATCTTCTTCACTGCCTTGTCGCAGGGCAAGCGAACAGAGAACCGGCGACAGCGTGAGCGAGAGAAGCAGGGACACCAGCAGCGCGATCATGATGGTATAGGCTAATGGCTTGAACATCTTGCCTTCCATGCCCTGGAGCGACAAGAGCGGAAAAAACACCAGAATGATGATCAGAATACCGAACACGACCGGTTGTCCGACTTCCTTGACAGCATTGGTGACGAGCTGCAATCTCGGCATGGTGGCGGACGAATGGTGCGAGAGATGGCGGTAGACGTTTTCCACGACGACGACCGATCCGTCGACGATCATCCCGATCGCGATTGCGAGTCCTCCCAGTGACATCAGATTGGCGGTCAACCCAATCTGTCCCATGACGATAAATGTAGCCAGTGGTGCCAAGACCAGCGTCCCCACCACGATGAGCGCACTGCGGATATTGCCAAGAAAGAGGAATAAGACGACAACAACCAGCACGACCCCTTCCGTCAGCGACTTGTAGACGGTGTTCAAGGCTTCCGTGATCAGTTCGATCCGATCGTAGAACGGAACAATCCGCAATCCATTCGGCAGGAGGCCCTTGGCATGAATCTCGTTCACACGCGTCTTCAAGCCTTCGACGACATCCCGCGCATTCCCGCCCCTCAACATGAGGACGATGCCGCTCACTACTTCACGATCCCCATTGAGGACCGTGGCTCCGTGCCGCACCGCATGATTGATCATCACTTGCGCCACATCAGAGACATAGACCGGAGTTCCTCCGGTCTCCCTCACCACGATGCGCTCGATATCCTCAAGTGAGCGGATCAGCCCAGTCCCTCGCACGATGTATTTTTCGGCGTGCTTCTCTAGGATATTGCCGCCGGCGTTGGCATTGTTCTTCGCCACGGCATCAAAAACTTCGCGGAGCGTCAAGTTGTATTTTCGCAAGAGCCCAGGCTCAACCAGCACTTGATACTGTTTGACATACCCGCCCATCGAATTGACGTCGATGACCTCCGGTGTGCTTTTCAGAATAGGACGAATGACCCAATCTTGGATCGTACGCTGTGCAATCAAGCTTTGATGTTCGACTTCCGCATCGGTTGCGGCTCCCTGAGGCGCGTCCAAATAATACTGAAACACCTCGCCCAAGCCGGTACTGTTCGGCACCAGCATGGGTTCAGCACCGGGAGGGAGCTGTTCTTCCACTTCAAGTAATCGTTCCAACACCAATTGCCTGGCCAAGTTGATGTCCATGGAGTCGTCGAACACGATTGTAATGAGCGACAATCCGACTTTTGTGAGGGAACGCATTTCCGTGAGCGCGGGAACGCCCGTAAGCTGCAGCTCGATCGGATAGGTCACCAACCGCTCCACCTCAGCCGGTGAGAGACCAGGG
>JAEURV010000292.1 GCA_016788465.1 Nitrospira sp. | reverse complement strand
GATGTACGCATCGCCAAGGGTTCAGGGAACACGGCATTGGACCAAGTTGCGTTGGAAGATGTCAGAAACGGCCCGCCAGTGAAATTTGCTCACCCACTTGAACGTCCCCAGATATCGATAAAGTTCTCGATCAGTTACGACTTGAAAACCGCTCGATAACCGGTGAAGCCGATTCTCATGGCGCCCCCAACCGATCACGAAGCCCCGAGGACAGCATCAGGGTACCGTTCGCATCGATGATGATTGCCTCAACATCCGGCAAATGTTCTACCAGCGCCATTCCGTTTTCCGGTCCGAGCGCAAAGATACCTGTGTCCAACCCATCGGCCATCGTACCGTCCTTGGCAATGACCGTTACACTCTGACAGCCACGTGCAGGCTGCAACGTGTGTGGGTCTAGGATATGGTGATATCGCACACCATCTCGTTCGAAGAACCGCTCGTAGTCCCCGGCCGTTGAAACCGCTTCGTCATGTAAATCGATGATACCGATCAGCGCTCCCTCCTCACGAGGGTGCCTGATCCCTACGGGAAACCCACTTCGTTCGGAGAGCATACCGAAGGCTTTTATGTCTCCGGATAACGCGACAACGCCACCTTGGGCACCTGCTCGTTTCATGACCTCGACCGCCCGATCCGCGGCATAGCCCTTTCCGACCCCACCGACATCAATGCGCATTCCCTTCTGCGGCAGATAAACAGTGCTGGCCTCCTTATTGGTTTGAATGCTTGTCCAATCAACGAGAGGCTTCAATAGTTCCAATACTTGTTCATCGGGAATATGCTGCCGTTCGGTGATACTCCAAGCTTCGATCGCAGGTCCTAAAGCAATATTGAACCCTCCCCGGGTGAGTTGTGCCAACTCCAGAGATCGGACCACCAGTTCAAATGTCTCTCGGCTTACCTTTACCGATTGGCGACCAGCTTCGGCATTCACCCGTGAGAGTTCACTGTCAGGACGCCAGGTGCTTAATAATTGCTCGAGACGCTTGATCTCGTCGAATGCGGCCTGGACGGCGCGATCACCTACGTTTTTGTCGGAAGCCAGAACCGTGACTGTGACGAGGGTTCCCATGTGCATCTGGGCGCGTTTCGTAACAGTGGATGGAGAGGATGGCCGTATGTCTGCGCAAGCTCCCAGTATGGCGAGGGCTAGAACGAGAATCGCAAGAGAACCCCGAGAGAACTGAGAGGTCTTCACGATGTCGTCATCCTTACCACCAGTGCCGACGAAAATATTTCGGATACCGCGGGTACGGCATGATTTCATAGAGCCGTGCTTCCATTTGCGCCGGCTGCGGAAGCGCTTCAATCAGCGAGCTCCCCTTGAACATTGGATACTGACTATCGATAAAATCTCGTGCCTTTGCAGTTTCGACTTGATCAGATGACGCAGAAGCCACGATCATCCGTCCATAACGCGGTGAATCAACTCCCAATTTCCAACTTCCCACATATGTAGTGGCAGTAGCATCGACCGGAAAAGCCATCGATAGATCCGCCATGGACATAAACGGTCCTTCGCTGATCTGTACCCGAGTCAGGCGATACTGCCCTGACGGCAGATTGACGGCAAAGTATTGATCATGCGAGTTGATTTCGACTTGAAATCGCTTGTGCAACGCTTGGTCCTCTAATTCCATGAACCGCACAGCGGGTCGATACTTCCGAGATCTGTCACCGGTCAACACCGTGACAACCCTCCCAACAACAAGACTCTCCGTCACCTCATGTGGATCAACCATTGAAGGCAACTGCGTCACACAGCCCCACAAGCCCACAACCATGAGTAACAATATCGCTCCCTGAACCATACCGGGCTTCATACGCGTCTGAAATTATACGAAATATTTGGAGACACTGGCAGTCCTCCCCAATCGAAATTATGTCTTGACAGCAAAGCAGTGATCGGGATATTAATAATCGTTCTCAATTTCACGAAAAATATCCTGAGCGCCATGACAAGTACAAAAACGTCTTCTCCGGAGCCTTGTTCGGCTCTCGAAACGCGCTGTGAATGCGGACAATTGATTGCCAAAGTGTGCGGACAAGGCTTGGAACTGAAGTGCAAGCGATGCAAGCGCATCGTGGTGATCCCCTTTTCTTCCATAGAAGGCTGGGGAACGACAAT
>JAEURV010000239.1 GCA_016788465.1 Nitrospira sp. | reverse complement strand
CGATCATGCCTCGCTTGACGGCCCGAGAAATCCAAAACTCGAGCGCCTGATCCAGCGCCCCGACCGCCCGCACTGGAGGCACCCCCCGATAGTGGCCAGCCACCACCGCCGGTGCCTTTATATCGCGAATGTCGCCGTGGATGACTTCAATCTTCAGTGCAATGGGCTCTCGAACCGACCGTGGTGCTGCTCGTACCCTTGATACGGTTGGCACCGTATCCGTCGTAGTCCGCGATACAGAAGGCGCCTGTGCCATAATGGCCTGGCGAAGGAGCGCCTCGGCCAGACGACGATCGGCTGTACTGCTCCGCTCGGCCTTCGTCTCTTCCGCAATGCGGCGGATCTGCTCCGCATCTTGGCGATCTTGAACGGCACGGGCACGCGTCGAGGTCAGCGCGCGGACAGCGCGTGCAGCCACCGGCTCCGTCGCCAGCGCGCCGGTCTTGCCGGTGCGTAAGATCTCGTCGATGGCTTCAAGCACCTGCTCATGTTTCTGAAGATCGCCATGGATTTCATCGACGTAATACGTCGGTACTCCCGGCAGCAGCCCCAGAGCGTGCGTGACACGGCCATCCCCTTGCAAGGTCGTGTCAAACTCGAACCGACCAGGACCACTGATCGTCACCCCGCTCAGCGTCTCGTGATTGCAGCCGGCGATATAGGTCATCCGCTCCGGATCGATCGAGGCCGAGGCATCAAGATCTTCATGGAACTTCCGCGCACGAGTCAGATGCGACGCCACGACGGGATAGGAGCCCCAATTGCTCGGGGTATAGATCGCTTGTTCCGATGCAGGGAGTTTGGCAGGTGACGGCAGCAGTTGGTAACTCCCCACGAATCCGTTGAGCACTTCCAGCACCTCGTCCAAATCGTGTCGCAAATCCGCTGCGGCCAGCCATTTCACGAGTTTTTCCTTGGCCACCATCGCCTGCGCAATGGCATGGGACCCGTAATTCGGTGTACCGAGCATAATGAGTCGCCCACCCTGCACCTTCTTCGGCTCCAACATGGCCTTCCACACCTTGGGATAGAGCCGGATAAAATTCCTAGACACCAGACCACCCATCGAGTGGGCTACCAGATGGACCGGTTGGTTTTGGAATTTGGTTTCAACGAGACTTTTCAACCGCTCCGCGGCCTGGTCGAGATCTTTCCGCCAATCATAGGCAAATGGTTCCACATTCCAGTATGCCTTCAACCACAGAATCGTCTCGGCATAGCTGCGTTTGTCGAGTCCGCTGGCCTGTACTCGCAAATTCGAATCGGCTTCCCGAACTCCATCCTTGGCCAGCCGAAGCTTGCCAATACCTCCCCACATCAACCTGAGAAAACTGATCCAAATCGTGTCCTCATCGCCGTCGTCGGTCACCGTCAATTCAGATCCCATGATGCCAGGGATGAAAATAACGTTGCCACGGAGCGGTTCTCGCTTGCTGCGCACCGATCGCACCCGTTCTGCCAGGCGTTGTAGCCGCTCAAATTGTTCCGCCCCGAATTGATCTCGCAACGCCTGATCGGAGGCGGCTCGTGATTTTCCTCCACGTGCTGAACGAGAAAGCGCGGCTTCAAACTCGTCCCAATCCATCTCGCGGACCACACAGTCTGAATCATGGGACTTGGCTCCCCTCTGCTTTCTCTTCATCAGCACATCCTTTCTTGAGCACGTCGGACGAGTCGGTGTTCTGCAAAAATCATTGAGACCACGGCGACCAAGAAACTGCTACGGCTTCCGGCTAACTAGCTCAGAAATTGGCGGTCAAATGAGGTGCGCTGTCCTTCCAATTGGGGGATCTGATCAAAATCTTCTGCCTTAAGTTTGGCCAGAGTTCGTCGGTGTAACTCTCGATAGGTCAATTTGCCCTCCGCTTCTTTGATCGACTCGATAAGGTAATAGGTGAGGGCCCCGTTATAGGTCCCACCGATATGTGCATCGGCGGAGGTTTGGGTAGCACGACAACCGGTGATCAGCATCTCCTGAATATCAGCATGAACAACATCGTTCTTTCGCTTGCGCTCACGAGAGGCCTTGCCCAGTTGACCTTGAACAGTTCCGCGAAGCTTTCGGCCTGATTCGGTGGCCATAAAATCAAGCGGACAGGGAAGGAACCGTTCTCTTCTGGGGGCATCAGGTGGAAGGATGGCACGCGTAATGGTGCCGGAGTGGCAGCAGTCCATGATGACCGTGAGATTGACACCCTTCCGAAGCTTATTGAAGGTCTTCCGAAGCCAATCATCACGTAACGCATCCTTCCAATCCAAATCAGTCGGACATAGGATTTCGTCACGGCGATCTGCTTCATCTCCATTGTCATCCGGCACATTCGAACCATGCCCGGAATAGTGGAACAACAAGGTGTCGCCTTTCTTCCCACTCTTGATGAGTTTCTGAATCGCCGCTTGCATAGCTTTCTTTGTGGCCTTCAGGTCGGTGAGGGTCGTGATATCCTTGTCCTGGAAACCGTAATAGGTCTTCAACACTCCGCTCAGATTCTTGACGTCATTGACACACCCATTCAGATCCGACCCGGGAACTTGATACTTGTTGATCCCGATGAGCACTGCTCGTTTCGCCATGGCATCTCTCCTTTCTGAGCTGATATGTCACTCCACACAGATGAGTTCAATACGAGGATTCCATATCTTCTAGGTCATTGAGCAAGCATCTTGCCATTCCACGCTCTGTAAGATGAGGCGCACGATGTCACACCTAGGCCGTACTACATGAAGGGAGAATACAGCATTCCCTCGCCCCCTGGAAGTCTCCAGGGAACACATCCTCGTTTAATGATAGAGTGGATATATCAGGAGAGAGGATCTAAAAGGATACAACCCTGTATCGGAATAGGTACAGCTACGGGTACGGCTATCGTCTTGCCCGTCAGCCATCTGACTCTATCGAAAGCGTAGTGAGCTGAGCTTCTACCTTTTGAGCGAGACACGTCAATTACAGTACGGCCCTATTCTCTTTATCACCAAAATCCCGTCCCGAATCGTCACCAGCACGGCAGACACACGTGGATCAGCTGCAACGGTACGATTGAGTTCTTGAATTGCAGCGGTGGATTCGTCTGGTGGCGGCTGTTTCAGGACATCGCCGCTCCAGAGCACGTTGTCGATCAGAATCACGCCTTTGGGCGCCAGCAGATCGAATGAACGTCGATAGTAATTCAGGTAGTTGGTCTTGTCCGCATCGATGAAGATGAGGTCAAATGGACCAGCGAGTTCCCGCATGGTGTCGAGCGCCGGTCCCATACGAATGCTGATTTTCTTGGCAACTGGCGCCTGTGCGAA
>JAEURV010000174.1 GCA_016788465.1 Nitrospira sp. | reverse complement strand
GCGACGCTGGACAAGGGCGGTGAATTGGCGACGGCGGCGTCAGATCTTTTGACGCGATTGAAGTAGGAGACCTATGGAGTCGGTCGGCGAATTCTTTCGGCAGGTCCGTGAAACCAAGGGATTGACCCTCGATGAAGTGGCATCGAAAACCCGTATTCGCACGGATTTCGTCAAGGCGCTCGAGGACGGCAACTTTGCCAAATTGCCCGACCAGGTCTTCGCGCGGGGGTTCGTGCGGTCGTACGCGCGGTCGCTCGGATTGGACGAAGAGGATGCGATTCATCGGTTTATTCAATCGGCCGGCTCCTTTTATGAGAAGCAAGACGAACGCGAGCGGCTCAAGGTTCGTCAGGTCGAGGAGGATCGTAAGCGTCAAGCCAATCGGAAGGCGGTGGCGATTGCCATTGGAATTGCCATCCTGACCTTGGTGTTTTTATTGAGTCGTGAGCAATCCACCGTCTTTCGCCGTGGTGCACCAGAGCAGACTGCTGCTACGAAACGGGCCACTCAACCAAATAAAGACCTGCCAGAATCCGGGACGCGCGAGCCTGAGCGTACGACCGACCCAGCGAAATCGGTTGAATCGCCGGCTGGAGTCTCCTCCAAAGCGTCGGTGGAGACTCTGCGTCGACAGGAATCAGCTGTGCCCGAGGTGGTGGCGTCCCGAGTTGAACCTGAGTCGACGTCTGGAGGGTCGGTGGGTTCTCCTGGCAGTGATGGCCCTCTGGCAGGAATCGGTTTAAATGCCATTGAGAGTCATGGGGATGGGCAACTGGTTTTGGATCTGGAAGCGACCGAGTTGAGCTGGGTAGTCGTGCAGATCGATAACGGAAGTCCTCAGGAGTCCTTGCTCCGGCCAGGGGAAAAGGGGCATTGGACTGGGCAGGATCAATTTATCCTCACCCTCGGGAACGCGGGAGGCGTGAAGGCCGAACTCAACGGTAAACCGCAAAAACCATTTGGCCCAAGCGGTAAAGTCGCTCGCGATATTGTGCTGAAACGGTAACTCCTTCTCCTTGGGCATTCATTAGTTTTTCAAGCGACCAGGACCATCGGATCCTCACGAGCTTCTTCAATGAGGCGTGGATGGCCTTGGTGAGGCGCAAAGGTGTCACGGACAGATCAAACAGAGAATAAGGCGAGTTGACAAGCCGCATAACTAACGAGGTTTACAAGGTTTCTTTTTTGATCGATTGGCATGAGGTTTGAAGCTTCGTACCATTACCACAGGAAAATAATCTCGCCGGTGCAGAGGGATGTTTTCTTGACAGAAATTTAGACTGGTTGGTATAGTTCGAGCGTTTAACTGATTGTTCAAATTCGAAAAGATGAGTCGGCGGCCTGATGTTCTATTCGGGCTGGGTGGGTTTAACACTTCAAGGAGGACATGTGATGGGGTATCTGTCCAAGTTTTTGGGAATCGCTGCAGCGGTGATGTTTCTCTCTGTCTCGGTGGTGGGAGCCGAAGAAAAGGATCCGACCAAGCCTCGCGTTCCACCGGACCAGATGGCGGATGCAAAGGCACTGAAGAATCCGGTCGCATCGTCACCTGAAAGCATCGCCAAGGGTAAAGCGCTGTATGAAGGGAAAGGCACCTGTTTCAATTGCCACGGTAAGGGCGGCGATGGACAGGGCGAAGCGGGCAAGATCCTCAATCCGAGCCCACGCGACTTCACCAATTGCAAGTTCCACAAGAAGCGGAAAGATGGCGAGCTTATGTGGGTCATCAAGAACGGCAGCCCTGGAACCGGAATGGTCTCCTTGGTCCCGGCTGCGATCACCGAGGAAGAAGCCTGGCACATCATCAATTATGAGCGGAGCTTCTGCAAGGGCGAGTAATCGCTCACCGAGCAGATCCTCGTAAGCTTCATCAGTTAAGCTGATAAAAGAGAGGGTGGGGAGAAAGCTCCTCACCCTCTTTTTTTGCGTCCGCCTACTGGGCATGAGCGTGTTGTGCCCCTGATGACTCTTTTCCGTCTCGGTAGAGGTCGTTAGAATATTCGCTCTCTTTTCTCATCAGCTATTCAGCTATCACCACACCCGTTATTCTGGATGGTCAGTACTGCTATCCCCTCGTTTGGGGGTTGGGAATATTGGCCACAGAGGGCTTGGGGGGATTGCACCTTGCATACAAAAAAGGGTACAGTCCGCCGGACGAGCCGGAATCGCAATAAAAGATTTCATGCGGTAGCAAATACAGCGAACCATCGACGTTCTTATTTTGAACAATTAGGAGGGCGACTATGCGCAGCCTATGTCCATGGGTGCAGTGCCGAGTAGCAGTTGTAGCGGCATCGCTCACGCTTGTGTCAGCGGGAATCACGTTCAGTGTAGCCACAGAAATCACTCATGCTGCAGAGGGCTCCCTCCCACCGGCTATCGTGGCGGCAGACCTCGAATACAATGGGCGTGTTGCTGTCGGAGGGGAGCCTGTGACGGTCAAGATTGCCACTCCGAACAAGAATGGCGCAATGACCTTTCAGGGCACAGCCGGGCAACGCATCAATCTCGGTTTTAGTTCGGTCAGCCTTACGCAATTTCAGGTGTCGGTCTATGGGCCGGATGGGAGTCTGATTGCCAGACAGCCGACCGCCGTCAGGAACTACTATGCCACTATGGGCACTCGGCCACTCTCCTCACAGACGCAGGTCCAGACATCCGCAACGGCGTATCAATTTACTGCCGATTCAGGAGCGACCATCTCTTCGAGCGAGATGAATGGTAGCAGTATAGATCTTGTGGAATTGCCGGCAACCGGGACCTATACGATTTTCTTCGATCCGCTCAGCACCTACACAGGAAGCTTCACCATCACCGTTTCAAACGAATTGGAGGGTGCGATCGTTCCTCAGGGTTCGACAGTACCGGTTGCCATTGGCCGTGCAGGGCAGAATGCCCGATATACCTTTTCGGGTACTGCCGGCCAAGCGGTCAGTTTGCAATTGAGCGAGACGACGATCCGCAGCGGCTATGTGTCCATCCTCAAGCCGGATGGAAGCCCTCTCGGTCAACCCAAGTCCTTCGCCCATACGGGTGCGGTGCTTGACGCGCAAGTGCTTCCCACTTCAGGGACCTATGCCGTGCTCGTTGATCCGGAGTTGAGCTATACAGGGAATGCAAAACTGGCGCTCTACAACGCACCAGACCTGACTGGTCCCATCATGATCGACCAAGTCGCGGTCACTCCGACCTTGACTGTTCCGGGCCAACGTGCGCTCTACACCTTTAACGGAACAGCCGGCCAATGGGTGAATCTCGGCCTTACCGGGGTGTCGATTGCGTCGAGTACGGTGTCGATGTTGAAACCGGATGGGAGCGCTTTGGCGTCGACCACGATTGGTCCTAGCGGTGGCAGTCTCGATCCCAGTGCGGCGTTGCCAGAAACAGGGACCTATACGATCGTAGTCGATCCAGTCGGCAATTACACCGGGAGCGCGACCCTTGCTCTTTCTTCTCCGGTTACGGGCACGATCGCTCTTGATGGCGCGCCAGTGACGGTCGGGCTGAATAAGCCGGGCAAGACGGCACGATATACGTTCAATGGCAATGCCGGTCAGTGGGTGACCTTGGGGCTGACGTCGGTGGGGCTCACGTCCAGCACGGTGTCATTGCTGACCCAAGATGGTACTCCGATTGCCACAACGGCCGTGGGGACAGCGGGTGGCGCACTGGAAGTGCCGAACCCATTGCCGACCACCGGTGCCTATACCGTGCTGGTTCGTCCAGGCGGACCCTATACCGGTAACATGACGTTGACGCTTTCTACGGAGGTATCAGACTCCCTCAAGATCAATGCTGCGCCGAGGCCGATTATGATCAGCCGAGCTGGCCAGAGCGGTCGCTACACGTTCAGCGGTACGGCCAATCAGCAGGTCACGATCAAAGCGACCAATAATAAGTTCGACAGCGTAGCAGTGAACCTCTATACGCCGAGCGGAGTCTTGCAGGCAGGGACGACGAGTTCTGCGGCTAGCTTTAATCTCAATACGGTGACGCTGGCCACCACGGATACGTACACAATCACCATTAACCCTGCGCTAGCGGAAACAGGAAGTATTCATTTGCAAGTCAGCAGCCAGTAGACGTAGCGTGTGATCACAGGCGATCACTCGCCTGTATTCGCATCAAAGCCGATGAAGAGAGGGTGGGGAGGAAACTTTCCACCCTCTTTTTATGTCTCATCACTAGCGATTGCACGCCAGTACTGGGATTTCCACCATACTGTGCGAGAGCGTGACTACTGACAGCAACCGGCATAGGTTCTGTCTGCGCCGTGAGTGCTGTGCTTGACTCAGTAACAGGAAGTTCAGGCTAGTATCATAGAGAGGAGTATTAACATGAACTCCTATTACCTCAGTTAGCATCTAGCGATGAGTCTCCATCTGGGTCCTTTATGAGTCAGCAACCCTTATAGGTATGTTCACTGCGTACTTTGATGCTAGCGGCCAGGAGCACGAGCACCCCTATATGGTTGTAGCGGGTTTTGTGTCGAGCGCAAAGGTTTGGTCTGAATTCTCGGATGAATGGCGGGCAGTCCTTGGTAATTATCACCTCAAGACATTTCATGCGGCAGATTGCCAGAACTTTAGAGGTGAATTTATAGAATGGAAAGGCAAAGCGGATAAGCGACTACGCCTATGGTGCGATTTGTTGGGTGTGATCAAGAAGCATACCTTCCATAAGTTTAGTGTCGGTATCGAGATCAATGCTTGGAAAGAATCTTTTTCCCAGGAAAGGAAAAGAAAGTCGAAGATCAATGCCTATGTGTTATGTGCTTTGGTTTGTGCAGAACGTGTCAAGCTATGGGCTAGACGGCAAAATGTCAAAACGCCCATCGCATATATTTATGAGTCAGGTGATCCTGGGAGTAGTCAATTGAGGGCGTACCTCGACGAGCAGGAATTCCCGGCGCCATCTTTCAAACATAAGGAGGACCGCACCGTCGATGGGATTTACTACCCCGCCACAGTTCCTCTTCAAGCCGCTGATTTTCTTGCATGCGAAATCTTCTTGATAAAAAAGATATTTCGCAAAAATGGGCTTCCCTCTCTCGGGCGCCCGATGCGTGAATTTGTCGACATACCTGAAGCCACAAGAATCTACTCAGGTGATCAACTCAAAGAACTTGAGAAGACCTTTGATTTCCCCAAGAAGGTGAATGGTATCTGGAGACCATTCTAACAACGGTTATCCCTGCTTTCCATTGATCGTGGGAGGAAATTGGGGTCCGGTCGTGTACGTTGCCAGACAGAGTTCGACTCTTGTGCTGTCTGAACCAGGGAAGAATTGCCAGAGCTAAGGCGTTTCCGATGCGGCAAGAGAGGGCAGTGTAGTCAGGACGATGTCTGCAGCCTTGTCGTCCGGTTTCAGCAGCGGGATCAGCTGCGGGCGTTGGGTTACATTAAACTGAGATTTTGAGGCCCAGGCGACTTTCTGCCGTACGAATCCACTCATCTCTCCGAGCGTGACTTTCCCATCTCGGTTCGTATCCGCTTCTCCACGAAGACCGCGTAACAAGTAATAGGTGAAGAGTCCGTGGCGATGGGCATCGTCTTCGATCCCGGCTGCAAGGCCCTCCACGGCAATCAATCGAATCGTGTTCTCCCCATCCAGGTCCCATCGCGGGGGAGCGGCCGTCTTGGGTTGGTCGATAATAGGGGACGTTTTTCCGTCGAAGATCACGATGGCCTGGTTGGGGTTCAGCTTGGCGAGGACTGATTCCAGCGCGCTCAGCCGGTAGAGGCTAGTTGGTGTCTTCGTCCCGTCGTATGGGACAAGCATGATTTCTCCCCTTGGGGAGACCATGGCGTGGCCGGAAAAATAGATAATCACAGTCCCTTCTTTTGTCGAACGAGCTGGGAGCCATTCGCGCAGGGTTTTCTCGATCTGTGCGAAGGTGGCCTTGCGGTCCGTCAACAGAGCGACATTGGAAGCGGGCACACCTCCGAGCGTCTGGAAGTACTTGGCGACCGTTTCTGCATCATGTGATGCGTGTTTGCGTGACGGAACCTGCTGCGTCAAGGTAGCACTGAGGCCGATGGCGATGACAGAGGTTTCCGGGTGCTGAACGGTTGATGTTTGGGGCGATACCTGATCGACATTGTTCCCCCTGGATCCTGTCGGGGCAATCGTGAGCGACAGGGTTTGCGGTGGGGGTGAGGCTCCGCTGCGTTCTTCCACGATCACCCGAATCTCGGCCTGCTCGGACTGTGCGAGCAGGGGGAGGGTGGCGACAAACTCCAACGACTTTGTTTGGCTCGGTTGCAGCGGCGGGATTCTCAAGACGGTCGTGGGAAACTGTTCGAGGACGAGTCGAGTTCCGGTCAAAGAAGCCGAAGCGTTCTCCACTAGTGTTGTTCCGGTGTTGACGACGTCGACGCGGACACGGATATGTTCGCCTCCTTCCAGCAGGAGGTCGCTATTTTCGTCGAGGAGCAGAGCTTTGAAACGGAGGGTGGTTGAAGCGCTGGCAGAGGCGAGTGGTGGTTGGGCCAGTGCCGGCTTGACCGTAGGAGGTACGGCAGCACTTCCTGCCGATGGAGCAGTCGGTTCGAGCGAGCTGAGCCCATCCTGGCTTGCGGCGACTTGCTTGGCCGTAAAGGCGACTCGGGTTGCAAAGTCGATCGTGGCATCGCGGATGAACGGATCAATGACGTAATCGCAGTTCTTTGAGAGCTGTTCGAGTCGCAATCGCTCTTGACGGGACACCGTGATGTCTGTTTGCCGGAGCAACGTCCCCGTTCGGTCGTAGACCCGCGCGATCGCGTTGAGATGTAAGAGCGCGGGGGCGCGGTCATAGAGCGCCTCCTTGTTGAGATCGAAGGACGAGTCAACCAGGTCGACCTGGATGAGATGGTCTGGGGTGTCGGCAGTTTCTGCTCCCTCCGTCACCACACGCTCAAAGGTTCGGCGAAGGCTCTGCTGTAACGCGTCTTGCAGGCGTTCCCCTAACTGAACTTCCTGGAGGTGTCCGCATGAATCAGTATAGCGAAGCGTGAGGTCCTTCAGTGTGGATGTTGTTTCCAGTTTAGCGCTGGTGGAGAGGGGAGGACCCATTGGAGGGAACTCAAGATGCTTGGCGCAGCCGATGAGGACGAGCAGTGCACCGCCGATCCAGGCTCCTGCTCGAATAGGGATAACGCTGAGTCCGCTGCTTCGTGTTCCTGTCTTGTCTGCTTCTGCTCGCATGATGAAACTGACCGCGTGTCACGGTACTGGAAACTTCACGTGAATGCAACCAGATCCAGCAGGATGCTGAAAAAGCCCGTCAGCGGCATTCTCACATCGCTCAGAGGTTCAACGTACCGAAGCGTACGCCTCGCCTCTTCGCTCGCTGCGGCCTGGCGGGACAGTCTTTTTGAGCATCCTGACCGGATTATAGCGTCTGTACCAGCGGAATAGTTCAGCACTCATGTTGGTATCAACCGAGTAGTTCCGAGGCCGGCCAGAGGAAGCTCAGTGTACGAGACAACTGTTCGGTGAGGAGGTTTGTCATACTCCCACTGCTCCACAGGATCTGTTTCCGCTCTTGTAGCCGAGCCTTTTTCTTCTTTGAAGCAAGTGGAATGAGTAGTGTAAGATAAATCGTTCGGCTGGTGTTGGGGCCCATTTCCATATAGGACTCTCGAAGAAGAGTCACATCCTGGAGGAATTCAGATATGTTCATGTGGACTCAGAAAACGACGAACATGCTCATGGCTTGTGGATTGGCCGTATCTGCTCTTGTCGGAAGCGGATGCGCGTCGCCCGTTTCGGCTGCAGGGGTTCCTCCGGCATGGGCCCAGGGGTTCTCTGAGATTGTCAAAAAGACGATGCCTGCCGTCGTGAACATTGCTGTCACCGGCGGAGGAGAAGGGAGTCGGAGGCGAGGAGGGGTCCCTCCCAACCCATTCGGGACGCCGCCGCCCGGGGACGAGCCTGGTGGTGAATCACCGACTCCGCCGATCCCACATGGCCCTCCCGGTCCCCATGGCAAACCGGATCAGAGTGCCGGCTCCGGAGTCATTCTCGACTCCAACGGGTTTATTGTGACCAACAATCACGTTGTAGAAGGGGCGACCCAAATTACCGTGACGTTGAATGACCGACGGGAGTTTTCCGCTAAGGTTGTCGGGACCGATCCAAAAACTGACTTGGCGGTCATCAAGATCGATGCCAAGGATCTGCCCTCGCTCAAGTGGGCTGAGTATGAGAAGCTGCAGGTCGGGGATCTGGTACTGGCCGTCGGGAGTCCGTTTGGCCTGAGCTCAACCGTAACGCTCGGTATTATCAGTGCGTTGGGGCGTGGCAATGTGGGCATAGCCGATTACGAAGACTTTATCCAGACTGATGCCGCCATCAATCCGGGAAATTCAGGCGGGGCGCTGGTCAATATGAACGGGGATCTGATTGGGATCAACACCGCGATTTTCTCGAGAACCGGCGGCTCGGAGGGCATTGGGTTTGCGATTCCTAGTAGCATCGCGCTCGATATCGTCGATAGCCTCCAAAAGACGGGGAAAGTCGTGCGTGGATGGATGGGAGTGGCGATTCAGGAGATCACACCAGCCTTGGCAAAATCATTCAAGCTTCCGGATCAGCGAAAAGGTGTGTTGATCAGCGACGTCAATGAAAATGGCCCCTCGCATGCCGCAGGAATCAAGCGGGGTGACGTGGTGGTGGCCTTCAACGGCAAAGAGGTGCAGACCGTCAGTCAGTTGCGCAACCTCGTCGCCAGGACGGTCGTCGGCAAAGATGCCCAGGTGAAGGTCGTCCGCGAGGGAAAGGAGCAGGTCATTGCCGTGAAAGTGGCTGAGCGCCCCTCGGATGAAATCTTGGCGAAGAAGGAGCCAGGGCCACCGAAGGAATCCGGGGAGCAGATCAAGCCTCCGGACAATGTGTTGGCATCGCTTCGTGTTCAGACGCTGGACAATGCCTTGATGAGCCAATTAAACATCCCTGCCAAGACGGCAGGTGTAGTGATCACGTCGGTGGAGCCGGGTGGACAGGCGGAAGCGGCCGGCTTGCAGCGCGGCGATGTCATCCAAGAAGTCAATCATGAATCCGTCAAAACGCTCAGCGAGTACCAGAAAGCCGCCGAGAAGATCAAGAAAGACGAACTCGCGGTGTTGCTGGTCAATCGTCAGGGGAACAGCCTCTTTGTGGCGATCAATCCGAAGTAAGAAGCACAGAGGCATTTGTTGATCTGTCTGTCGATCTGTTGATGGCTGCACATTCGATCATCGGATCGACAGATTCCAACATGTACGAGGCTCTGTGTTGAACAAACTGAACCAGTGGTTGCAGGATTCGATTTTCAAGCCGCTGGAAGACAAAAAGATGCCGGTCATGGAACACCTGGTGGAGTTTCAGGCCAGGCTGACTCGTGCCGTGCTCGTGTTGGCGGTCGTGTTCATGGGGACCTTCCTGTATGCCGACGCGTTAGTCAAATGGCTGCGCGTCCCGCTCCAGAACATGTTTGTTCCGAGTCACTTGACATGGGAACCGACGGACCTTCCGACCGTGCCGTTTGTCTTTCTTGCGCCGGCCGAGGCGCTCTGGCAGAACGTCAAGGTGGCGGGATTGTGTGCCGTTGTGCTTGCCATGCCGTATCTGCTGTTTGAGATCTGGCGGTTCGTGGTTCCTGGCCTGCACGCACAGGAACGACGCTTTGTCGGTCCGTTTGTCTGTGTGAGCACGGTAGCATTCTATGCAGGAGCGGGGTTTTCCTTTTTCTTTGTCCTGCCGTTTGCGTTGAACTTTTTGATTTCATATGGCGTCAACGCAGGATTTACGCCGCAGATTTCCATCGCGCAATATGTCGGGTTCGCGCTCTGGTTTCTGATGGTATTCGGGTTGATTTTTGAGGTGCCCTTGGCGCTGACACTTATGGCGAAACTCGGGTGGGTGGATGCGCCGTTTCTGATTCAATATTGGAAGTGGGCGCTCTTAGGGTCTTTCGTGATTGCCGCAATCCTGACTCCGACGCCTGACCCATTCAATCAAACGCTGATGGCCGGCCCTATGTTTTTGCTCTACTGGGTCGGAATTTTTGGAGCGAAGGTCTTTGGGAAGAAAGCCTCCGATGAGTCCGGCCATCCTTCAGTGCCGGCTGTAGCCATGGCGGGGGCTGGCGGGCGTGCTACTGGCGTCACGATGCCAAACTCTTCCTCGGGCGATGACTATGTGGGAGTTCCGGGAGGACGACCCCATTAGCAGGATGATAACGGACAACCTGTTTGTCGGAAAGAACATTCATGGCACGTGAACTCAATGTGATCAATACTAGTGGAAGCGATGATACCTGCACCTACATGTGGGCCTGCGCCATCTGTGATGAGACGGAACGGTGTCAAAAGGACAAGGAAGGGCATAGTCGCTGGCTCGTAGCCAAACGGATGGAGCGAATCGAGTACAAGGTACTCATTATGAGCAATAAAGGTGGTGTGGGGAAGAGTACCTGTACCACGAACATTGCCGTAAGTTTGGCGCTCAAGGGATGGCACGTCGGCATCTGCGATATGGATATTCATGGCCCGAATATTCCCAAGATGGTCGGGGCTGAAGGGCAAAAGCTTAAGATCAGCACTTCCGGGGGGATTATTCCTTTCCAAGCGTACAACTTGAAGATTGCCTCCATGTCGTTTCTCCTGCAGAACTCGGATGATCCCATTATTTGGCGAGACGCCTATAAGTATGAATTCATTAATCAGCTTCTCGGCGGGGTCGATTGGCAAGATCTGAACTTTCTCCTGATCGATCTTCCTCCGGGGACCGGCAATGAATCAGTTACGACGATCGATTTGCTTGGGCAGGTCAGCGGCGCCGTTATCGTAACGACTCCTCAGGAAGTCGCGCTGCTCGATTCGCGCAAGTCAGTGACATTTTGTAAGGATAGTGAGGTGCCGATCATCGGGATCGTGGAAAATATGAGCGGGCTTGAGTGCCCACACTGCCATACTCATATTGATGTGTTCAGGAAAGGCGGTGGAGAAGCTTCTGCGAGCGATATGGGGGTTCCGTTTTTGGGGCGGATTCCGCTCGATCCGGACGTCGTTACCCAATCGGACGCAGGGGAACCTTTCGCACTCTTTAACTCTGATACGCCCACGGCGGAGGCCTACCATCAGATTGCCAATCAGGTCGAGGCGTTTTGCAAGAAGGGCGCATCGCTCTTGAAGGTAGGAAGGCCAGCGGCAGGGCCAATGAGAGGAATGAGCCAGTGAAAGCTGCCGACGCCATGACCGGGTTGACCCATCTCCACGATGCACAGAGAGTGGTACTTGATGCCACGCCGGTGCTAGGAGTTGAAAAGGTCTCGATTTTGGATGTCTTGGGCCGTGTGCTGGGCGAAGATATCATTGCGGAACGAGACAATCCTCCGTGGAACAACTCTGCCATGGATGGGTTTGCGGTCAGGTGGGAGGATATCAAACAAGAACATGCCATTCAGAAGCCGGTGACCCTCTCAATTATCGAAGATGTTCCCGCCGGGACGATGCCGACAAAATCGGTTGGCCCTGGTCAAGCGATCCGGATCATGACCGGTGCCCCGATGCCTCGAGGGGCGGATACGGTACTCAAGGTCGAAGACACCGAGCCGACACCGGAGTCCGTGCGTGTGTTGAAGCCGGAACCGAAGGGCGCCAATATCAGGCCTCAAGGTGAGGACGTGAAGAAAGGTGACTGCATCATCGCGCAGGGAACTAGAATTCGTCCCGGTGAAGCTGGAATGCTCGCGATTCTTGCCAAGTCGTTGGTGATGGTCCATCAGCGGCCTCGGGTGGCGATTCTGTCGACCGGTGATGAATTGGCCGATTTAGATGAGCGATTCAGTGAAGAGAAGATCATCAACTCGAATAGTTATGGAATTGCCGCGGCGGTACAGGAAGCCGGGGGGATTCCGCTCTTGCTCGGAATTGCCCGTGATACACCGGCAGCCCTCAAAGAGAAAATTTCGCAAGGATTGAATGCCGATATCCTGGTCTTGTCCGGCGGAGTCTCGATGGGTGATTATGATTTCACGAAAGCGGTCTTTCGTGAGCTCGGTGCTGAGATGAATTTTTGGAAACTTGCGATTAGGCCAGGGCAGCCCCTGGCATTTGGCTTGATTCAAGGTAAGCTGGCTTTCGGCCTTCCCGGTAATCCCGTGTCTTCCATGGTGACGTTTGAGCAGCTCGTGAGGCCGGCGCTTCAAAAGATGAGCGGCTGTCGGACGTATGGGAGGCCGGTGCTGCAGGCAATCTTTCAAGGATCCTTTTCCAAGCGCCGTGATCGTCGGCATTTCTTACGAGGGATCCTGACGAGGGAGGATGGGGTTTTTAGGGTCCGCACAACTGGAGATCAGGGCTCCGGCATTCTCACATCGATGGTCAAAGCCAACTGCCTGATCGACGTGCCTGTTGAAACCGAGCGATTGAATCCCGGTGACGAAGTCACGGTCCAACTATTGATCGGGGAAGCTTGGCCGACCACCATGGAGCGTCCACATTCCGATGAACAACGCCTTTCCTGTTGTTAGAGAAACAAGGAGTCACTAGTCACTGGTAATGGAGTAGAGAGCTTCTTCGTTGCCAAGGATGAGTGACCGATGGCCAATCACTATATGTCCATACCAATTATTTCTTTTATTGGCCGGTCAAACAGCGGCAAGACCACGTTGATTGAGCGTGTCATCCCTGAGTTGGTAAGGGCCGGGTATCGTGTTGCGACGGTGAAGCATGCCGGCCATGGGTTCGATCTCGATACCGAAGGGAAAGATAGTTGGCGCCATAAACGAGCCGGCGCCAGTAGTGTCATCGTCGTGTCGAAAGGGAGTTTAGCCCTCTTTGCCGATGTATCCGAACAGCTCAAGGTGGAAGAAGTTCGAGACCGCTTCTTGGATGGCTCGTATGATCTCATCATCGCAGAGGGATGGAAGAGTGAGGGCTATCCTAAGATCATCGTGGTGCGCGATCAGTTGGGCGAAATTTCGTATTCGTCAGACGGTCTTCTCGCCGTGGTATCCGACAAGCCGATTGATCTTCCTGTGCCCATGCTGCATCTGGATGATGTTGCCGGTGTGGCGGCGCTCTTGATTCGACAGTTTCCCCTTCGACGCCGGGAGCATGAACTGGACGTCTAGGACTACGCTTGCATTGGCCGTCACGGTCGGAGCCGTCGCTCTGGCGGGGATCGCGATTCCATTGACCGATCAACCTGAGTTCTGTGCAGGATGCCACACCATCGCTCCCTCCTATCAGAGCTGGGTGAAATCTTCCCATAAAGATGTCAGTTGTGTCGCATGCCATGTGCGCCCTGGTCTTCATGGGTGGCTTACGGACAAGGTCTTGGCAGGGGCGAAAGATGCGGCGATTGCTCTCCTGGGAACTCCAACCGAAGCGCATAATCTGAAAGCGACGGTGGATTCCGGCGTATGCCTGAGCTGTCATCGCCATATTCTTCGTGTGTCTGAGATCGCATCCCGCGATCTCCCGCTGCCGGTGAAGGAGGTGGGGTTGGTGGTGAGTCATCGTCAACATATGGAGGCGTTCTCGGCTCACGGGCAAGGGGAAGGCTGTACGACCTGTCATGCGGGTGTCGTCCACGACGAACCGATCAAGGGCTATCCCATTGTGATTCCACGTGGCCATGTGTCCGCCGACAGCATGCCCTGGTATCCGACCCATCCAGAAGGGTCCTTCCTCCGAGCCAGAGCCCTTAAGGACTGTTTCCGCTGCCATGATGGAAAGACTCAGTATGGGGGCACGGTATTGGACAGAAAATGTGAAACCTGTCATATCCCCGACAAGATCAGCGGCGCCTTGTTGTTCAATTGACTCAACCGACGTCATGAGCTCAATGACAAGTCCAGTTCTGAACGTTTCGCAGTTGACGAAGCGCTTCGGAGAATTTCCGGCGGTGGACGGTGTATCATTCGAGATCAGGCCTGGGGAAATTTTGGGATTATTGGGGCCTAATGGAGCCGGCAAGACGACCACGATCCAGATGTTGCTGGGATTGGTTACACCGACATCGGGCTCCATCAAGGTATTCGGGCTGGATCTGTCGACACATCGAGAGCAGATTCTGCAACAAGTTAACTTTTCGTCCACCTACATCTCGATGCCCCAAGCGCTGACGGTTGAGGAAAATCTCTGGGTAGTGGCGAGGTTGTATGGACTTTCCGACATCGCGCAACGGATCCACAACGTGGTCAAGAAGTTAGAGATGGAAGAGTTTCGACAGAAGGTCACTCGGAAGCTGTCATCCGGGCAGATGACGAGGTTGGCGTTGGCCAAGGCCATTCTCACCGAGCCACGCATCCTCTTTCTGGATGAACCGACGGCGAGTTTGGACCCGGATGTGGCGTACAAGATTAGAGCCCTGTTGAAAGATGAGCAGCGATCCTCAGGCCTGAGTATTCTGTATACGTCCCACAACATGAGGGAGATGGAAGAGATGTCGGATCGAATTGTGTTCCTCCAGCGTGGGCGGGTGGTGGCGGAGGGGACGGCGAAGGCGATCGTGGATCGGTTCGGTCAAACAGACCTCGAGGAGGTCTTCCTGAAGTTGGCACGGGAATCAAGGGTTTCAGTGTCATCATGATGTCTATTATTGATTTCGTTACGGGGTTTGTCACGGGAGGGTTGCTCGTCAGTACTACCTGGGGATTGTTTTGGTTGGGAATTAGTCTGATAGGACGAGCCCGAGGGACATGCGGGTGGCCGGTTGTTCTGAAAAGCACGGCTGCCGGCGTGATTCCGGTCTCATTGGTCGTTGCGTTGTTCTGGTGGATAGGAGGGGCTGCGAGCGTCACGTTGTGGTTCGGCGTCGGTCTCCTAGGGATGCCGAGCATCTTGTCGGGGCTTTGGTTGCGGCGGATGCCTGACGGACGACGGGCAGGGACTCATATGGTGGCCGGGGTCAAACAGTTGATGGCAGAGCTCCTTAATACACAGCAGGGTTGCGGGGGCTGCGACCATGAACATACACATGAGACCTGTGGATGAAGCTCCATCGTATTACGGCACTGATCTTCAGACATCTGTATCTCTATCGGAGAAGTTTGCCCAGGATTATGGAGATTTTCTACTGGCCGTTTCTCGATCTCGTAATCTGGGGATTTATTACGCTGTACCTTGTGCGGTACCAACCGCAGATCCCCGGGTTCGTGACCTTCTTCCTGGGGGCGCTTATTCTCTGGGACATCCTGTTCCGCGCACAGCAAGGGATCACCATCACGTTTCTCGAAGAGCTCTGGGCGCGGAATCTCATGAACTTATTTGCCAGCCCCCTGAAGCCGAGCGAATTTCTCGTGGCAACGATGGTGATGAGCGTCATGAAGTTCACAGCGGTCTCGATCGTCATGGCGGTCTGCGCCCTTGTCTTTTACTCATATAACGTACTGATGATCGGCTTGTGGCTTGGTCCATTTGTGTTGAACCTTGTTGTGACCGGGTGGATTATCGGCGTGTTTACGACGTCGCTCATTATGCGATTTGGGCAGGAGGCAGAGGTCTTGGCTTGGAGCATGGTCTTTCTGTTTCAGCCGATTTCCTGTGTCTTCTATCCCCTGGAGGTCCTGCCGGCCTGGCTTCAGGGGATTGCATGGATGAACCCAGCCGCCCATATTTTCGAGGGGATGCGGATTGTACTCACGACCGGACAAGCACCCCTCAGGCACCTGGCCTGGGCAGTCGGGCTCAACGGACTGCTGGTGATTGGCGTGGTTGGGTGGTTTTATCGAACGATGGCCTACTGCCGAGACCAAGGACTTCTGGTTCGAGTTGGAGAGTAAGGTTGTAATCGTCAAAGCGCTATGCTAGTGTAGCTCTGACTCGTATCGCCCTGGGCCTCGCGGTACTGAGTGACTATCAGAGAAGGCCCACAATGTCGATGTTGCCTTGTCCGGGAATCTTGTCGGAAGTCAGACCTAAGCCGCTGCATCGATCGCGTCTTCGGCCCGCTCCTTCCCCGTTCCTCGTGCTCAAGACAATGTCAT
>JAEURV010000158.1 GCA_016788465.1 Nitrospira sp. | reverse complement strand
ACCTTCGTCAGCGTAACCTAACGAGGAGCCGCACTCGTATACACACTCAGTGCGGCTCCCTCTCGTTTCAAGAAAAAGCTTCAGCAGGACATGCTCTTCGGCCTTCGACCTAGAAGACGACGAGTGCGTACCTCTCGAGGATGAGGGAAGAAGCAATAGGTCCACCTGATGACGCACTGCCAGAGTTGTAAGCACGCAAGGAGAGAGGAACGATCATGAAGAAACCGCATTGGCTTGTTGCAATTGCTCTGCTATGTGGCGGAACTCTATTCATCATCCTCGGAACCGTGCTCTCATTAGCTTCGAGTGGGTCGACACCTCCATCGTCAGCGGCCACAGCCCAGCTGACGACCGCACCCACATCGGCGGGAACACTGCCTGAGCAGCTCTTTGTGCCGATTGCAAAGCGTGCCAAAGCATCCGTCGTCAATGTCTCGTCCGTCAAGAAATCCAAGCAGGAGGGCCAGAGTTTCCAGAACCCATTTTTTGATGACCCATTCTTTCGACGGTTCTTTGGAGAAGAATTTGAGCGTCGGATGCCGGCTCCGCGCGAATTTCAGCAGCAGGGCTTGGGCTCCGGTGTGATTGTGACCCAGGATGGCTACATCATCACGAACAATCACGTCGTAGAGGGAGCCGATGAACTGAACGTGTCCTTCCCGGACAAACGCACGTTCAAAGCCAAGGTGATCGGAACAGACCCCAAAACCGATGTCGCCGTGATCAAAATCGATGCAACAAACCTCCCGGCACTCCCATGGGGCGATGCGTCTCAACTAGAGGTCGGTGAAATGGTGTTGGCGGTCGGCAATCCATTCGGACTGAGCCAAACCGTCACTATGGGCATTATCAGTGCGATTGGGCGTGCCAATGTCGGCATCGTGGACTATGAAGATTTTATCCAAACCGATGCAGCGATCAACCCTGGGAATTCCGGCGGCGCATTGGTGAACCTCAAAGGCGAATTGATCGGGATCAATACAGCCATTTTCTCTCGGAGCGGCGGGTACATGGGTATCGGGTTTGCCATCCCCAGCACAATGGCCAAGAGCGTCATGCAGAGTTTGATCAAGCATGGCAAGGTGATCCGTGGATGGCTCGGCGTGTCGATTCAGGATGTCACGCCGGACTTGGCGAAGGAATTCGGCGCGACCGAGAACACAGGAGCACTCGTGGGGGATGTCATGGAAGACAGTCCTGCATCGAAAGCCAAACTTGAGCGGGGGGACATCATCACGGCGTATAACGGAGTCTCTGTGCGGGACTCGAATCACCTTCGTGGGTTGGTTGCCGAGACGTCACCTGGAACCACGGCACGCCTGTCCGTATTGCGCGACAAGAAGCCCTTGGATCTCACCATCACCATCGGTGAACTGCCGAAAGAATTGGCCAAGGCCAGCCGAGATGGGAGCGGAAAAGGAGAACATGCACTGGCCGGTATTACGGTGGAGAATGCCCGTCAGTCTGGCCGCTCAAAGCCCTCTTCCGGTGTTGTCGTTACGGATATTGAACCCGAAAGCCAGGCAGAACGAGCCGGACTGCAGAAAGGTGATGTCATCCGAGAAATCAACCGGAAGCCTGTGAAGGACGTGAAGGATTTTGAACGTCTGGCAAGCCAGCTTTCTTCACGCTCATCGGTATTGATCCTAGTCAATAGAGGAAACACTGCCATTTTCTTATCGATCGGTGGAGAACGCTGACAGCAAGCATCATCAGATTGGAGAGAGGACATGATCGAGGTAAGCCATCTGACACGTCGCTATGGCGATCTGACGGCCGTCGATGACGTGAGTTTTGTGATCGGTCGTGGGGAAGTGGTCGGTCTCTTAGGGCACAATGGTGCCGGAAAGACCACCATCATGAAGATGATGACGGGCTTCCTGGAGCCAAGCGGCGGCACTATTCGCATCGATCGGCTTGAGATCGGCAGGGATACTCCGGCGATTCAGACACGTCTTGGCTACCTTCCTGAAAATTGTCCAGTCTGGCCAGACATGACGGTGATTGACTACCTGGATTACCAGGCAGCACTCCACGGGGTGTCTCCAGAGCGTCGACCTCGTGCGATTGCACAAGCGATACGTCGTACCGCACTCTCCGAGAAGGCGGCAAGGCCCATCCATACGCTCTCGCGCGGTTACCGCCAGCGTGTCGGCGTCGCCCAGGCCATCTTGCACGAACCGGACATCATCATTCTTGATGAGCCCACGAATGGTCTCGATCCTACCCAGATCCGTCATATGCGAGAACTCGTCCGTGAGTTAGCCACCAAAGCCACGGTCATCGTCTCCACTCATATTTTGCAGGAAGTACAGGCCGTCTGCGAGCGCGTCCTGATTCTCCGCGCAGGACGGTTGGTCATCGACTCGCGACTAGAAGATCTACAGGCGAGTCAGGCCCTCCTCGTCACGGTGGAAGGTGATGCCCGTACAGTGCTCGAGTCCGTGGAGGGTGTCTCGA
>JAEURV010000095.1 GCA_016788465.1 Nitrospira sp. | reverse complement strand
CCTCGAATCAGCGGATGCAGAAAGGACACCAATCCTGACAGGATACGATTGTCCAATCTGGTGTAAGCCACGATCGTACTATCCATGCCTTCACTCCCCTGCTGATCTCGTACCACCGCCGTCCGGAGAAACACGACGGCTTTCCCTGTGATATGCGGCAGCAACCGACTGTCATGAGAGCCGTCCAATAAGTACATCCGAGACTCTGCGTCCTCGTAGACCAACTGCACGAAGCCCTTCGTCCCCTCACCGTCATCGCCCCAAAATCGTCTTTCCCCCCAGGCTTGAGAATGGTACGAACCGAGGCCAAGACGCCGAATCAACGCGGCGGCAAACGGTGGTTCGCCAAGTAAGTACCGATAGAGCGGCTCTGACATGGCCACCCGGATGGGACCGACCCGGGTGACTGTCGTAGGCGACTTGATGATCGCCTGAAGCTGACAAGTCCATTCCGACGGAATTCGCTCAACCGGAAACGTCAGGTCTCCGTGAACGGGGGAGAGACTGCAGCTCTCTGCCCGTGCCGTACCGGTGAAGAACACGAGGAAAACTCCCAACAGAAGAGCCCATCGGCAGGCACCCCGTTCCCAAGTAAAGTTCCTCGCCACGTTCATGGATCCGCGCTTGGGACAGAAATGGAAAGATGAATAGGGAAAAGCCGCTGTGAATCCTGCCTGAGTCTGGCCTGACGCAGCAAGGTTTCCAGCGATGGCGTGACGGTCCCTGTAAAGGATACCTGACCGTTCGTAATCACGGTCAGCGGCTTGGCCGGATCAATGAGAGACTCATTCAAAAATAGACTGTAGCGTCGAACATGGTGCGTCTGGACCTCGACCCGATTCCCTTCTCGAATGGAAGCATCCAACTTCGCATAGACCCGACGCTTGATACGCTCATCTCGCTTATCCACAAGGTCATCTGAAAATGCCGCAATGGGATCGGTCGAATCCAGACGTACCCAGTTGAACGCTTGGAAATGACTCCCGTCTCGTACGACGGTAAGCCTTGTCGGCAAAGGATCACGGCGGTGACTATCGAACCAGGCCACCAGGTCCGGCAACTCTTCTTTTGGAAAATAGTGTCCCCCCGCGACGGGATGTTCTCGTTCGTGTTCGCGATAGATATACGGGTAGCCAAGCGCATCCAGCTCTCGAGCGAGGGAACGACTCAGATCAACCGGCATGACCTGATCCTTCTTGCCGTGGATCATATAAATAGGTGTCTGGCGAAGATTGGCTAAAAACGGCATGAGCACATTGTCCAGTCCACTCGCCATCGGTGCGATGCCGGCAAACACCGATGCATGATGCATTCCGATGAGCCACGCTCCGATTCCACCATTTGACATGCCGGTCAGAAAGATTCTGTTCGGGTCGACATGATAGCGTGCCTGAAGCTCCCTGATTGTTGCCAACACCAATTCTTCCGCACGTCTCGTAAACCAGGCGCCGGACGGATAGGTCGGACAGGCCAAGAGATAGTCCTCACTTAACCGCGTCTTCCACCGTTCCAAGTATTCTTCGCCGGTAAAACCGAATCCATGCAGGCACAGGACCAGGGCATAGGATTTCGACGCGTGGTACGTCGGTGGTATGAGCAGGGACAGCGCATAGGCCTGGCCTCGAATCGTGATCCTCTCATCTGGAAGGTTCCCAACAGGCCGGCTTTGGTAGGTTCGGCCGGTCCTTATCAGTTGAGAAACGGTGTCGATGGACGCGCTCTCGTCGGAAAGAATGTCCTGCAGCAGCCGTTCAGCTCTATCACCATCAGTCGCATCTAGATACTCGAAGACACGTGAAGCAAGCCCTGCAACGGTTGGCCCCACCTCCTCAGCAAGACCAGAATCAGGAGCGCCGACAAGCAATACCAATAAAATCAGCCTTCCGATCGAGGCCATCACAGCTCTCCTTCTATCACCAGGTCATGACCAACCGACCTAGTCACCACATGCCGCAACACAATCGCATCCGCAAGCCGTACCGGACTCTTTCCCCCCATCAGCCCCTTCGCGTTCTGACCTCCAAGCAGCAACGGTGCCATATAGAGGCGAATATGATCGACCAACTTGTCGTTCAGCATCGCCGCATTCACATCGCCACCTCCCTCCACAAGGAGAGAGGTGATCCCACGACGACCGAGTTCCTTGAGCAACGTAGGCAATGAGACCTGGCCACGGCTTGCGGGCACTGTCAGCACCTCGACACCTTTCTTGTGCAGAGCCGACCGCCGAGTCGCCGGAGCCGCAGCCGTAGTGGCAATCATCGTATTGGCCTTGTCCTGTAAAGCCAGGACCTGCGCCTTAAGGGGAATGCGCAATCGGCTATCGACGATTATGCGAAGAGGCTGTCGTGCTGCCATTGTTTTGAAAGCGGAACCAACTCGAGCCGTCAAGGAGGGATCATCGGCCAGCACGGTCCCCACCCCAACCAGCACCGCATCGACCTCGCCACGAAGCCGGTGCACCTCCTCGCGAGACTTCTTCCCGGTAATCCATTGAGACTCACCCGAGGCGGTTGCCAGCTGTCCGTCGAGCGTCATACCGGCTTTGAGCATCACATAGGGACGGCCGGTCTTCACCCAATGGCAATAGGCCCTGTTCAGATTTTCCGCTTCAGTTCGAGCCACTCCGACCGTGACGAAGAGTCCGGCTCGGCGAAGCACCGCGGCTCCTTTTCCCTTCACTGCCGGGTTCGGATCCTGCATTGCAATGACCACACGGCTGACACCGGAGCGCAGGACCTCGGGCACACAAGGGGGAGTTCGTTTCTTGAGATGGCAGCAGGGCTCAAGCGTCACATAGAGCGTGGCACCTCGTGCCTCAGTTCCGGCTCGCCGTAACGCGAGTATTTCTGCGTGAGGAGTGCCTGGTCGGAGATGAAAACCCTGGCCGATGATCCGGCCCTGTTTGACGACGACGGCACCGACCATCGGATTCGGGCTCGTCGTTCCTCGGCCCTTCGCCGCCAGACGAAGGGCCAGGGTCATATAGTGGAGATCTCGTATACGGTCGGTCACCGTTTCTTACGGCTACCTATGGATGGCTTGGGCGCCGGCTTGCCCCGCTTTGACGACGACGGTGATGTCTTGCCGGACTTTGCAGTCTTAACCCGAGCGGCCGCAGTTTTCTTCGATGTAGCCGGTTTGGTGGATGCTGCCGCGATGGCTGCCTGTGCCGCCGCCAGCCTGGCAATGGCGACGCGGAATGGCGAACAGCTCACATAGTCCAATCCAAGCTGATTGCAGAACTCAACGGAACTAGGATCGCCGCCATGTTCACCGCAAATGCCCAGCTTAATGTTCTCTCGGGTCCTGCGCCCACCGGCGATCGCTTGTTTCATCAGCGATCCAACGCCTTCGCGATCGAGCACCGCGAAGGGATCCGAGTCCATGATCTTTTCCGTCCTATAGAAGTCGATGAACTTGGCCGCATCATCGCGCGAAAAACCGAACGTCGTCTGCGTCAAGTCGTTCGTCCCGAATGAGAAGAACTCCGCCTCCTGCGCGATCCGATCAGCCGTGACCGCCGCACGCGGCAACTCAATCATCGTCCCGACCAGGTAATTCAACTTCACGCCGTAGCGTTTCATCGTCTCTTGGGCCACTTCTTTGACCAAGTCTTTTTGCGATTTCATTTCGGAGACCATACCGACCAGCGGGATCATGATCTCCGGTACGATCTTCTTCCCTTCCTTCGCCAACTCACAGGCCGCTTCCATGATCGCCCGCGCCTGCATGCGGGTGATCTCCGGCATGGTAATGCCCAACCGACAACCCCGTAGACCGAGCATGGGATTAAACTCATGAAGTTCTTCGACTCGAGCCAGTAAACGACGCTTCTCTTCGAGCTTCGGCCCGTCGTTGGCCGTCAATTCCAGCTGCGCAATTTCCACCATCAGCTCTTCCCGCTTGGGCAAGAACTCGTGGAGCGGCGGATCAAGCAAACGGATCGTGACCGGAAAGCCTTCCATTTCCCGATAGAGGCCGATGAAGTCCTGTTTCTGCAGCGGCAACAGCTGATCAAGAAACTTCTCCCGTTCTTCCTTCGTCCGTGCCAAGATCATCTTCTGCATGATCGAGATACGATCTTCGGCGAAGAACATATGTTCGGTCCGGCACAGTCCAATGCCCTCAGCCCCGAACCCCCGCGCGATCTTTGCCTGATCCGGCACATCGGCATTCGCCCGAACGCGCAACCGACGTTCGGCGTCAGCCCATGAGAGCAATGTAGAAAACAGCTGGTACTTCTCGGACTTCTTGGCATCCAGCTTTCCTTGCACGACTTGAATGATTTCCGACTCCACCACGGGCACATCGCCGTCGTACACGTTTCCGGTCGATCCATTGACGGAGATGTAATCTCCCTCATGGAACACCTTCGACCCGATTCGGACAGATTGGGCATCGATCACCTGGACCGCTTCGCAACCGGCCACACAGACCTTGCCCATCTGCCTGGCCACCACGGCCGCATGCGACGTCATCCCACCGCGTGCCGTCAAGAAACCGGTTGCCGCATTCATACCATGTATGTCGTCCGGGCTGGTTTCGTCACGAACCAACACCACGCGCTGACCGGCTGCTCTCATCTCCACAGCACGATCCGGGGTCAGTGCGACCTTCCCCGCTGCCGCACCCGGACCGGCCGGAAGCCCTTTGCCCAACGGCGTCGAGCTGGACTCGACCTTTGTGTCGAAAATCGGATAGAGATATTGAGCTAATTGATCAGGGCCAACCCGCTGAACCGCTTCGCGTTTTGTGATCAACCCTTCCTTCACCATTTCAACCGCGATACGAACGGCTGAGATGCCGGTACGCTTCCCGACTCGCGTTTGGAGCATGTAGAGCTTACCCTCCTGGATCGTGAATTCCAGGTCGAGCATGTCTCGGTAATGTTTTTCCAGCTTCTTATAGGTCTGCTCAAGCTCCTTGTAGGCAGCCGGAACATTCGTGGCCAGCGCGGTGACCGGCAGCGGTGTTCTGATGCCGGCGACAACATCTTCTCCCTGCGCATTCATCAGACATTCACCGAAGAATGTATGTTCGCCCGTATTCGGATCTCGGGTAAAAGCCACTCCGGTTCCGCTCGTATCACCCATATTGCCGAACACCATCGCAACAACATTGACCGCCGTGCCCCAATGATCGGGAATCCCGTTCAATCGCCGGTAGGTAATCGCCCGAGCGCCGTTCCACGATGAGAACACGGCGTTGATCGCCATTCTCAACTGCTCATTCGGATCATCCGGGAAATCTTTCCCGGTTTCCTCTTTGACCAACGACTTGAACCGTCCGACCAAGTCCCGCAAGGCTCCCGCATCCAATTGCGTCTCGTGCGTAACACCCATTTCCTCTTTCTTATGGTTGAGAATCGCCTCGAAATGTTCGCGAGGAACCCCCATGACGATACTGCCGAACATCGTAACAAAGCGACGATAACTATCCTGGGCGAACCGCTCGTTCTTTGTCTTTGCAGCCAGCCCTTCGACCGTCTTCAGCGTGAGCCCCACGTTAAGCACCGTGTCCATCATGCCGGGCATCGAGGCGCGCGCACCGGACCGGACCGACACCAACAAGGGCCTCTCGGGATCGCCGAACTTCATTCCCATGGACCGCTCGACACGCTTCAGCGCGGCCAGCGCCGCATCCCACATCCCCGGCGGGTACTTCTTTCCCTGCTTATAGTATTCGATGCAAGCTTCTGTGGTGATGGTAAAACCAGGTGGGACAGAGATACGGAGATTCGTCATCTCAGCCAATCCCGCACCTTTTCCGCCGAGCAGCTCCTTCATGTTGGAGGTACCCTCGGCTTTGCCGTCTCCGAAGTAGTAGACGTATTTCTTTGCCACGTGACTTCTCCTTCTCGCAGGAACGCATACATATCCGCCAGCGGCGTCTTCACATCTCTCGGCGGCCTTGCTGGACAGCCTGTTTGAGCCTCCTGAAGTTATCTGGCGTGAACATCACAGGGAGAACCTCGGGTCTTTGCTCAATATCAACCAGATTCTCCACAGCCTCCTAGAAAATGCCTATCAACGAGTGGGCGATACGGGACGACCGCTGCTTGATTCCAGATGCAGTCGATAGCGATTCACCAAGAACCACTTCGCCCGGACACCTCCAATGATAGTGACGGTGACAAACAAGAGCAGCAACAATAATCGATAGTCGGCCTGCACCGGGTGATCGACATAGTACTGGCCGTCCGAACCCTTCTTGAGTTTCGTGTCAGGCTGGAGAGAGTGGGTCCTGCCGCTCGGATCAGATAGATTCAGCCATTCCGAGCAGAGTCTGACCGGTTCGCTCGCCCCGGGCAATGACTGCCACGACAATCGAAGACACACATCGTGTTTCGCGTCGAACAGATCGGGGGTCTTGACCAGGTCATCCAAGTTGATGCCGCTCATTGTGAATCCAACGAAAAGAACAGCATTGCAGCCGACGATCAAAACCAGAGAGACCACCAGAGAAAATCGCCGGACCTTCACCGCCCGACGGCATTCATCCGTCATCGGCTGATCCATGACGACTCCAGTAGAATACGAGCCTCAGTAACAACCGTCCGGTTACTCGTCCGATGCGACCGACCTACCGCCCTTGTACCACAATCTGGGAAAAGTCTGCGAATGCCATGAACAGGTCGTCGGCTGCTTTGAGTAAGGACAACCGATTGCTGCGGACGGCCTGATCATCGGCATTCACCATCACACCGGCAAAAAAATCGTCGACGGCCGGCTTGAGACGGACCAGCGCATCCAGTGCCTGAGCATAGTCACCGGCCTTAAGCGACACATCGATCCGCTCACGCTCGTTCGCCACAGTTTGATGCAGTGCAGCCTCAGCCGAATGCTGAAACCGAGCTGGCTCCACCGGCGCGCTAGTCCATTGTTCTTTCTCGACAAGCCGGTGCGCCCGCTTGAAGCCGACGATCAAGGGATCAAACTCTGCTTTCGTGGTGACATCTGCTATTGCCTTCATTTTTTGGACGAGATCGACGAGATCAATCGCTTTGCCGTGAGCCGGTTTCAACACCGCCTCGATCACATCGTCACGTAACCCATACACCAGTCGCCCATAGTGTCGAACACGCTCAAAAAGAAAGTCTGTGATTCTCTTCTGTCCAACCTGTGCCGAATCTGGTGCCCCCTTGAATCCGTCACCGACAACCAGCTTTGTCGCCTGATCAATGAGGTCGGCAAGATTCAGTCGAAGTGTTCGTTCCAGTATGATACGGACCATCGCCGTGGCATGTCGCCGAAGCGCAAACGGATCTTCAGACCCGGTTGGAACCAGCCCCACATGAAAGAACGCCGCAATAGAATCTAATCGATCTGCGAGTGAGAGTACCTGTCCCGCCTCGGTTTCAGGCAATTCTCCCTCAATGGCCTTAGGAAGATACTGTTCTCGAATGGCCTCCGCCACCGCAGCTGATTCCCCGTCATGCCGGGCATATTCGCCTCCCATGATGCCTTGTAGCTCGGGAAACTCCCCCACGATGCCCGTCAGCAGATCGGCTTTAGATAACGACGCCGCCCGCTCAGCGAGCGGCCGTAACTCCGTCTGACCTGAAGGAACCTGCCCGGCGATAAACCCAGCCAGCTTTCTGACCCGTTCCTGTTTCTGGGCCATGGTGCCGAGTTTCTGGTGGAACGTGATTCCACCTAACTTCTTCGTGCGCTCTTCGAGGCGGACCTTCCGGTCTTCGTCAAAAAAGAACTTAGCATCGGCCAATCTCGCCGCCAGCACACGTTCGTTACCTTCACGGATTAGGGACATATCCTTGGCTTGGTTATTCGCTACAGTGATGAAATGGGGCGCCAGCTTACCACTCTGTTTGTGCCGTAACGAGAAAAACCCCTGATGCTCTTTCATGGAGGTGATGAGGATCTCCTCAGGCACATCCAAGAAGGCCTCTTTGAAAGACCCTATGATTGCGCTCGGCTGCTCGGTTGAGTACACCGCTTGGTCAAGCAACTCCTTATCCTGATTAAGTTGTAAGCCGGTTTTCTGGCAAATAGCAGCAATCTGTTCTCCGATCAATTCACGGCGGCGCTGGGGATCGACGATGACCCCCTGCCGTTCCAAGATACTGAGATAGGAGACAGCATCACGAACAGACACCCACTTCCCACCGCCCAAGACCCGATGCCCTTTTGTCTGATCAGACGCGGTAATGCCGGCCGCCTGAATGGGCAAGACGGAGCCTCCATAGAGCGCCACGACCCACCGGACAGGACGAGCAAAACGGACACCGGTCTCATTCCACTTCATCGCTTTGGGAAATGAGAGGCCTGACACCAATTGCGGCAACACATCAACCAGCACAGCAGCCGTGGGACGGCCGGATTCGTGTTTCACCGCAAACAAATATTCGCCTTTGGGCGTTTGTCTCACTTCCAAATCGTGGACCGCAACACCCTGACCGGCGGCAAACCCAACAGCAGCCTTAGTCGGTTGGCCAGTCTGGTCAAAGGCGACGGCCTTGGATGGCCCCATCGCTTCTTTCGTCATGGGCGTCTGCCTCGCCGCCAAGGCATCAACCACGATCGTCAGGCGACGTGGCGTGCCCATGGTACGAATCGACTGAAGGGTGAGTCGGTGATCGGAAAACAGACGTTCAGCGGATTCCTTGAGTGACGCCAGCGCAGGCAGGATGAACTGATGGGGCAACTCCTCCACACCGATTTCCAGCAGCAATTCGGCCACGGAAGGTCCGGGCACCGGCTTGCCTTTTTTCGGAACCGCACTCCGTCGTATGTTTTTCTTCCGAATCGGCATAGTGAATTATCGCCGTCCTGGTCTGACCTTCGAATGAGCGCTGCCGGACTTCTCGACTTTCCCCTGACAGTTCGACAGAGGATGGCCCATCGCAGCCCGTTCCTCGATGTAGCGTTCGGCACACAGCCTGGCCAACGCCCGCACTCTGGCGATATACCCCGTCCGCTCCGCAACGCTGATGGCGCCTCGAGCATCCAACAGATTAAAGGCATGGGACGACTTGATACAGTAGTCATAGGCAGGCAACGTCAACCGCTGATCGGTCTGTGCCAATAGCCGCTTGCACTCCGCTTCATAGGACTGGAACAGCTGCATCAGCATCGACACGTCGCCCTGTTCAAAGTTGTAGCGCGATCCCTGCACCTCAGTCTCATGGTGAATGTCGCCATACTTGATAGAATCCGTCCACGCCAGATCGAACACATTGTTCACTTGCTGAAGATACATGGCGATCCGCTCGGTCCCATACGTGATCTCTCCCGTGATGGGACTCAGCTCGATCCCTCCGATTTCCTGAAAGTACGTGAACTGGGTAATTTCCATCCCATCCAAACGCACTTCCCAGCCCAATCCCCACGCGCCTAAGGTCGGTGATTCCCAATCATCCTGCATGAAGCGAATGTCGTGCTGCTTCGGATTGATTCCCAGCCGGGCCAGACTCTCCAGATAGAGTTCCTGGATATTGTCGGGAGCCGGTTTCAGGACGACCTGATACTGATAATAATGCTGCATGCGATTGGGGTTTTCCCCATAGCGGCCATCCGTCGGACGACGACAGGGCTGTGCATAGGCGGCACGCCATGGTTCCGGCCCCAGCGAGCGCAGAAAGGTGGCAGGATGAAACGTTCCGGCCCCCATCTCCAAATCGTACGGTTGATGAATGACACAACCCTGATCGGCCCAGAATCGATGGAGGGTAAGGATCAGTTCTTGGAACGTCACTAAATCTACAGCCTGTCTAGGGGAGATGATCTGATACTTGCCTGTGAGATAGGATGCCAAGCTAGCAAGAACGCTTTTGCCCTGTCAAGGAACAAGCTGGTTGCGATTGAAGATCGCCCCCTGGTTGACCGTGATCAATCAACATAGAGAACACAACCACGTTCACATGAGAATTTTGAGATTGACGTAAAGAGGAAGTTTCTCCTATTGTGGAAATTGTTGACCAACTTACTCAGATTATAGTCATAGTCCAAGAATGAAGCTTTCCAAGAAGAGTGAATATGGTCTCCGGGCGTTGATCGAGCTCGCCTTGACTCATGGAAAGGCCCCGATACAACGCCAAGAGATTGCGGCCCGTCAACATATTCCTATCGAATTCTTGGAACAGATTCTTCTCATGCTCAAACGTGCCGGGCTGGTTGCAAGCCGCCGAGGGATAAAAGGCGGATACGCGCTCATCAAGCAACCCAAGGATATTACCCTGGGCCAAGTCATCCGGATCCTCGACGGCCCGCTCGCCCCCATCAGTTGTGTCAGTAAAACGGCATACCAGAAATGCAACGAGTGCCCCTACACGGACAAACCTCGTTGCCCCGTACAGCAGGCCATGGCTACCGTCCGAGATGCCATCGCCGGCATACTCGATCACTATTCGCTGGCCGACTTTGCCGCAGGCCATCGGAAGGGGTAACAATTCGTGGATACGGTCGTCTTGGTTCTGATTACGTTTGTCGCTGCCACCGTCAACGGCGCACTCGGCTACGGATTTTCCTCCATCACCGTTCCAGTCGCCTTGGTGTTCTACACCAATCGAATCCTCAACCCTGCCCTTGTTCTGGTTGAACTGGTCATCAATGCCTATGTGCTGTTCGTCAACCGCAAGAGTATTCCCAACGTCTTCTGGCGTGTCGCGCCAATTCTGGGCGGTCTCGCAGTGGGAGTGGGTGTCGGTAGTTACCTCCTCTTTTTGGTACAACCGGCTTGGATTAAGTTCGTCACCTATTTTTTCTTGTTGCCCTTGATTCTTCTCCAGGCTGCAGGTATTCGGAAGCCCATCCGTGCAGAAAAAGCCATCGCCGTCCCATTCGGACTTGGACTGGGCACCCTGTATTCCGTCACAACCATTTCCGGCCCACCCTTGGCGCTCCTCTTTAACAATCAAGGGTATCCCAAACAAGACTTCCGTGCAGCCCTGGGAATTATTCGCTTAGCGGAATCGTCGCTGACAGCGATCGCCTACGGATTTATCGGCTTCTATAGCGCAGGCAGTATGGAAATTATCCCGTACATTATTCCAAGCATCATAGTCGGAATCCCACTCGGGACATATGTGATACGGTTGATGGATCCCGAGACCTTCAGACGAATCTGTATGGCATTCGATGGACTCATCGTGGGGTTCGGTCTCTCCCGCGTCTTGGGGGAACTCGATCTTGCCTCACCGATGACCACGTACGGCATCTTGGCCATCGTGATTTTGATCAATGGATACCTCCTCTTTCGATTTTTCAGAGATCGTGGCGATCCCACCTCCGCTCCCTCCTGATTCTTCTCATTGGTCACCTCTCACAGTTTCTCTCAAGGGACATGGCCTCGTTCACTTCATTGACCTCTCTCGGGCAATTTGCTAACGTCACGCGATTCTTGCAGTTTATGACAAGAACGCATTGCACAGCTGACGCAGTTTGATATCTATACTCTATTGAAAGGATTTTGCTATGGCCGGTTCAGCGGCTTCGCCCGAACTCCTCACCGCCTTACACAATAAAGCCACCCAACTCAGGATCGACAGTGTGCGAGCCACGAGCGAAGCAGGCAGCGGGCACCCTTCGAGTTGTGCTTCGGCGGCAGATATCGTGGCCGCTTTGTTTTTCTCCGTCATGCGATACGACCCGCACAATCCGAAAGCCCGCAACAGTGACCGCTTTATCCTATCAAAAGGGCATGCTGCCCCACTCTTATACGCCGCCTGGGCAGAAGCGGGGTTGTTCCCTTCCAGCGACCTCTTGAAGCTGCGTACCCTGGCATCCGATCTGGAAGGACACCCGACTCCCCGCTTGCCATTCGTCGATATGGCGACCGGTTCGCTTGGGCAAGGACTCTCTGTAGGAATTGGAATCGCGCTGAATGCCAAGTTTGTCGATACTCTCGACTATCGCACCTACGTGCTGATGGGAGACGGTGAATCCGTAGAGGGATCCGTCTGGGAAGCCGCTGAGGTTGGGCGCCACTACGCGTTGGACAACCTCTGCGCCATCGTTGATATCAATCGATTGGGCCAGAGTGATCCCACCATGCTGCAGCATGATCTGGAGGCCTATCGTTCCCGATGGACCGGCTTTGGATGGCACGCCATTATCCTCGATGGTCACGACCTGGCCGCAGTCCTCTCGGCCTTCGATGAAGCAGCCCGCACAAAGGGACGACCAACCGTGTTGCTGGCGAAGACCTATAAGGGTAAAGGGATTTCATTTATTGAAAACAAAGTCGAATGGCACGGGAAACCCCTGAAGAAGGGTGAAGAGTCGCAAAAAGCGATCGATGAACTGACTCAACAGTTACGACCGAACAGTACGGCGATCCAAATCTCCACACCCTCGGCTCCAGCCAGTCCGTCGGTGGCCATCGGAACCATGCCGGCAGCCCCTTATAAAATCGGCGACTCCGTTGCCACGCGTGAAGCGTTCGGAGCTGCACTGGAAGCCCTGGGGGCCGTCCATCCTCTGACGGTCGCGCTGGATGCCGACGTCAAAAATTCGACCTATACCGACAAATTCGGGAAGAAGTTTTCCAATCGGTTCTTTGAGAATTTCATCGCAGAACAAAATATGGTTGGCGCTGCCGCGGGTCTGGCGGCCTGCGGGAAGATTCCGTTTGCTGCGACGTTCGCCTGTTTCCTGAGCCGAGCCTACGATTTCATCCGCATGGCTGCCGTCAGCGGCTCGAACATTAAACTGGTGGGCACCCACGTCGGCGTGAGCATCGGCGAAGATGGCCCCTCGCAGATGGGACTGGAAGATATCGCTATGATGGCGGCCCAACCTAATGTCACCGTCCTCTATCCCTCGGATGGGAATTCGACCTATCGCCTGATCGAGGCCGCGGCTAAGCATAACGGGATGGTCTATGTCCGGGCTGGCAGACCAAAAAACCCGGTGATATATGGAGCGGACGAGCATTTCCATATCGGCGGGAGTAAAGTCCTCAGGCAAAGTGCAGCGGATGTGCTCACCATCGTGGCAGCTGGCGTCACACTGTTTGAAGCCTTGAAGGCCCATGACCAACTCAAGACGGTGGGCATCGCCGTCCGGGTCATCGATCTCTACAGTATCGCTCCGATCGATAGAACAACCTTGTTGGAGAGCGGACAAGCGACCCGGCGCCGCATCCTCACGGTGGAAGATCATTATGCCCACGGAGGATTGGGCGATGCCGTTCTCAATGCCGTGAGTACCGAAGGGATGTCCGTACATAAACTCGCCGTTCGCGAAATTCCACACAGTGGGAAACCGGATGAACTTATCGATCATTATGGGATCGGAGTACGCTCTATCGTGGAAGCCGTGAAGGCCATCGTTAAATAATATGTCCAACTTCAGATCATGCGTGCGGGTCCCTTCTCCTGGTAGGTTTTACCCCATGGGATGCCCGATCGTTCGGAAGCGCACGGGACCTGCGACGCGCTGTTAAGCATGATTGTGCGACACCCAATTATTCGGCCATAACGGCGCCCCCGCCGTATGACCTTTTGACATTTTCCAGAAAAAACTGTGGTATAGTTTATGCCGGTTGGACAATACGTTGAATGCGTCGCTCGACGTCAACACAGAAGACAGGTAGATCATCTTACAACTCAATGAGGAGGTACGAATGACGAGGAGGAATGTAAGCGTTTCAATGTTGGTCCTAGGGTGTGCACTGTTTCTTTCTGGCGGTGCAGCCTCAGCAGAAGATTTGCCCCCATTGGCCCCGGTTCCACCTGACTACGCCAACAAGAAGATGCCTGCCGGTGGCTGGACGGACGCAAAAGCCATTGAAGAGGGAGGAAAGATTTACCGTGGTGAGTTCAAAACCGAAGTCAACTGCAGCAGTTGCCACGGAAAGGACGGTGCTCCTGTGAAGAAGGGTGCACGGGACCTCCGTGATCCCAACATCGTCTGCCGCTTCTCAGATGCGTACTGGTTCTGGCGAGTAGCGGAAGGAATTCCAAAGACAAAGATGAAGGGCAATAAAGGTCTTTTGTCCGAGGAGCAGATCTGGCAAGTGATGGCCTATGAAAATCAGTTCTCACACGGAGGCAAGCCAGCCGACCGCTCTTGTTACAAACCCTGAGGCAGGTGCCATAATCTCGACAAATAAGACGAGATCATGAAAAGAAAGGGGGGGGAACAGGCATCATGCCTGTTCCCCCCTTTCCTCATTCTCCAGCTTGGCTGAAATCTCTAGACTGAGGTTGAATTCGGTGCAACAAACACCAGCACTTTGAGCCGCTGGGTCGTGTGGTTCTTCACACCGTGCTCTTCTCCTGCAGGAGCGAGCGTTCCTTGCCCAGTCTCAAGCACGCGATGTTCTGACCCAACCTGAAACATTCCCTGCCCCTCCAAAACAATGTAGACCTTATCCTGATGGCTATGGACATGGCCTTTTTGTTCCTGACCAGGCTCGAAGCAGTAGATATCGCAGAACAAACGCTCGGTTTGGAACAGATTGTTCTTCTTCATCTTGTCGGCGGTAAACTGTTGACAGTCTGCCAGATTGATC
>JAEURV010000080.1 GCA_016788465.1 Nitrospira sp. | reverse complement strand
AAGGCTCGATGAAATCGACGGAGCAGCTCGTGACCTTCAGCTGACCTAGCCAGTTCCCTTTCCGCCGGAATGGATGTGCTTCGGGCTGATGTGACATAGATCAGTTCGTCGTACACGTGGGCTTGAATGTGCGAATAGCTGGACTTCATGAACTCCGTCTGAAAATCTAAGACCGCCAGTATGACCGCATATTCGATTTCAGCCTTATTGGTGAGGACTCCAGCCATTCTCTATTCCCCATCCGCACGCCAGGACCGAATCCACTGTCCAGTTTCTGGGTCTTCGAGTTTAGTGCTGAAGCGATCTCGAAGAAAGGTTTCGTGTCGCTCGGTGAGTATTGGTGAGCCGGTATGGTGACAAAGAGATGAGAGTTCCAACTTCGACACAGGAACCTCTACGCCTTCCCAGGCGGCAATGCCTAGGTCTTCAGCCGTCAAGACTTTCATGCTTCGCCTCCGGTGAGATGCGGGCCGATCTATGGGGGAGGCGATGGACGCTCGAATGAGCGCCATCGCCTCGATGCGCGCCTCAGTAGGCCTTGCTGAATCCGGCTTCACCGTCGTAGTTCCACAGCTTTTGCGCTGCGGACCACCACCAGCCCTTCTTGGTCAAGGCGTCCAGGAAGGTATTCACATCCGCATCCTGCACGTCCTTGGTTGCCATGAACCGGCATCGATACCAGTTCACTTGGAGGAGATCGGGACTGACGAAGCCGGGCCAGACCTTCGTACCTCTGTTTGAAATGAACTCACATTTGAACGGTCCGATATCGTCGAACTTCGGGATGCCTTTGTCCGTGATGATGTACATATCGATTCCAACGAGCTTGATGTCTCTTTTCTTCTTTGTCGCCTTAGCGGTTTCGGTAAATGTTGGCATGGAATATCTCCTTGTTCAGTCTGTGCGCGGAGGCTTAGGCCTTCGCGTGCATTTTGTCCACGATCGCTTGCGCGTACTCGTCGGTCTTGGCGGTGCCGCCGACGTCGTAGGTCACATGCTTTCGCTCGTCGAGCACGGCGAACATGGCCTTCTCGATCCGGGCTGCGGCGGCTTCTTCGCCGAGCCAACGAAGCATCATGATGCCGGACACCAGCACGGCCGAAGGGTTGACCTTCTTCATGCCGGCATATTTCGGCGCAGAGCCATGGACTGCTTCGAAGATCGCGCAGCCGTCGCCCACATTGGCGCCAGGCGCAAACCCCAAGCCTCCGACCAGTCCAGCGCAGAGATCGGTCAAGATATCGCCGTAGAGGTTCGGCAATACCAAGCAGTCGAACTGGGCAGGATTTCGCACCAACTGCATGCAGCAGTTATCCACGATAATGTCACCGGACTCGATGTCCGGATACTTCTTAGCGACCTCCCGGAAGGCATCCAAAAAGAGTCCGTCTGTCATCTTCATGATATTGGCTTTGTGGACGCACCAGACTTTCTTTCGGCCGTTGTCTTTAGCCCACTTAAACGCAAAGTCTGCGATGCGATAGGAACCAGGCCAGGTAATAACTTTCAGGCATTGTGCGACTTCATCCGACACCATATGCTCGATGGCGGCATACGAGTCTTCCGTATTCTCACGGAAATTGATGATGTCGATCTTGTCCCAGGGCCGCTTGAGTACGGGGATGAGTTTCGCCGGCCGCACATTCGCATAGAGATCGAACACTTTACGGAGGGTCACGTTGGCGCTCTTGTGTCCGGTCCCGATCGGGGTGGTCGTCGGGCCTTTCAGTGCCACTTTATTCTTGGCGATATTCTGAATGGTCTTGTCGGGCAAGAGGGTGCCGTATTTCTCGAGACAGTCGAGCCCGATATCCTCATATTCCCACTTAATGTCGACCCCGCTCGCATCAATAACGAGGCGCACCGCCTCGCAAATTTCCGGGCCGGTGCCTTCTCCCGGTAACATCGTGACAACATGCTGTTTCCCCATTGCAAAACCTCCCTTAAGCAGCAAGGGCAATCGGACCATCCGCTCCCTTTGCGTACTGGTAACTGCAAATTAGGGTCCAGACCGTTTAGGGTCTGGATGACAAAGGTGCACCTGAAGGCGTTAACGAAATCCCGGAAAATCACGATTCGGCGGTACACAGCAGATGATAGGATTCTTGAGGAGGTGTATGGATCGTGCGTCGACGCACGGGTTGCACGGTGATCTGTGCATCGACGCTCAATGAAAGAGCATGCGACGAGAGAGATTTCCGAAAGGGTGGCGTGGAGGTCTGAAATGGAGGAGGTGCGGATAGGTCACTGTCTACTGCGAACGAACTACGAGTAGAGAGGCATCAATCTTGGAGAGCAATTGTTCAGCGACTGAACCGATGATCCACCGTTCCAGCACACGGCGATGGGAGCTCCCCAACACCACAAGATCAGCGCCCCATTCTCGGGCGCTGTTGGCGAGGGCATCGACAATTCCGGTCACGCCATACATGGCCTCGGTGTATAAAACACGGGTGTCGAGGGTCACTCCGTCCCCAATGGCGGACTTTGCCTGTGCCAACAACTTAAGACTAGCTTTGGGGTCGGTCTCCTCGGTGGCAACATAGACAATGCGGAGCGTCCCATGGTTGGACATCGCCATGCGCTTCGCTTCCATCAAGGCGTTCATGGAAGTATCCTTGCCGTCGATTGCTGCCAGAATTTTTGCGAACATCGAAAGGCGCCCCTCTTGGTCTGTGATGGGTGAGTGAAGGAGGCAAATAGTGGAGTGAAGCTTTTAACTCACGTCACTCCCATGCCTTTTGAGGTCATCAATGTATCGTTTGATGATCACACTTCCGGGCATTTTTTCTATGTTGACATACACCATGTAGTGTACGATCCCGTGCACGGCCATCGCAATCAATAATCCCTCAAAGATCCCCACCTTAAAGACCAGCACGCCGCACAAAATGGCGAGGATCATCGCATAGGGACCGTGGTGGGTCACATGTACAAGTCCCTCGATCATCTTCCAACCGGAGAAGATCATGATGATCGCCAAGGCAAACTT
>JAEURV010000047.1 GCA_016788465.1 Nitrospira sp. | reverse complement strand
GATCTCCAGCTTGATGTTGCGAAACGAACGTTGCAGTCGTGGGAAGAATCGGTGCGCATCGCGCAGGCTCGTTTGCGTCAGGGGATGACCTCAAAACTCGATGCGGACCAGTTTGAGGCGGAGCGCGCGAACGCTGCGGCTCGTACCGCAGAGCTTGAACGGCAAATGATCCAAGCGGAGAATCACTTGAGCGTCTTGTTGGGCCGCAAGCCCTTTAGCATCGTCCGCGGCCGTTCATTGGATGAGCAGATTGTACCTCCTGCTGTACCTGCCGGGCTGCCTTCCGAATTGCTCCAGCGACGGCCCGACATCTTGGTGGCGGAGCAACAGTTAGCCGCGGCTACGGCGCGTATCGGTGCCGCAAAAGCCGATCGATTCCCCAAAGTCACATTGACCGGCTTGCTTGGTGTGGCGCACCCCTCGCTCTCGTTGCTGTTTACTGATCCTTCTTCCTTCGGCGTGTTCAGTGCCGCGATCGCGACGCCGTTGCTCAATGCGCAGGTATTGGGCTTTCAACAGGAAGCCGTCGAGGCGCAAGCCAGGGAAGCATTGGCGCAATATCAACAGACCATCTTGACGGCTTTTCGGGAGGTTGAAGACGCGCTGGTTGCCGTGCGGACGGCTCGTGTGCAGGGTGAGGCGCAACAGCAACAGGTGGCTGCATTACAGTCGGCGCTCAAACTGGCGGAACTTCGCTATAAGGGAGGGTTAGCAAACTATCTGGATGTGCTGGTGGCGCGTCGAAATCTCTTCGAATCCGAGCTAGCCTTGACGAGTACACGCCGGTTACTATTGGCGTCGACCGTGCAGCTCTATAAAGCACTTGGCGGCGGATGGAACCCTGAGAATCCGTCGGCCGATGAGAAAAAAGGGTCTTAACGTGGATCAGCAGGGGCAGGTCCAACCCCCCATTCATGAATTACTGGCCAGTCGGTGGAGCCCTCGTGCCTTCGATGATCGGCTGGTTGATACCGATCTGTTACGAATGTTGTTCGAGGCGGCTCGATGGGCGCCTTCGTCGAATAATGAACAGCCCTGGAGATTTATCGTGGCGACGAAGGATCGGGAGGCGGATTGGACCAGGCTCTTTGATTGTCTCGTGGAAGGCAACCGCCGATGGGCCTTTCGTGCGCCGGTTTTGGTGCTTTCAGTCGCGAGCATGTATTTCCAGGATAACGGGAGACCGAATCGTCATGCGTTTCATGATACGGGCTTGGCCACCCAGAATCTGGTGCTGCAGGCGGCAGTTCATGGATTGATGGCTCGCCAGATGGCCGGCTTCGATCTGGAAAAAACACGAACCGATCTGCAGATCCCTTCGGGGTATGAGCCGGTTGCGATCATTGCGATCGGCTATCCTGGGAACCCGGATGTCCTTCCCGAACGATTGCGAGAACGGGAGCTTCAACCGCGGAGTCGCCGTCCGATTGAAGAATGGACCTTTTCCGGGCAATGGGGAATTCCCTATTGAAGTCAGGGGAGTTGATTTGATGAAATCGTTGAGTGGGAAAGTGGCGATTGTGACCGGTGCGTCCAGCGGGATTGGTCGCGCCATCGCGGAACGGTTGGCGGACGAAGGGGCCATTGTCGTGGTGAACTACAACCGGAGCGAGGAGAAGGCAAAGGAAGTAGTCGCGGTAATCCAAGCCAAGGGAGGAAAAGCGCTCGCGACCCAGGCCGATATGGGCCAAGTGGCCGAGGCGCGTCGTCTTGTGGTTGATACTGTGCGGCAATTCAATAGGCTGGATATTCTGGTGAATAACGCCGGTAAGTTTATGCCCAAGCCTCTTGAGCAGACGACGGAGGAGGACTTTGAGCGCGTGATTGGTCTGAATGCGAAGGGGCCGTATTTTGCGATGCAGGAAGCAGCGCGCGTGCTCAAAGACGGCGGGCGGATCGTGAATATTTCCACCTGCGGAACGCATCTGAGCTTTCCTGGGGCGACGGCCTATTTGGGGAGCAAGGCGGCCCTGGAACAATTCAGCAAAGGGCTTGCACAGGAATTGGCTCCGAAAGGAGTGACTGTCAATACGGTGTCGCCTGGTTTTACGGAGACCGGCATGATGACCGACGAGTACCGACAGGTCGGTCTTCAATTAACGCCTCTGAAGCGACTTGGCAGTCCCAATGATATCGCTGATGTGGTGGCGTTCATCGTCAGCGAAGACGCACGCTGGCTGACAGGACAGACGATACAAGCCGGTGGCGGCATCGTGATGTAACTGGATGTTGAAACAGGCCGCCACTGTCCTTCCCCGCCTTGCCGAAGCGGCTTCGCGAGGCAGGTCGCGTCGTTCAGGGGCTCAACGTACAGAGCAGACTACGTGTCCTCCTTCACTCGCTGTGGTCTTCCTGGCGTCTTGTTTGAACATCCTGCTAATGGGAGGCATCATGGCGAGACAGAACATTTCAACCGGTGGTCCGTGGGAGGGAAAGATCGGCTATTCACGGGCGGTGCGGGTGGGTGCCCATGTTGCGGTGTCTGGATCAACGGCAATGACTCCGTCCGGGCTGGTCGGTAAAGGAGATCCTTACGCGCAGACCATTCAAACTTTGAAGACGATCGAAGCGGCCCTTCAGCAGGCCGGTGCGTCCTTATCTGATGTCGTACGAACCAGGATTTATCTGGCGAACATCGATCAATGGCAGGAGGTCGGACGGGCGCATGGCGAAGTGTTTGGCGCGATCAGACCTGCTACGACCATGGTTGAAGTGGCACGACTGATCGATCCGGACATGCTTGTGGAAATTGAGGCTGATGCGGTTATCGGGTAGCGATCCCGCTGTCGCGTATCTGGCGACAGTCGATCCCGTCATGCGTCGGCTGATGGAAGACATCGGCCCCTACACGCTGAAGCCCAACATCCGTCGGTCGCCGTTCGAATCCCTCGCCCGTGCGATCGCTCATCAACAGCTCCATGGCAAGGCTGCCGAGAGTATCCTTACGCGATTTGTGGCGCTCTTCCCAGGCCGGAAGTTCCCTCGTCCCGATGACCTTCTCGCTCTGAATATGCACTCGATGAGAGCCGCCGGCTTCTCGAGATCGAAGATCATGGCGTTGCGTGATCTTGCCACGAAGACGCTCAACGGGACGGTGCCAAGCAACCGCGTGATCCGGAAGCTTGGAGACAACGAGATTGTCGAACGACTGACTGAGGTGCGAGGGATTGGGCGCTGGACCGTGGAGATGCTGCTGATTTTCCAATTGGGCCGACCGGATGTGCTTCCGGTTGATGACTTCGGTGTGCGGAACGGATTTCGGATTGCCTATCGACGCCGTTCGATGCCGACCCCCAAACAGGTATTTCGGTATGGCGAACGGTGGAAGCCCTATCGTACAGTAGCCTCCTGGTATCTCTGGCGAGCGGCGGATCGGGGAAGGCAGGCGAAGCAGGTCATATAATGGCGGACCGAAACAAACGGCTTGACTCCAACGTACCCGGAAATTTTTATGTCGATGCAACCTGTATCAACTGCGACACCTGTCGCCAGCTCGCGCCGTCGAGTTTTGAGGAAATCGGAAGGTACTCGGCTGTCAGCCGTCAGCCGGTCGGCGGACCGGACATTCATCAGGCGTACCAGGCGTTGCTCACCTGTCCGGTTGGGGCCATCGGGACCGAACAGAACGACAAAGTCTTCGTTCAAACAGCGATGGGCAGCTTTCCCTTGTCCATCGATGATGGAGTGAATTATTGCGGCTTCAATTCAGAGAAGTCCTTCGGGGCCAATAGTTTCTTGATCGAACATCCGGACGGGAATTGGTTGATCGACTCTCCTCGGTACACCAAGCATCTTGTTGAATCCTTCGAACGAAGGGGCGGTATTGCTCATATCTTTCTCACGCACCAAGATGATGTGGCCGACTCGGACAAGTATGCGGCACATTTCGGCGCCAAGCGGATCATTCATCGGGCGGATCTGGCGGCGGCTCCCACTGCAGATCGGATCATTGAAGGCGAAGAGACGAGCAGAATTGGACAGGACTTCCAGATTATTTCCGTGCCGGGTCATACGGCAGGGAGTATGGCATTGCTCTATCGTGAGACATTTCTTTTTACCGGGGATCATCTCTGGTGGAACCCCCATGCGAAATTGCTGGAGGCTCCTACTCGTCTGATTTGGAACAAGTCGGCGCTGCTTGAATCCATCGAGAAGCTCCTCGAGTATCGTTTTGAATGGGTGCTGGCCGGACACGGTGACCGGGTGCATCTGTCTGTTGAGGACATGCAGACACAGCTACAGGCGCTTGTCGCACGTCGCCAACGGCGTGGCAATTCTTTCTAACGAGGCGTATGTCAGTCGCACATTGGATCGATCGCAACATTTTGTCCCTCGGCCGTGACATGCGCCTGTCGTATCTCCCGCCGCTCATGGTTTACGTGGCCTACGGGATATCCGGTCTCACCGGGATCGTCGGGACCTTCTTCGTGAAGGACTATCTTGGTTTATCCGCGTCATTTCTTGCTGCACTGGGATTCTGGGCCGGGATTCCCTGGGCGCTCAAGATGCCGATCGGCCATACTGTTGATCTGCTCTGGCGGTGGAAGAGTTGGCTGGTCGGGTTGGGGGCCGGTTTGCTCACCGTCAGTCTTGGGATCATGGCATTGTTGATCGGCGACCGGGAGGTGATGACGGCCATCCTCCCTGCAGAAGTGTGGTACGTGATCAGCGTGTTGTTAGCCCCCATCGGATATGTTGTTCAGGACGCGGTGGCTGATGCCATGACGGTTGAAGCCGTTCCTCGGGTCGACGGCCAGGGGCGAGTTTTTGATGATCAGACACGCAAGTTGATGCACACGACCATGCAGACGCTTGGCCGTGTGGCAATCGTCGGCGGCGGGATTGCGGTTGCATTGGTGAATGTGTATGTCTTCAGCGGAACCGAGGGGATGCCGCAGGCTGACCTGATTCAACTCTACAAGCGGATCTACCTGATGGCCATGGTCATTCCTTTCGTCTCGGTGCTTGGCGTGGGGTTGGCCTGGTGGCTGAATCGTCGACACAAACACCGGCTGATTCAACAAGGATTCTCGTGGGAGCAGGCGGGGCAGATGGTGGATGTGCGCGATGCGAAGTCGGAACCGACGAAACCCAATTGGTGGATCCTCGGCGGGAGCATGGCCTTCGTGCTCTTCACGTTGACGGTCGGTCTGGGAGGCTTTCCATACCGGGAAGAGATTGTGTTTGCCGGCTCCATGACGATCGTGCTGTTCTTGATGTCGCGGCTCATGCAGGAGTTGGAACCGGATAAACGGCTGACGTTGGTCGGTACTGCCGCGGTGGTTTTTTCGTTGCGCGCCATTCCGGGGTCGGGTCCTGGCGCCACGTGGTGGATGATCGACGATCTCAAATTCGACCAACAGTTTCTCTCGGTGCTGTCGCTCATCGGCGGCATCGTGGCGCTGGTAGGCATGTTTGTCTTTCGTCGGTTCATGGCCGAACGGTCGATTGCTTATGTGGTCGGGTTTCTCACCATCGTAGGAACGGTTCTCGCCCTGCCGATTACGGGTATGTATTACGGATTGCATGAATGGACGGCGAGCCTCACCGGGGGAATCGTCGATGCAAGATTCATCGCCTTGATCGATACAGCGTTGGAGTCACCGCTCGTGCAGATCTCCATGATTCCCATGCTGGCCTGGATCGCCAACTCGGCTCCGGCGAATCTGAAAGCCACGTTTTTTGCCGTGATGGCCTCCTTCACAAACCTGGCACTCTCGCTGGGCCAGCTAGGCACGAAGTATCTCAATGAGATGTTTGTTGTTACGCGGGCAGTCCGTGATCAGGCGACCGGTGCGATTCAAACTCCTGCCGACTACAGCCAACTTGGCGAACTTCTCATCACCCAACTCCTCATCGGTCTGGCTCTTCCCTTCACCGCCATCCTATTTGCGAAGGTTACGAAGTTTAAGAGCGTGTAGCTGATCATTCGCTGTCGTCGTACCATCAAAAGATGATGCACGATGGAGATGTGGAATTTTGTAAGACTATGGGAACAGCTGAGGATCAGCATGCGGATCAGGGTAGTGAAGCATTCCATTCTCCACTCTGGCAAAAGACGTAAGTCGGTGCCGATCGGCTTTCTTTGTCGACATGATATGTCGAACTTCCGAGCTTCTCACCACTAACGAATCTGCGAGTAGTGATCGATGGCACCGCCAGGGCATAGCCTCGGCGCACATGACAGCAATCCTCAGCGCTTGGCTGACAGCCTCCAGCTCATCAAGTGTCTTCTGAAATGCTTCTGACTGCATGTAGTCGGCATAGCCACGAAAACTCTCATTTCGCCAGCCGGTGTTGATCGAATCTTCCCTTGGCTTCCTCAATCCGCCAAGACTAGCTGAATGCTGGTAGCTGATGGCTGCGCCAGCCAAGCTGCTTGCCAGCGCCTCGGTGTTGAATTGCGGGTTGTACCGTGAGCGTGGAATGGTGCGTACATCGACGAGCCGTTGAATGCCATGTGCGTTCAACAGCGATAAGAATTCATCGATAGGTTTCGTGGAGTGGCCGATGGTCCATAGAACCTTCGACATAGCTGGATCACCTCTCGACAGCTTGAGTGGCCCACTCCGTCAAGGCTTCCGCATCTTCCAGGATATCGACCGGTACCTCATAGAAGGATTTGAGGGTTTGTTTGGAATTCGGCCGAAATGCTTTCATGCCATAGTTTTTGTAACGAAGGGTCGTTGCTGCGGTGACTTTGAAGTAGAGACGACCTCTATGAATGATGCCAAAAAACATGGATCGATGGTAGAGCCCGTACCCGCCGAACATAGCGCGTACGGTGAGACCGGGGAGATCGGTCAGTTGATCCAGGACAAAATCTCTAAAGCCGTCGATTTTTGACGACATGCTTTACCAGGGTTTGCGCCCCGATATCATTCGTACCGCGATGGGTAGGGCGATGCCTGATCCCTTCCGGTATTGCCCAGCCGACTCGATGATCTTTCCTCTGGCGTCGGTCTGTTGCCTCGGGCTTAGCCGCGCCCACAGATTTTGAATTGGTGCAGCAATGTCCATGAGGCTCGAGACATATTCCTCCGCCGTTGAAAATTGGACATCACCGAGAAATTCTTGCTCGGAGATATCAACGAGTCCAGCTTGCTGCAACATGCCGGCAAGGTCGCCGGGTTTCGCCAAACGGAAAATGCCCGGCGCTGTGGGATCCGGCGGCGGAATCTCAATGAATTGTTTGATGATGTCGATGGGTATCTTGAGATACGGGTTCTTATCCGGAGCAGACCAAACGGCGGACGCTAACCAGGCATTCGGCTTAAGCACACGAGCGATCTCCGTCACAGCCTTTTGGATTTCAGGTAGAAACATCAGGCAGAAGCGGGTCGTGACCGCATCGAATGAAGTCTGCTCAAACGGCAAGGACGTGACATCGCCGGTTTGAAAGGTCAGGTTGGAGAGTCTCAGCAAAGTCGCTTTTCGTCTGGCGGCGTCGAGCATCTGCACGGCGAGATCGATTCCAATTACCTGACCGTGTGTTCCAACTGTCTGGGCAGCGAGCAGCGCGGGATAGCCGGTTCCCGATCCAAGATCAAGCACGCGCATGCCTGACCGTAACCGAGCATCTGCGACCAGCCGGTGGTTGAGGAACGCCATCTGCTCATCAAAGAACCGATCCCACTTCTCCCAACCACCCGCGACACGGTTCCAATCCTGACGTTGATTCTCGATGACTTCTTCTGGTGATGGCGACATCGTAACGTTACCTCAGTGTCTGTAAGGTCTGACGCATTTCCTGTACTTCGGATATGAAGAGGTCCAGATGTTGATCTCGCTGTGGCTGGTCTGACTTGAATTTCCACAATCGCTTGAAGATAGCTACAAGTTCTTTGTCGTGTGTCACCGCCAAGGCATAGGCAGGTTGTTCTCGAACAGATTTCTCTACCGAGCACAGGCCATCGTCGATGGCATGAAACTGGTTGTGTAGGTCATCGAACGGCTGATCAACTCCCTTGCCGCCTTTCGCCTTTCTGGCGGTTGCTTCCGCCATCTCCGTCAGGTTGATCAGTGTTTCGACGCCGGTTGCACCCTTTGCTTTGGCGGTAAACTCCTTGGCATGAGGATAAAAGAGGTAACTGCAGCCGCTCGTGCTCAAGAGGAGAAGTACTGCAACAGGTATTGTTGCTTTCCAATTCATTAATATCCTCCTTGATCCAAGACCATGGGACGTGATGGAAGGACCTCCCCGCTACCGTGTGGTAGACAGGGAGGTCACATGACTCTGACACGGATTCGCTAGACGTTCACCGTGACCGTCCTGACCGCTGCCCGGACCTTCGCGGCCATTTCCGGTGGGATCGAGTCCAACTTGTGGCACTGTTTCGCGTGCGTGGCGACGAGCTGCATCAGCTCTGCTTCTGTTTCTGCTCGCACTTGGAACCCGCAGCCTCCGGATGGTTGCACATCGAGACAGCCCAGTTGCTTGTACTGCTTGTCTGCCATGATCGTCCTCCTCCGGTTTGGGAGTGGGATCGTGATGATGAGTACAGGCGGCCGGGAAGCCGTGAGACCCTACCGGCACGGTCGTACGTTCCCCACTCGGGTTGTACGGAATCTCTCATGTGGCTTAGGTGATGTGAGATGGTAGTGGATTCGTCCGGGGAGATCAACTCTCGCTGTGCGGTGGCGTTGCCTACTAGCGTCTGTAGCTGCGTATCGTAATGTCCGGCTCGGTGTACCGGTGTTGTGGGGTACCTATTACCGCCGATGGACCAAAAGCGGGGATTTGTTGTGCCTTCGCGCGGGTGAAAGATTGCGGGAGGTTACGACTGGATCGTGATAGATGGACGATCTATGGGCTACGAAGGAAATGGCGCGAGGCCATTCCTCCCGCCCAGATCTTCGGATAGTCAGTAAGGGGGAAGATCCCACAATCGAAGAGGGGGGACGATCACACTCTCCCCATCCCAACGGGATCATGAGTAAGGCACTGATACAGATCAGATGGTTGTGTCGCTGGCATTTGGCCAGAGGGACAATGCGGCTCCAACCACCAAATAGACAATACCAGCTATGACAGCCCCCAGGTTCAGGTCATACCAGGCGGTTATCCCAAGGAATGCTTCGTTCAGCAAAAGACCCAGGACTAGCATCCCAAACCCAATCCAATTGATGAAACTCATGCCCATGGGTTGTCTCCTTTCAGTGATGGTATGTGTTCTGCTAAGGGGCCCTTCTTAACCATGAACGGATGCTTCTTCGTGTTGTCCCAAACCAAGATCTCCGGTCCTCAAAGTCAAGTGTGGCCCAATCCTGTCACGCTTCCTGGTAACTCGTTCCTCCCCACAAGGAAAGCCAGAGCCCGATCGCAAGATAAATGATCGCCGGGAATATCGTGAAAAGATTGAAATCGTACCACACGTTGAGGTACACGACCTCGTTAAAGAAGAGTGCGCCGAACAGCATCGCAAAACCGATTAAGTTAAACCAGCGGATAGCCATGGATGGTACCTTTCATTAACGATCTAGCAGATCCAGTTATGCAGGTTCCTCATAGTGCGTATGATCATATCCTGGCTGGAAATTGTACGTCAGATCCATCACAAAAAGCTACGGGGAAAACGGCTAGATTCTTCCTGTCGCGTTGAGCAGTTTCTTCTGAGGGGCGTATGGGGCTCAGGC
>JAEURV010000041.1 GCA_016788465.1 Nitrospira sp. | reverse complement strand
CTGACCAACATTCGATTGGTTCCCTCCCGCGACCTGGCGTACGACTACGCCGGGTGATCAGTCCTTCCTCACAGACCAAACGAACTTTCTGTTCTCCTTCACATCTCACTTCTGCCTTGTTGCCTCCTCTCCAAGCACGTGATTTTTCGAGGGGAAACGGGTAAGCTTCGGCGACGATTTTAGGATTCCTTCTATGCCCACGCTAAATTGGATCGGAAAAGAGGCGGTGGTCAACCACCACCGAGAAGTGCCGTTTCATCTATTGAAAGACGTGCCCGACCTGTCTTGCGGCGAGCCAGGAGACGGTAACCTAATTGTGCAGGGCGACAACCTCGTCGCACTCAAAGCACTCCTGCCTAACTACGCCGGCCAAGTGAAGTGCATCTACATCGATCCGCCGTACAACACGGGCAACGAGAACTGGGTCTATAACGACAATGTGAACAGTCCTCTGATACGGGATTCCCGGTGGAGTGACGATCGCCAATTTGGGAATTGTTGGATCCAAACCTCGGAACCGATCACTTGTGGATCATCTCAGGGAGTTTCCTGCTCCGCCTAACCTTGACGCTGGGGAGGGAGTTCGAATGATGCATGATACGATGGCACGGGCAGACCTCTATCCTCCGATCTTTTTGACGTCCCCCGATCTGCCGCGTGAAGCCATGATTGTGTTTCTCTTTAATGAGTCGCGTCCATCGGTCTGGAACCAAGTTGAAGCATACTTGGTGAAACACGGTGAGATTGGGAACCCGGAGGTGCGGATGCTTCTGAGAACCGACGATCCTGTGAGGGCGTCGAAGCTTCTTAAGTCGTGGGTCGACCTTGGGCTGTTAGTTGTTTCGTGGCCGGAGTCGGCTAAGAAGGATCGCCGGTACCGCAGGCCAAGTAGGCCAGTCGAGGCGTTGTTATTTTCTACTGACACAGGAAAACAAAATCTTTTAGGACAAGAGAGTCAATAGCATCAATAGGATATGCTCACCTTCATTTTCTCACCTGGTTTAAAAAGCTTTGATTACCAGTGGGGCTGGCGTGATCAGAATGTGCACTTCTTCTCCCCTCACTCCTCGCTCGAGTGTTTACCATCCACCACGATCAGCCGAGACGATGAGGGGCAACAGCTCGCCGACATCACACACATGTGAGGCAGGTCTATACGCGAGACTGTTTCAATAAACAAAGCAGGTTCGGCTAATGCTGATTCGCTAATTCTGCGG
>JAEURV010000035.1 GCA_016788465.1 Nitrospira sp. | reverse complement strand
CTCAAAGACGATTCAGATCTCTATGTCCGACGGAGTGTGGCCAATCATGTCGGCGATATTGCCAAGGACCATCCCCGTCTCGCCTTTGAGCTATGCGAACGATGGCTAGAGGGCGCCACGAAGGAAAGAAAGTGGCTGCTGCGCCATGCCATACGTCATCCGGCAAAGAAGGGTGTGAAGGCTGCTCTACGCATCCGACGGCTGGCGAAATGACCCGGGCACTCTAATGCTGCTGAAATACACGAGGGACTGGGCGCGCCTGGTTCACCAGCCCCTCACATATGCCATTCATAACTTGGCGCGTCCGTCCCATATACTTGATGCGTGATCTCCGAAAACGTCGTGCGACCTACCGCCAGCACTCTTCTTTTCTTGCTGATCCGCGCCACATCTCTATTCGTAAAGGAGGTGATAGATGTCACGTGCACCGTGGAGTATCCGATAGACCAGGAGAGTCGCCCCCTTTACTTTGTAAAAGACCAGATAGTTGTCAATCACCAGCACTCGATAGCCCAGGGCAATCAATTGAGGATCGCGAGGAACGCGGCCAGCGAATGGATGGATTGCGACGCTCTGTAAACGAGATTCAATGCGTTCGAGCGTTTCAGCAGCGGCGCTTGGATTCTCAGCGGCCAGATAGGAGATCAGCTCCGTCAAATCCTGTTCGGCGATGCTGAGCAGGTGAACGCGATATTTACTTGAAGGCACGGATCCGCTTTCTCAAGTCAGCCATCACTCGATCTAGTGATCGTCCTTTGTTGCCGGCTGTTGCCTGCGCCTCGGCGACGGCTAGTTTCCCATAAAGCTCCAATGTTCGTTCCATCTCTCCATACTTCGCAAGCGACATCAGCACCATATCACCTTCTCCGTTTTTGGTAATAAACACAGGCTCATGGTTCTTATGGACAAGTTCTGAGAGATGATTGGTCTTGTTCCGAAGATCTGAGATAGGCTTGATGATAGGCATGATGAGTCTCCTTCAATTCCATCATATATCACGATTATGACTGTATCATGATAGGCATGTCAGCGCCAGTTTTCGATCATGCATAGGTGATGGTTGCATCAAAAATGATTCGCCCGCCTTCCTGCTACATTTTTAGCCGCTCCGCGTACCCGGTCAGCTCCACGTAGCCTTGGCCCTTGATCGGCTTGCCCTGCTTCGTGCCTGTGACTGCAACGGCCCCTTCCCAATAGGAGACCTTGCTGCTCCGCGACGTGCGCAACTCCTGGTCGGCGAGCAGTGGGACCACATCCAACTTCACATCGAGTGACGGAAACGTCAGCCGCCATCGGCTGGGATACGTCGCCTTGCTTTCGGGACTGGTCCAGGTCCCCTGGGATTCAATCTGAAAGTCCGTCACTTCCAGATGGCGACTCCGTCCATCCGGTGAGACGACTGTGCCGCTCGACGCCAGATCGGATGATCCGTCTTTCAATCGCATGCGATACAGCATCAGCTCGCTGTTGTCCTCTAACTGAATGCTGAACCAATCCCAGCCGACTTGATCCGTCCCGAGATCGCCTGACCCGAATTCATGGTCCATCCAGCTGAGGCCGGTTACCTCGAAAGACTCTTCGCCGATCGTCAGCGTTCCGTTCGTGATGAGCCTCGTAAACGAGTAATAGTGAGAGGCCTGGCCGACCTCTTTTCCTTTCCGGCTAATGCCGGCGGCCCCGTGTGCAACCAGAGGCTTGGCCGGTTGCAGCGTGAGCGAAAGGGCGTGGGTGCCGTCTCTCGCGACTATGGTATGCGTGCCGGTTGAATCCGTCGCCGCCTCGGCTCGCCAATCATCGATCCAGACTTGGAGTTTCGATTCGTCGGCTCCCGCCTTCCCAAGGCCCTCACGGCTGAGTTTCTCTGAAAAATGAAATCGCTTGCCGGTGACGTCGGTCACCGCAAAATGGGCCAGATAGAGATCCTTCACCGACCATTTTGAGGGGAGTGTGGTCACATCCTCAGGCGGGATGCCCCGTCGGAAGAAGGTTAATTCAAAGCCGAACGACCGGCCATCCTTGGCATGGAGATGGCCCGTGTAGTACCACCACTCAGTCCGATAGGTCGGATGCGAGCCGTGATCCCTCGGAAAGGTGTACTGATAGCCCGCCGTTGCCGGCTGGAAAGAGGCCGATCCACTACTTGCCGCAACTGCAAACGAGACACTGGCACTCAGCCAGGCCACAACCAGTCCGATCCGCCAATAGTCGATCACGCCCTGCCTCGCTTCATGATGCACAGTACAGACCTCCCCCCTGATGGAAACACCCCAGCCGCTTCGTTTATACCACGCGCCTTTTCCATGAACCAATCGGCAGTCTGAGAGCGGTGTTTCGCATTTCCTCATAGATCAACCTTCAATGACCAGCGTTGACAATTTTCACAAGCGTCAGCTATCGTGGCCCATGCAGACCGATCATGAACGAGGGCCGTCGGGTCGAGGTTCGTCCAAAGCTGTTGAACCGTTTCCTATTCCCGATCGGCTTCCGGTATTTCCGTTACCCAATGTGGTCTTTTTCCCGAAAACCTATCTCCCGCTCCACATTTTTGAACCGCGGTATCGCCAGATGGTGGCCGATGTCACGGTCGGCGGACAATGCATCGCGATGGCACTCCTGAAAGAGGGGTGGGAAACTGACTACTATGGCAACCCGGCGATCTTTCCTGCGCTCTGTATCGGGAGAGTCGTCAGCGTACAGCCCTTACCGGATGGTCGCTCCAACATCTTATTGCAAGGACTGGAACGGTGTGAACTTACCAAGGAACACTTCGACAAACCCTATCGCGAGGCCACGATTCGGGTAACGCCCATGCGTACCGAAGAAGGCTTGAGCAAGGATGTGCGGAAGGCGCTGATCGACGTGCTTGGGCGATATCTGCAACAGAGAGAAGATAGTGCGGCATGGCAGGGCTTCTTCCGCGAGGAAGTGAGCGATGAAGTCTTGGTGAACACCCTGTCGACCTATTTGGACTGTACTCCGTTGGAAAAGCAATTTCTGCTGGAGGCCGAGGGGCTGCACCAGCGCGCTCGTCGGTTGAACGATCTCGTTCAATTCATGCTGCACGAGCATCATGGTCTAAAGGGTTGGGACTAAGATGGATCGTACGATGGCTCTCAACGTCAACCATCGCTGTCCATCATATTTAGCCTCCATCCCGTTGGAAAAACAATTTCTGCTGGAGGCCGAGGGGCTGCACCAGCGCGCTCGTCGATTGAACGATCAGGTTCAATTCAGACTGCACGAGCATCAAGGCATAAAAGGCTGGGACTAATGGATCGTACGATCGCTATCGACGTCAACCGTCTCTGTAAAACCTATGACAGCCATAAAGCTGTCGATGACCTCTCCTTTCAAGTCTATGCCGGAGAGATTTTCGGCTTATTGGGACCCAACGGCGCGGGGAAGAGCACGACCCTGCGGACCCTCATTACGTTACTGCACCCCACATCAGGGACGGCCTCCATTCTGGGGCACGACACCGTGCGCGATGCAGACACCGTCCGGACCCTCATCGGGTATGTCCCACAAGAACGGGCGATCGATCGATTTCTGACCGGACGTGAACACCTGCAGCTCCTGGGCGCGCTCTATCATTTGTCAAAAGACGAAGCGACGAAACGAATCAACGAACTCCTGAAACTAGTGGACCTGGAAAACCATGCCGACAGACCAGCAAAGACCTACTCCGGCGGCATGAAGCGCAAACTCGACATCGCCTGTGGCCTGTTGCCCAATCCTAAGATTTTGTTTCTCGACGAACCCACACTGGGCCTCGACGTCCAGAGCCGTCTCCGGATTTGGGAATATGTCCGGATGCTCAAAGCCCGCGGCATGACGGTCGTCATGACGACCAACTATCTGGACGAAGCCGATCAACTGTGCGATCGACTCGCGATCATCGACGGCGGCAAGATCAAGACACTGGGGTCTCCGGTCGAGCTCAAAATCGCGCTTGGAGGGGACATCGTCTCTCTGACCCTCAAAGAGGCGGACCGGATTCCCTCGCTTGAAATTGAGTTAAAAGGCCGTCCGGCAATCAAGTCCGTTCGGACGACGACCAAAGGCTTGGACATCCGAGTGGAGTCGCCGGAGAAGGCGCTGCCCGCCATTCTCGACACGGCCAATCGATTGGGCTGCAGCATCGAATTCATTCAATACAACCGACCGCGCTTGGACGATGTGTTCATCGCCCATACGGGCCGAGCCATTACCGAATCGATCCCAGAGACCGAGTCGGCGTCATAAGAGGAGTCACGTGGAGCACTACTGGCAAGAAATCAGCGCATTGACCATGCGATGGGTCCGCCGGCTCAGCCGGGAAAAATTCAGCATGCTGTTCACCTTGGTGCAGCCGATGTTGTTTTGGCTCATCTTCTTCGGGAATCTTTTTCAACGAGCCGCGGACACCCAGGTCATGCAGGCTCCGAATTACATCAGCTTCCTTGCCGCCGGGGTCGTGGTCATGACGGTCCTGAACAACGGCTTGGCCGGCGGGGTCGATCTGCTGTTCGATAAGGAAAACGGATTTCTGGAACGGTTGATGTCCACGCCGATTCACCGCACTTCCGTCATTCTCAGCCGCTTCATCTTCGTCATGGCGATTACGTCGATGCAAGTCCTCGTCATTCTCGGTGTATCGTATCTCTTCGGCGTTCATCCGGCGACCGGAATCCTAGGAGTGGCCACCATTCTGCTGATCGGCATGATGTTCGGGGTCGGCTTGACGGCGATTTCCATGGCCATGGCCTTCTCCGTAAAGAGTCACGGCGATTTCTTTTCCGTCCTGGGCTTTCTGTCGCTCCCAATGATTTTCCTCAGTTCCGCGCTCGTGCCGCTCAGCGCCATGCCGGGTTGGATGAGCTTTCTTGCGCAGTTCAACCCGATGACCTGGGCGATCGATGCCGTGCGCCCGTTGATCTTGTCGGGCTGGACCGAGGCTTTACCGCACGTCGGCATGGTGATCCTGGTTATGCTCGTGTTCGACGCCCTATGTCTGTACGGCGGAGCCAAGGCGTTCCGGCGGGCCATGGGATAGCCCCACCTACCAACCCATGATCCCTTGACTGACACTCCAATCCGTCGGATGATGACGGTAGCACTGTCGTTCGGCAGCCTTGCGATCGACCACAAACGTGAAATGATGATCCCGGAAAGTCAGATACGTGCCCTGATCCGCCTCCTCTCCGATGAAGACGACCGCATTGTCCGCACCATCAGCGGCAAATTGATTGACATCGGCCCTTCAGCCGTTCCCCTGCTTCAAGAAGCCGAGATTGAACAGCCCGAAATGGCCGACCGCATCGCGTCCGTCCTGGAAGAAATCCGAGGAAGCAAGCTGGAGGAAGAGCTGACACAGCTGGCCGCCCTGCCGGATGAGACCATGAGTCTTGAAACTGGGGCGTTCCTGATCGCGCGGTACGCCTACCCGGCGCTGGACGTGGCTCGCTATCGCGACCAATTGGACACCATGGCCGCCGAGGTTCGGGCGCGTATCGGTCAGCGAGCCTCCGGAGAAGAAGCCGTCAACGCCCTCAATCGCTATCTGTTCACGGAGCAAGGGTATAAAGGAAACACCAAGAACTATTACGAGGTCGAGAACAGCTACCTCAACTGCGTCATGGACCGGCGGGTCGGGATTCCGATCAGCCTGTCGGTTGTGTACCTCCTGATCGGACAGCGGCTTGCCTTTCCTCTCTTCGGTATCGGGATGCCGGGACATTTCTTAGTGAAGTATGAGTCCGACCGATACAAAATCTTCATTGACTGTTTCAACGGCGGAGCCCTGCTGACGGAAAAAAACTGCGCACGGTTTCTCACCGAGGCCGGCTACGGGTTTGAGGAGAAGTACTTGGAGAAAAGTCAGGTTCGGGCGATCTTGTCCCGAATGCTCAAGAACCTCTTGGCTATCTACTCCAAAGCGGACGACTCCGTAAAGATCGCTCGCTTGACCAAATTCATTGAGATCCTCGGCGGAGCGCCTCGCGAAGAAGGCCTGTAGCAGGACGCTGAAATAGTCCGCCCGCTATACTCCCACGGTATGCCAAAACGGGTGAAGCGTATCTCGTGAAGCGTCATTCGTTTGCGAAATACGAACAACGAGTGTGCGGCCTGCCCGGAGGACGGCGCGTCTTGGATCGCGACAAGCTCACTTGAGTCTCGTGCAGGGAAGGGCAGGTGAAAACCGAGGCCTTTTTGAGAAGTCCTCATGATGCCCATGTCAGTATTTCGGATGTGCTGCCCGCTAAAGTTTGATTATTAAGAGATCCCTTCCTTTCCAGATTTTCCCGTCGTACTCCTCGGCAGCTTGAGCTTTGACGTCATAGCGATCGGCAATCGGGTAGAAATGCGAGAGGACAAGCTGCCCGACCGCGGCCTCCTTCGCGATCTGCCCGCATTGTCCGGCATGCAGGTGGGCCGGACCTGGACGGTTGGCTGGGAACGAACAATCGAGCACGACCACGTCGGCATCCCGACACAAGGAGACGATCGCCTCGCAGTATTGCGTGTCGCCTGAATACACGACTGCTTGGCCTCGATATTCAATTCGATACCCGACGCTGGAGAGATCCGGTACATGGACCACGGGTTTAGGAATAATGCGAGTGTCCCCGATTGAGAAAGACGCACCTGACACTTCCTTAAACGTCACGGGAAATGGAGCCGGGGAAAAGCTGGGAAAGCTCTTCATAATCGATTGCAACAGTCGGATTGTGCCCTTCGGACCGATCAGCGTCATCCCCGGACGATGACCACCTCCGTATTTGGCATAGATGACCGCATCGAAAAAGAAGGTGATGAAGTCTGAAAAATGATCGGCATGGAAATGGGAGAACAACAGATGCGTGATCTTGTGCCGGTTCACGCCGGTCTTGATCAGATTCATGAGGGTGCGAGGACCGAAATCGAGGAGAATCTGTTGGTCCGTACGCACCAGATACCCGGCCGCAGCACGCGTGGGATGCACATTGGTTCCGGACCCTAAGATCGTCAGGCGCATAGGTCAGCACTCCATCACGACACACTCTCAAGGAGCACACGCGCATCAGTGAGGTCTGGGTTCGCACCGTGCTGTCCAAACCTGGAATAGACCGAGCTGAGCGTACGTCGAGCCAGATCGAGCTTGTTCTGTCTCTTCAACAGTCTCGCCAAACTTGTGGCGGCGCGAAGTTCCAACATCATCGCGTGCTGGCTCTGAGCAATCTCCATGGCCCCCAGAAAGCATTGCTCCGCAGCAGCGAGCAAGTGGTCAGATTGCGCAAGAAGGAGCTCGCCTTTTAGCCGGATGAGTTCAGCATGCCAATAAGCTTCTCCCCTAGAGTGAACCAACGCGAGGGCTTCTTCAAGCACCCCTAACCCCTCTTCGATCTGCTGCTTCCGCAAATACACATCCGCAAGCACCGACAAGGTATGTGTAACATCGATACCAGCTTTGGCTTCGCGGGCAGCGGTGATTCCCCTAAGGAGCCCTCTCAGGCCTTCTTCCTCGTTCCCCATTTCGAATAGGGCCCAACCCTGAAACGATGTCGCCCAGGCGAAAGGTCCTTCAAATGAATACTTCGTCGAAACTGCAATAGCTTCTTCGGCAAACCTCAACGCGTGATATGCGTCACGAAGTGTAACGTGAACTTCGGAAGCCGCCGTGAGGGTAAAGGCCAGGGTGAAGGGATGCCCTAACTCTCTCGCCATACCAACAGCCTCCTGCACCAATGATTCGACCTGATCAACCTTACCTAGGATCCATTGTGTTCTCGCCAAGATGGTTCTTGCGCTGACGCCCGCGTCCTGCGTAAACGATATCTTGTGTGAGTCATGCAAGGATACTGTGGTGAGTAAATGGCTCTTTGCTTCGTCAAATCGGCCAAAGAAGAACGAGGTCCAGCCCATACTTGAGTGAGCCCGAACCAGTAAATCCTGTTTTTGTTGGAGCTGAGACAAGGCGAGGAGATCCTCGGCAAGAACGCCGGCCGTGGCGAGCTGTCCCCTGACCAGATGGAAGATCCATAGACCCCACGTGGCGAAAAAGTGTTGTACTGAGTCAGGATTCTCCTGTGACAGCTCCTTTGCCCTGCGATAATTGCACTCGATTTCGTCGACCCCACCTCCTCTGAGCGAGATGAGGGTACGGCCGCGTACGATGAGAAGATCCAACTCTAGCGCATTCCGTGCCGAATCCTGTGGCACATGTGCCAACAAGTGCAATGCCTGATCGAAATGATGCAGCGCTTCGATATGCACTGAGCGTGCTGCATCTCGCTGAGCCGCCAAGAACCAATACTTGATGGCTGGCCCCATCATGCCGGCCTGCTCATAGTGATGCGCCAGCAGCTCCGGTTCTCGCGCCGTCCGATCAGCAAATGTGGTCTCAAGCGTTTGCGCAATACGTAGATGGAGCGTGCGCCGAGCGGCCTTGGGCAGGATGCCGTAGGCCGCATCCTGGATCAGCGCATGCCGAAATACGTACTTGGCAAGCGGAATCTCCCCCTCCTGCACCAGGAGCCCTGAGGCACAGAGCGCATCAAGACCATCCTCTAACTCCCCTTCAGCGACATCGACCAGTTCCCGGAGCAGCTCATACCCAAATTCTCGCCCAAGCGCGGCGCCGATTTGGGCGATTTCTTTGGCCAGGCCAAGCCGATCGATCCGTTCCGTGAGCAAGGCCTGCAGGGAGTCCGGGATGGTGAAGTCTTTGAGTGGGGCCTTCAACCGAAAGGCATGCGGCTCCTCGATCAGCAGCCGTGACTTGATCACACTGTCCGTGAGTTCTTCGACATAGAGCGGGACGCCCTCGGTCTTGGCGAGAATCATCTGCTCGACTTCAAGCGGAAGCGCTTTTCCGCCTGCCGTAGAGACAAGGAGCTCGGCGCTCTGTCGACGGGAGAGCCGACTGAGTGTCAGGACCATCACCTGGTTCAACTCGGACCACGTGGAGTTGAACTCCGGGCGAGCGGTGATCACCAGCAAGGCCGGCATCCGCTGAATAGCGCCGATGGCGCGCGTCAGCAAGTCCATGCTCGTCGGGTCAATCCAATGGACATCCTCCACAATGCACAAGGTCGGGCACTGCACCGCCCGGCTCTGCAAGAGGTACAGGAGCGCCTCCAGCATCA
>JAEURV010000006.1 GCA_016788465.1 Nitrospira sp. | reverse complement strand
AACACGCACACTGAGCAGAAGGCGACTCGCTTCTCATCGTTCACGATGTGATCGGTGTTCCCGAACCAACCAGCGCTCCCACTCCTGGCCTGGGATGATCGTCGTGCCCACGAGGCAGTTGCCAGGAAAACTGTGCGTAATCCGATCTGCAAGAACTTCCAGAATTCGACTCAGCCTTCTGTCCTGCATACCGAATACTCTCAGCATCAGCCCGAATCCAGGCCCTTCAGGCGGGCTATAGGCCATTGCATGGACCAGATTGTTCGCATCCACTGAGAGATCGTCTGCAGGTCTCAGGCTTCCCTCCCACTGCACCGCCGGATGAATCGCATCAGACCGCTCCGCGTTGCGCCACATGCAGGGCAGGCCGGCCTGCTCCAATTCATCCAACAACCACCGAATGGTCGGACCATTTGTGTCGAGACCTTGAAAGGTCCATCGGGCGAGTTCTGCGGCTTGTAGCGCCGTGACAACCGGCAAAGTCAGTTCTTCCAGATGAGCCTCGTCGCAAACCACGTACAGTTCCCCTTGTGGATCAAACCAAAACCGTAGCTTTCCTGCATTGAACTCCGTCTGAATGATGCTGAGCGAGGAGCAATCTATTCCGTCCTGTTCAAAGACCGAAAAGTCCGTGACACCGGTCATGGTCAGCTTGGCGACTCGAGCAAGACCGCGAACCTCATAGTGGATGGTTACAGCAATCGTGGTGCCGGCCGGGACTTCGCGCGTCGATCCTTCATCGAAGAGGCGACGCTTCAGGATTTGCACCTCTGTCACATAGCCTGCGCGAAACCCGCCCGTATGACCGATCAGCCACCGAAGGTCCTCTGCATGTTTGATCATGCGGTTCACAGGGGCAATTGTAGCGCAGGTCAGGACGTACGGCTAGGCGGGCTGGCGCATCCAACAGGAGAGGATAGGGGGAGGAAGTCGCGGACGCACCCTCGACCGTAACTCGCAGGTTCCATACTCGGTCAACCCGGTCTTGCGACAACATGCCGCGGCAATGGCTGCCTCGTCTTTTCCCTGGTTCACCATCAGGAACACACCATGTGGCTGGAGGTTATGCGCAACCTGTGAGAATAGAACATGGGGAGCAAAGAGAGAAAGAGGCAGTCGCCAAGCCAGTACCGGAGCCGGGGTCACGAAGGGATACCAGGCAGTGATGATGTCGGCGGGGGAGCGATAGCCACGGTAGTCCTGGATGTGGAACTCCGTGTTCGGAAGATCCTGGATGTAGCCCTGTGCATAGTCGTGACGACTGTACCCATTGATATACATCCGATGGCCTTCGACCTCAACGCCGATGAGTTTGCTTGGGCGAAAGAAGGTGTGCAGGACAGGGGCGTACCAAAAATTACTCGATCCGATATCCTGTACCGTACCACCGGTTGAATGAAGCAGTCTCAACGCCGACCACCCTTGGTTGAGGAGGTCGAGGTAATCGTATTGTCGCAGGGCCGTTCCCTGGGTTGCTCGTTGTTCAAATCGTACGCGGAATCGCCGTTGGAGCGAGGCGATCCGCTCATATTGGACTCCGTTCAGGTCATGCAGGTCTTGCGCAGGCTGTTCTCGATAGATTCCACGTGACCAGGCGAGTCGCTCACCAAGGTGGTACCAGAAGGCATGATAGCGAGAGCGGACTCTCTGCTGAAAAGAGCAATACGCATGGGCATCCGTTCCCTGATGGACTGGGGCAGCATCCAGCATGGGCCGGTGCATGTCAGTTGCGAGAAAAGCCATGATATGCACTTATCGGTCAATCGGGTGCAAGGCTGAAGGTGGAGCCGAGAATGCAAGAGGCTTCATCAATCGCCTCGGCAAGCTGCTCGAACCTACTGGTGGGTGGCCTGATACTCGATCACCAAGGCAGGGACTGGATCGATCGGGAGGCTGTAGGTCGCCAGAGCTATCTAAATATTATCCAATATTGCGGTGGGAGATTGGCTGAATCCAATCGTCAACCCATCCATTCGGCCTGGGGCGAGCGTGGCTCGCTTCTCATCTCCTGACACGAGTGAGCGCTGTTCGCGAAGCTGCTGAGTAACCGACGGCAGGTTGCTACAGGCAAACTCGATTCCGAGGAGTCGGTTTCCACCACCAGGATGAAATCGAAGCAGCGGTCCCTTGCCGAA
>JAEURV010000367.1 GCA_016788465.1 Nitrospira sp. | reverse complement strand
CGACGAGAGAACGAGCCCGCCGGATGATTGAACGGGATATGGGCGCACCGCTACTTGGAACTCTCAATGACCCCCGGACCGTCGAAGTCATGCTGAACGCCGATGGTCGGCTCTGGTGTGAACGGCTCGGGCAGGGGATGGAGTGTATCGGGACCTTTCCCGCCGCCCGCGCGGAAGCCATCATCAAAACCGTGGCGGGGTTTCATCGCAAAGAAATCACGCGCCAGTCTCCCTACCTCGACGGGGAATTTCCCCTCGACGGCTCCCGCTTCGCCGCGCAGATCCCACCGATCGTGCCAGCGCCGACGTTTGCGATCCGAAAACGGGCGCTCGCGGTGTTCCGACTCGAGCAGTATGTGGAGCAGGGGATCATGACGGCGCGGCAGCGAGACGTGCTCCTCACCGCCATTGCCACTCGGCGCAACATCCTCGTGGTCGGCGGGACCGGGTCGGGCAAGACCACGCTGGTAAATGCGCTGATCGACACGATGATGGACACCTTTCCCCGTCTGCGCGTGTTCATCTTCGAGGACACCGCCGAAATCCAATGCCGTGCCGACAACTGCGTGCAATACCACACCACCGTGGACGTCACGATGGCGAAGCTCTTGAAGATTTCCATGCGCATGCGGCCCGATACCATCTTAGTCGGCGAAGTCCGAGGGCCGGAAGCCTTGGATCTGCTCATGGCCTGGAACAGCGGCCATGAAGGCGGCATTGCGACCTTGCATGCGAACAACGCCCGAGCCGGGCTCTCGAAGCTGGCGCTGTACATCAGCATGAATCAGGACTATCCCAAACCCATTGAACCGCTGATCGCCGAAGCCGTGCAGGTCGTGGTGCACATCACGCGCTGTGCGGAGGGGCGCCGCGTTGAAGACATTCTCGAAGTCCAAGGCTATGAGAACGGCCAGTACATCACCAGGTCACTGATTGAACCGAAGGAGCACCATCAATGAGCATTGCATCGCACTGGAAACAATTTCTCTGGGGCTTGGGCGTCATCCTGACGCTGTGCGTCATCACCATGCCGCATGAGGCCTACGCGGCGGGCACGGCCGGGGGCGGGCTCCCCTACGAATCCGCGTTGACCCGGTTGCGTGCGTCGATCACCGGACCTGTCGCCTTTACTTTGTCGTTGATCGGGATTGTAGGAGCCGCGGGGGTCTTGATCTTCGGCGGCGAGTTGACCGGGTTCTTGCGCATGATGGTCTTTCTCGTGCTGTTGATCGCCATCCTCGTGGGCGCCCAGAACGTGCTGACGACGCTCTTTGCCGCGGGAGCCGAAATCGCGTGGAGCGGGGAGGGAACGGCGCTGATGGCAGCGTCTCATCCTGGATTTGTGAGGCTGAGCTGACCATGGCACTCCGCAAGATCCCGATTCGTCGCGTCATGCACCGTGACAATCTGTTTCTGGGTGGGGACCGTGAACTGGTGCTGTTCTGTGGCGCGGTCGCATTTGCGCTGGTCTTCACCGCCCAAGAACTGCGGGCCGGCATCGTGGGCGTGACATTGTGGTTTCTTCTTCTGTATCTCCTGCGGCTCATGGCTAAAGCCGACCCAAAGTTGCGGTACGTCTATCTGCGGCAGTTGATCTACAAACCCTACTATCCCGCCCGCAGTACCCCCTGGCGGGTCAACACGTCCAGGCAAGGAAACCAGTATTCATGATGGTGACGCTGACCGTCCTGATCGCACTGTTGGGGCTCGCCTTCCTCTTGTTGCTGATCCACCGTGTCCGGGAAGCCGACGCTCACGTGACGGTGAAGAAGCATCGCTCGCAGGACGCGGGATTGTCGGATCTCTTGATCTACGCGGCGATGGTCGAGGACGGCGTGATCGTCGGGAAAAACGGTTCGCTCATGGCGGCCTGGATCTACCGCGGCGACGATCAGGCCAGCAGTACGGAACCCCAGCGCGAAGCGGTCTCGTTTCGGATCAATCAAGCCTTGAGTCAGCTCGGGAACGGTTGGATGGTGCATGTGGATGCGGTGCGGCGGCGGGCGGCCGGCTATGCCGCGCCCGGCCTCTCCCATTTTCCCGATGCGCTGACGGCCGCGTTGGACGAGGAACGGCGGCGGCTCTTCGAAGGACTGGGGGCCATGTACGACGGCTATTTCGTCGTAACCCTCACGTATCTGCCGCCGTTGGTGGCGCAACGCCAGTTCGTCGAGTTGATGTTCGACGATGATCAGGCGGCAATCAGCGCTCAGGATCGCACGAAGGGACTGGTGGAGCAATTCACCAGGGACTGTTCGTCGTTTGAATCGCGGTTGTCGTCGGTCTTTCGCCTGCAACGCCTGCGCGGACAATCCCTCATCTTGGAGGATGGATCGACCGTCACGCATGACGAATTCCTCCGGTGGGTGCAACGGTGTGTCACCGGCCTGAATCAGCCGGTTCTCTTGCCGTCGCATCCGATGTATCTCGATGCCGTGATCGGCGGACAGGAATTATGGACGGGCGTCATTCCGAAAATCGGCCGGCAGTACATGCAGGTGGTGGCGATCGAAGGCTTTCCCCTCGACAGCACTCCCGGCGTCCTGACATCGCTCGGGGAGCTGCCCATCGAATACCGCTGGTCGTCCCGCTTCATCTTCATGGATCAACATGAGGCCGTGCGCGAATTGACCCGCTATCGACGGAAGTGGAAGCAGAAAGTCCGAGGCTTTCTCGATCAAATCACCAACTCGCAGACCGGTCCCTTGGACCAGGATGCGATGGCGATGGTGGCCGATGCGGAGGCCGCCATCGGGGAAGTGAATAGCGGGTTGATCGGGATGGGGTACTACACCAGTGTCGTGGTCCTCATGGATGA
>JAEURV010000337.1 GCA_016788465.1 Nitrospira sp. | reverse complement strand
TATGGTCATCCACAGCGCGACGGACTATGCCTGCTCTCTCTGGCGCAATGGGGGTGCGACTCACCAAACCTGCACGAACAGCTTAACCGTGAAGCGCTCAGTGGTGGAAACGCTGCTACTCAAAGCAATCCAGGACGACTTGTTCACGGATGAAGGGATTGAAATCTTCAAGCAGGAGTTTGAGCGCTACTTGATTGAGGAACGCCGAACCAGGACGACAGATAGAGATCAGGTTCAGGCGAGACTGGGCGATGTGGAACAAGAAATCCATAACATCATGCTGGCGATCAAGGCAGGTATTCTCACGCCCACGACGAAGGAAATGCTGACACGAGCCGAAGCGGAACGGGAGCAGCTTCGTCAAGTTTTGCCTGTGCCGTCGTACAAGCTCGATAAGCTCGTCACGGCACTTCCCAACATGATTGAACGATTCCGGGGAATGCTAAAGGAGCTAGCGCGGGCGACTCGCTTTGAAATTGATAAGGCGCGTGAGATTATTAGCGGGTTAGTGGGTGGAAGAAAAATCCTACTTCATCCTTCCGAAGATTGCCTTGGCCGCTACTTCGTTGCAGAGCTGGCAGGCGACTATGCCGGACTAATCCCCCTCACATTTCGCGGAAAAATAAAGGTGGTGGCGGTGACCCGGATTGAACGGGTGACCCGCGGCTTATGAGTCCGCTGCTCTACCAACTGAGCTACACCGCCACGTCAGAGCCGAACAGAGCCCCGATGATAGCCGAAGTCGGTTGTTGGTGTCCACCGCTGGGATGACAGAATGTTTCATTCTGTCTGGATGCTGTGAGCTCAAACCTGATATGGTCCCGTGTGAAGAGGAGAAGAGAAGCAGCATGTCGATTGGAAATGATCGTGCAGTCGTCATCACTGGGGCGTCGACTGGTATCGGGGCAGCCTGTGCGTTTCATCTTGATCGATTAGGGTTCACTGTTTATGCCGGGGTACGGAAGCCGGAAGATGGAGCGAGACTTCAACAGTCTGGCTCCGATCGACTTATCCCGATCTTGCTTGATGTGACCGATCAACGGTCTATTCAACGCGCTCGAGAGATCGTTTCAGAACGATGTGGGGTCAACGGTTTGTACGGGCTTGTGAATAATGCCGGGATCGCTGTGCCGGCACCACTTGAAGCGATCCCGATCTCTGACCTTCGGCGACAACTTGAGGTGAATGTAATAGGCCAGATTGCCGTCACGCAAGCCTTTCTGCCCCTGATCCGTCGGGCGTGTGGCCGCATCGTGAACATGGGATCAATCGCGGGACGTTCCACGATTCCCATGATGGGGCCTTATTCCGCGTCGAAATTCGCCTTGGAGGCGGTTACCGATGCGCTGCGACTGGAAGTGCAGCAGTGGGGTATACAGGTGTCGATTATCGAGCCGGGTGCGATCACAACACCGATCTGGACGAAGTCTGCCGACGATGCTGCTGGGCGAGAGGCGGGTATGGAAGCGGAGCTGAAAAGACTTTATGGACCGACGGTGGCGGCGGTGCGAAAGGTGGTGGACGAAGCGGCCAAGCGTGCGATTCCCCCAGAAGTCGTCGCGAAGGTGGTTGAGGAAGCCTTGACGGCTTCTGTGCCCAAGACCCGCTATCTGGTCGGCACGGATGCAAAGATCCGTGCGTTCATCGGGAAAATTCTGCCGGATCGGATCATAGACAGGCTCCTTACGTTCGTCCTCAAATTACCTCACTGACCCCCTATCGTTGGTCTAGCGAGCCCAATCCCGAGATCTTGCTTTGAGATATCGAATGAAACGCGGAGTTGAAGCGCGAAATATTTTTGCACAAGTCCCGCTCGATCTAGGGGCTGATCCTGTTCGTGATAGACGGCAAACTCTAGGTTGCGCCAACGTACGGCGAGTCCAATAATCCAATCCAGTTCGGTCGGGCTGACCTGGTTCCCCGCATCTCGATCTGTAAACATATTCACGTCGCCATAGAGCACGACCTTGTTTTTATAGAGATCGAGGTCGGCATGGGCGACATACCGGAAGAGTGCTCTGCCGGTATTGTCGGGCCTGGCGAAGTAATTCCTGTTATGAAAGAGCCAGCCGCCCCCGGCATAGGCCGTCAAATTTTGATAGGGGAAATGGCGTTGCCACCAGGGGAAATCTTGAACGGCCTGGAATTTTGCCGTGACCAGCCCGTCCGCATATTCCTGTGTGATGCCTTTTCGGTCGATCGGGACATCGCGTTCGTACTGGAGGCGCCAATTGAAGTGCCCCAGCACACCGGTGAAGGCATAGGTCCCGTCCCACTCACTCAATTCGATCCAGCCGTTTGTCCGGTCTGAGAAAAAATTCTGGTCGGTGTAGAACGTCAGGTACTGCTTGTAGAGATCGGTTTCAAGATGGAGCATATGACGCAAGCCCACAAGACCTGTATTGTCTGGTCTGGCAGCAAAGGAAGGGTTCGAGGCAAATACGCTACTGAGGAAATAGCCGGCGAACAGCGATTCTTCCGCTTCTCGACCGTTGGGATCAGCCATCGAGGGAAGCGGACGTCCATACTTTTCCAGAGCCAATGCCTGGGGAGGACCGATCACAAGGAGGCTGATAGCAATGCCCGGGATGAGATGCGTCAACGTCCTAACAGTGAGGGAGATCATGGGGTGCCGTCAGGGTACCGTATCAGCCGGACGCTGCTGCTACTGACAAGAGTCGAAAATGTCTTCGCAGTCGTTGGAGGCATCAAATGTTGGCGGGACGAAACGATACTGAATATCAGCGACTCGGTCGTCGGCCAATACGACGGCGGCCCAACAGCCATGTCGAATGGTTGCAAAGCTTCCTTTGCCGACTGGCCGAGATTCTTCCAGTATCGGTGCCTCACGGTAGTATCTCAGAATAGTCCGCTTACCGTCGGAGGTTTCTGTATTGGGGAGGCCGGCACAGGCAAGAATGGCTGACTTGGATTTCCCGACCATGCGTTGTTGATTGGGGTACTCGCCGACATGTGCAGGTGTGGTGCAACTGGCCAGCAATATCTGCATGATGCTCACCAGCATCAATGCAAAGATATTCTGACGCATGAGAGTAGCCATTGTTGTTGGTGAACAATAGAAAAGCCAAACAAGGCACGAACGGTGTGAAAAGCGACGGGGCGTGATCAACCGACCAGGTCTGGATTGAGGCGCGTCAGTGGCCTGACCGAGATGGCCTTAATCTCATTATAAACAACAGTGCGGCCGACTTGGCGGAGACGACTGAAGACCCCTTCCACAATGACTTGATCACCTTCCCGGACTTCCAGCTGACCGAGGCTGACGACCTTGAGTGTACCGGCTTGGTCCTGGAGAAGGAATCCGTAGGCCGGTTGCCCCTGGCGATTGGTTGCCAGCTGGACATTCATGACCTTTCCCGTGACGACGACGTCTTGATGATCGTATTGCTCAGGATGCGCCAACAGTTCCGCGATCTCAATCAGACCATTCGCGAGAGCCGGCGCCGTCCCAGGAGCAAAGGCCCACAGCGTGAAGAGGAAAAGAAAAGACGCCAGAGAGTTCAGAAACGGGCGTGGGGTGACGGTAGATCGTGTCATGATCGGAGATAATTATACCGAACCGTCGGTGATTGGCAAGATCGAAAGTTCACCATTTGTCTGATGACCGACCGCTGACATCCTCTCCGATGAAGTTATGGAGAATATGCCGTTGCAGGTCTGTGAGTTCTCCGTGGCCCGACTCGGGTGTTGGGGACGGGAGTTCTCCGGCCTTAGGCCTGGGCATCGATCGTTTCAGCAACTCTTCATCTAACGCAGCGATGCTGGTATCCAGATCCTTTTGAATCGAGACCAGCCGTTGGAGTCCGAACAGGGTTCGGGTCGTTTCGGTATGGATGGCGTTGGAGCTGGCTCCGTACACGAGGGAATTCCAGAACTTGGTCTCCGACGCTTCCGGTATTCCAATCATGGCATAGATCCCGAGCTTTTCGATGAGCGCGGATTCAGTTCCTTCAAGCCCGTCATACGCGGCAATGGACCGCTCAATCGGAGTCTGCGAGAGGGTCCGCAGGGTGGTTTGCCATGTCTCCGGTGACGGAATGGACGATCCGCTTACTGGCGAGTCCGAACACTTGGCTTGAATCGCCTGCAGGTACTGGGAGAGAAACTTCACCTTGCGCGCAGCAAGAGTACCGGCTGGGATACCCCAGATGTGGCCGATCTCATGGTCTTGCAACGTGGTGAAGTCGGAGGTTCGTCGTTCACGTTCTGCCAAGGCCAGGCGTTTTTTGAATCGTTCAACAAAACGAAGCTGTGTCTGCATCTCGACGACCAAACGATGCTTCAGATACTCCTCCGGATCGATTTCGTCTTTCTCCCATTGTTGTTCCAGGATCCGCAAGGTCGTTGACGGGACTGCCGAACGAGCCTGTGCATGGAGGGCTGCAATCGTATCCGATGAGACCCCCCGATCGGTGAGCAGAACCACAGCACGAGAGGCGAATGCGTCAGCCGTCTTGATCAGATGTTCGAGCGCAACACATTGCAACCAGGTTCGTTCTCGTCGCAGTCTGGCCCGGCGTCGGTATTCATCCCGGCGGTCGACCATGGCCATGATGGATTCCTGAGTCATGGTCGTGACGGGTTTCTTACCTGAGACACAGCGAGGATCCGGTCGATCCGCAACCATGAATAGAATTTCATCCTGCGTGACATCGAGATACTGCAAGAGCAGCAGGCGGAGGATAATGCGTCCCTGAATCGGCAGGTTGGCGATGGTTTCCTCGATGATGTCGACGGTGAGGGGAGACGATGCAAGTGTTGGTGTCATGGTGTTCTGGTCATTAATACAGATTGAGGTGATGATATCTTGATCCGGTGGCGATACGGTTATGCCGTGCCGGCTTTCTGCTCGGCAGATTGCTCAAGCTGACGTGCGACGTATTCCCGAATATCTTGGATGGTTCCGCTGATGAACATCTCGCGTGGAATTTCTACTCGGACGAGTCGGGAAGGATCAACTCCTCGATCATGGGCATATTGCTCGTCGATATACAGACTGACAGAGCCATCCGGAAATCGCTGCGCATAGAGGGAAGTCGTATCAGACATGGTCAATCAACTTCTTGATCGTCGTACCTGTACAGGTACCATAGGGGTTGTCGAACTGTCAAAACTACGGCTGGCAGCACTCAAACCACCCGGGCGTACCGCCTCAGGGGCGTTTCGTCTTACAGGATGAGATTATCGCCGAAACATAAAAGGGCCTTCGGTCAATTGACCGAAGGCCCTAGTCCGTACCGATATCTCTGGCTCTTAGCCTCCGAGCGTATCGAGGGTTTCCTTGAGGCTTTTGCGGATGCAGGTGAAGATCGGGGTATCTCGCAAGGTATACCGTGATCCTTCCGTCTCCCGTAGGGCCATGACCAGGTCAAGAAAGTCCTCCGGCTTGTCGCTTTCAAACGCGACAACCCATTCCTGATCATCTAAGCCGAATGAATAGGTGGTGTTCAGCTTCACTGACGGGAACCGATGCCCCACTTCGATATGCTCGTCCATCATACCCTGGCGAGCCGCCTTGGTCAGGAGGAACCATTCCCGCGTTTTGAGAAATGGATAGACAAAGATGTATTTGCTCTTGCCTGGTACGACCGTCAGTCGCTTCCCTTCCTGTCCTGCATGGGAATGGTTGTCGACATAGATGGACCGCTTGGTCATGGCTAGATAGGAATAGGGGGTCGAGAGATACTGTCCAAGGCCGGAGGCAAGCATCTTGGCGCTCATATCTTGAAACAGATCGAGGTCGTAGCTGATGCGCCACAGCATAAAGTCGCAATCCCCTCGGATCCCGACGGTGGAATAGGGGACGACCAACACTTTGCCGTTGAAATCTTCGACAGCCCGCAAGAACTCCTGCTTGCCCTGGGTGCGCACATCTTCAGGGAGACGCCGCCATGCCGGGTCTACTTTATAGAACGAAAAATTTACGAACTGGCGCCGAGGTGCCGGCGTGGAAGGGGGGGTGTCCGGAGTCGACATTCAAAGCTCCTTTAGTAAATTGAGAGGCAGTACTCTTTGTAGTTTTCTTTCGTTTAGCATTTCCCCTTCCGTGTTGTCAACCGGTGGACGAGGCGAGCAGGCATCGATTGACAAGGTCGAATCGTTCTGTTAGTCGCTGAAAGATGAAGGACTGGACGCCTGCGGTGCTGGGACAGACTGCTGCAGGCCTGCTCTGTCTTGCCGGCACTGCCGCTGCGATCGAGGTGAATCCGGCGCCGATCCAGATTCAAGCCGCACTTGATCTGGGAAAACAAGCGGCGGCACGACAGCACCCACCGGAAACCTTGTATGCACGATTCGGCGGCGCCGATTCTGTACAGCCCGAAGGTTTTCTCCTGACGAAGCTCGGAGGATTGTCGGTGTTGGCCGCCCATATGGCGTTCCGAGGACTTGAACCGAGCGCGGCCGATATCGCGCACGTGATTGAGGCCCCGACCATGCTCATCAGTGCGACGATCGTCGGAGAGAGTTTCAGCTTTGCCGTAAACAGTTATATGATTCTCAACCAAGGAGGAGCAACGATCAAGCCGATTACGGTGCGTGTTGACGGTCAAGCCGATCGTCATGCAGAGTGGCCCGAGTCGAAGAAGTTTCGGGCCAAAATCGTCGCCACATTTCGGTATGCTGATTTCGATCCGAAGGCGAAGTCGACGATCACGATCTTTCCGGCAACTGGTGGGGAACTCCACGTTCCGGTTAATTTCGACGACATCGAGTGATCTATGACTAGAGTCTCAAAGGCTTTTTCCTATTCTGCGGAAACCATTGCCATTGGTTCGGAGTTGTTGGTCGGGGGGCGGACCGACAGCAATTCAGTATTTATTGCGGAGGCCCTTGCCGCGATCGGTGTAGAAGTCCGCTTTAAATCTATTGTCGGTGATGAGGAGACTGATATCGGGCATGTGCTCAACATTGCCCGGCAACGGGCTGGTATTGTGATCATGACGGGAGGGCTTGGCCCTACGGTCGATGATTGCACCAGGGAGGCTGTTGCAGCGACGACTGGTTCCCGTCTGGCTCGTCGCAAGGAAGCGCTTGAGGGGATGACGGCTCGATTGGCTCAGTGGGGGAGGGTGCCGAATCGGGGACAGTTGCGACAAGCGCTGATTCCCGCCAAAGCCATGGTCTTGCCAAACCCAGTCGGGTCAGCACCGGGGTTTGCTCTCACCTGGAAGGGGACATATATCGCGGCTTTGCCGGGCGTTCCGAGTGAAATGCGCGCGATGATGGAACAGTCGGTCATCCCACTCGTACGCGCTCAACTCGAACGGTCGAAGGGCCCTCGTCCGCAACCGGTGACCCGGATGATCTTTCATGCCTGGGGGATGCCGGAGGCCGAGATCGACACCAAATTAGAAGGACTGATTCCAAAGAGCGGGCCGATCGCCCTGGGGTTGCTCGCGTCGCCAAACGGTGTGCTGGTGTCGCTGACGACGAAAGCCGCTGGTTCCAAGAAGGGAGATCGACTTCCATCATTGGCAGCGGAGGTGCGACAGCGATTACATGAGTGGATCTATGCGGAGGGGCATGACACCATGGAAGACGTCGTTGGCAGATTACTGGTCGAACAGAAACGGACGATTGCGGTTGCCGAGTCCTGCACCGGCGGGTTGATCGGCCATCGGCTCACCATGGTGCCGGGATCCTCTGCCTATGTCGATCGCGGCGCGATCTGCTATAGCAATCAAGCCAAAACAGAGATGCTTGGAGTACCGGCCAACCTCATCGCCCAACATGGAGCCGTCAGTCGAGAAGTGGCGCAAGCCATGGCGACGGGGATGCGTGAACGGGCTGGGGTGTCCGTGGCTTTGTCGGTCACGGGGATTGCCGGACCTGGTGGGGCGACGGA
>JAEURV010000319.1 GCA_016788465.1 Nitrospira sp. | reverse complement strand
AAGACCTTTCGGGAGGCCGTGCTCCAGGAAGTTGGTCGGGCCTCACTCCAGCAGCGCTTGAGACAGCCGGTAGAGCACTATCGTCCTAGTGCGTCGACCCTCTTGGCCCGTGTGGTTGAAGTGGAACAGGGACAGGCCGAGATCATCAGAGATCAGCTGCAACGCAACGACGTGACGGTTCTTATGGGGGAAGCGAGTTTCCACGATGCCCATACCATCATTGTGAGCGGAGACGGTCAAACCAGGGCCGTGACGGCGGCCAATATACTGATTGCCGTTGGGACAATACCGGCTCCGCCACCCGGCATGCTCACTGGACGCAATCTCGTCGTCACAAGCGACGAGCTGCTCCATATCACATCCCTACCGAGACGATTTGCCGTGGTAGGAGCCGGTGTCATCGGAATCGAATACGCTTCAATGTTCGCGGCGCTTGGTATTGACGTGACCGTGATCGACAAACGGGAACGACCGTTGGAATTTCTCGACAGAGAGTTGACTGACGAGTTACTGCATCAAATGCGCAATGCCGGTGTCACCTTTCGACTCGGAGAAGCGGTCGAGCGACTGGAGATTGTCGAGACCCCAACCCGCCACGTCGTGGTGTTTCTGGAGTCAGGGAAGCGACTGGTTTCTGACCTGGTCCTCTTCAGTGCCGGACGCCAGGGCGCCACCGATCACTTGAACCTGTCCGCCGCAGGGCTGAAGGCGGATGATCGCGGGCGGTTGATGGTCGACGGGGACTATCGAACAAACGTTCCGCACATTCTCGCTGCTGGGGATGTGATTGGATTTCCGAGCCTGGCAACCACCTCGGCTGAGCAGGGACGCTTGGCTGCCTGCGCGGCATTTGGCATGGATACGGAACCGATGGCGCCCCATTTTCCCATCGGCATCTATGCAATCCCCGAAGTATCGGCTGTGGGAGAGCCGGAGCATCTATTGACGGCACGGAAGATTCCCTATGAGAGCGGGGTTGCCCGCTATCGCGAAATTGCGCGGGGCCATATCATGGGCGATGAGAGCGGGTTCCTCAAGATGTTGTTTCATCGAGAGAACCATCGTCTCTTGGGCGTCCACGCCGTTGGCACCGATGCGACAGAGCTGATTCACATCGGCCAGGCTGTATTGGGATTGGGAGGTGGCCTCGACTATTTTCTGTCGACCGCCTTCAATTACCCGACCTTAGCGGAGTGCTATAAGGTCGCTGCATTGGATGCATTCAACAAGCTTTCGGCCTGAAAGGACCTAGGACCATTGATAGCTGTCACGAGAGAGCGCATTCTGACATAATGGGCGATAGTCTCGTCAACCTCTCCAGACGTGTGTTGCCTGAGTGGAAATTACCTCATCTGCCTCGCCGGTTGATTTGTGCGCTACTCCGCTCGTCCATCTGGACTTCCTCCAACAGAAAGGAACGTTCCAATGAAAATCTTGACGTCCATTTGTGGTTGGCTGCTTATATTACCCGTCATCACTTGCGCGGGGCAGGCAGGAGAAACTTCCTCAGCCACATCACTCCCCCCTATCCCGTTTGGTCTTGACGAACTTCATGCTCGAATTGACCGGACGCATCCGCTGCTCAAGGGTGCCGGGGCTGAACAGACGATCGCCCGCGGGAAGATGTTACGGGCCCTTGGCGCGTTTGACCCAACTCTTGTCAATGACACCGAGCTTGAACGGTTTATTTCGAGCAGTGACCCGAGCAAGGGGACACAGACCGTCGGGTATAACGACACACTGGTTGAAGCGCTTCACCCTTGGGGTTTTCGAGGCAGTGCCGGATTCCGTCAAGCGATCGGCGACGCGAGAATTCCCGATCTGTCCTTCGGCGACGGAACTCGGCAAGTCGTCCTGGGCGGTTTCTTGCCTTTACTCAGAGGCTTGATGATCAACCCTGAACGAGCCGAGCTCCAGCGGTCCGAGTTGGCAGCCCCTCGTGCGGAAATCAAGATCGCCCAAACCCGGCAAGACCTCTTTCTGGCTGCGGCCCATCAATTCTGGGAGTGGGTGGCGGCGGCGAAACTCTTGGACGTCCAGAAGCACGCAGCAACCGTGGCTGAAGATCGCTATAGGCAAGTGGAAGATCGTGCAAAAGCCGGCGCAATTGCGCCGATCGACGTCGCGGAAGCCGGCCAAGAAGTCCACCGCCGTCGGGAAGTTGCCATCGCTGCGCGGCGAGTACTTGAGCAGGAGCAGTTCAAGCTCTCCATGTTTCTGTGGGAGCATGGCTCTCCGACGATCCCGCCGATCGATCGCGTCCCGGATTTCCCGGCTGAAAAACGCTTGCCCACTGCGGAAGATATCATGGCGCATAAGCTGGACGCGATGAAAGAACGACCCGAGGTGAAGGCACTTGAAGTTGAGGCCAAGATCAACGACATCGATCTGGCTCTGGCAAAGAACAACCTTCTCCCAAGCCTTGACCTTGAAGCCGCACCGGCGCGTGCTCCGGAGAAATTTGTACTCGGGTTAGGGTATCGATTCGGTGTTGAACTCAAATTCCCCCTATTGCAACGCCGTAGCCGTGGTGAAGTGCTTCAGGCCCAAGGCCATGCCGAACGACTCGTGATGGCGCAACAGTATCGAGAAAACCAGGTCCTCGTCGATATCGACAATGCGCTCTCCGCGATCGAACGCGCGAGAGAACGAATCGAAGAGGCGTCACAGGCACTCCGTCTGGTGGAAATCGTCGAAGAAGGAGAGCGGTATCGATTTAGCCTTGGTGCAAGCAATGTCCTGTTCGTCAACCTTCGAGAACGCAACACGATCGATTCGAAAGTACAAGTCGTCCGCGCAAAGGCCGAATACTACAAGGCGTTAGCCTTGTATCAGTGGGCAATCGGAGCGTGGGCCAAGGTCCCCAGTGACGCCGTACGAGTGAGTTACCGCTGACAGCTTAACCAGAACGATCAGGGGATACCGACCAATGGGACAGTCACAGGCCGCACATCAGCCCAACCTGTTTCACGTGTTAAGGCTGTTGGGACGCTTCATCCAGCTCGAACGTCGGATCTTGCTGCTCGTAGTTTCGTATGCACTCGTGATTGGGCTTTTTTCTCTGGTCGTCCCGTTGACGGTTCAAGAATTAGTCAACACCTTCTCCTTCGCGATCCAACCGGTCATGATCGCCACGCTGGCCATAATCATGGTTGTGGTGCTGACGGTGGTCGGGGCATTCAAAGCGTTGCAATACTACGCAGTCGATGTGCTCCAGCGTCGGCTCTTTGTCAGGACCGCCTTCGCAATGGCCCAGAAAATTCCCCATCTCAGATTTCAGGGATTCAGGCCGCAGGTCTCAAATTGCTTCATGGAAGCAGCGTTCATGCAGCGCGCATTGGCGGTCTTACTTGTAGACTTGATCCATGTGGTCGTCGGCGGGGTTATTGGGATGATGATGTTGATCTTCTACCATCCGTACTTCATCCTCTTTAACCTCGTCCTGCTGCTCGGATCTGCATTCATATTCTTCATCTTGTCTCGCGGAGGATTGCGAACCACCGTTGACATGTCTCATGCCAAGTACGACATGCTGCACTGGATCCAAGAGATCTCCCAAAACTTACTGCATATCAAGGCGACCGACAGCCGTGCATTACTCATGGAGAAGACCGATGAGCTGGCCAAGAAGTATATGGAGTCTCGCCGTGCACGATTTGCCGTCCTCCTGCGCCAATTCATCGCCTCGGTTGGAGGACAAGCCGTCGCACATAGCAGCGCCTTGGCGCTAGCCGGCTGGCTCCTGTCCAGCGACCAGTTGACCCTCGGTCAACTGGTCGCCGTTGAAGTGGTGGTCGGCAGCCTTCTTATCAACTTTGATGCCGTGGTCAAGAGTATGGGGCAAGTGTATTTTTTCTTCACGGCGCTCGTGGAGCTGGATGCCTTCTTCTCTCTGCCGAAGGACCAGTTTCACCCTCTCCCGACGTCTTCTGTGACACTCCGAGATCCCAAAACGCACGGCATCCGGGTGACCTGCAGCGGATTGGGCGTGAGCCATGATGGGGCCACTGCGTTCACTCATCTGAACTTGGATGTTGCCCCAGGAGAGAAGATCGCCATCTATACGACGACCACCTTAGCGAGAATGTCCTTGGCCAAGGTCTTGGCTGGTCTTGAACCGCCGACCAGCGGCGTCATTTCCTATAACAATGTTGAGCTTCGGCATCTTGATCTCAGCATTATCAATCAATGTCGTGGCTTCATGATCGATTCACACCTGTCCCTGCTCGACGGAACGATCGCGGACAACATCGTCTGGCGCCGTTCCTACGTCTCGTACGAAGATGTCCGATGGGCACTCGAGTTGACTCAGCTCCAGAGCGAGATCGCGGCGCTCCCCCTTGGAATCAACTCCGACATCAGGGTACTAGGGGAGATTCCTGCCCCGAGCCACGTCCTCCGGATTCTCCTCGCGCGCGCCATTCTGGGACGACCGCAACTCCTTGTGTTCGACGGAATGATCCACGACATGCAACCGAATGTGCGGGATCAGATTCTGCAACGAGTTTGTGCAAAAGATCAGCCCTGGACCGTCATATTTGTATCGAATGACCCTGATCTCACACCCCATGTCGATCGTCGTATTGCCGTTGACGATTCAGGAACCTCAGAGCCTTTGTTGCCTTCGGCAACAGCACCGGATAACCCGATTTAGTTATGGAGCGCCGCAGGAGTAGGGGGATCGGTTGGTGATTACTTCGAGCCCCGCCCGGCCTTGGGCAGGAGGGTATCCATCACCGTATGCGATCGTTCTAGATAATCGGGTGGGAACAAGTTAAACCGGCGCCATAGTTCATACCACAAGGGAACACGGCTGAGAATGACCCACCCCATCGCTTTCGTCCCCTGACGGACGTGCGATTGTTCAGGCCAGGCACGATCGTCCGGATCGGGAACCACCCAAAAACGGTAGTTCCCTTTTCCGTCGTCGACCTGATCAATGACTTTAATCACGCCGGAATACGTACCCGCCATCAGTTCAGGCCAGGCCGGCAGGGGGATAGCAGGGATCCCATAGAAGAGGATTTTGACCTTGCGACCAACATTCAACAGAGGTGCATCGAGTCCATCTGCCGTCATCTCAATCGCCTTGTCGGTACTGGTAGGGGAGAGTCGGAGTAATGTATCACCTTGGCGCACGGTCTCACCGACACCGACCTTGGCCATCTTCACCACCGTGCCGCTGATCGGAGCCAACACCTTACCGGCCAGGCGACGTTGCTCGGCGTTTGATAGTCGGAGCGACACATCTGCCAACTGTTCGCCAACCCTAGCCGCTTCTGCTACGGACGCATCGCGCCCAGCCTCCGCTTCGAGAAGCCGCTGGAGCATCTCTGCATTGACTTGGTCACGACCAAAGCTGAGGGATTTCATGGCCTCTTCGGCTGCGTGAAGATTCGCACGAGCCCCTTCCAGTTCCGCTTGACCAGCGGTGTCTGCCTGGATTGTCAATTCCAACTCCCGCTGAGAAACTAACCCTCTCTTTGAGAGTTGTTTGTGCCGTTCGACGTTCAGCGCCGCTGTAGTCGCTGCGATCTTAGCTGCCTCGACCTTCTGATGCGCTTCTCGCACTTTATTTCCCGCTTCTACGACGCGGGCTTCTGCCGATGGGACGGCGGCTTTCACGAGGTTCCGCATTTCAAGAATCCGCTTGTCCAACTGATCGACACGTGTCAACGCCGCATGTTGCGTCTTCTCCAGCGCTTTCTTGCGTTGGTCTAGAAACGCCAGCAAGTGGGGAGACATGAAATTGGGATCATTGTCCTCCAGTTCCAGAATAAGATCTCCTTCCCTCACCTGATCTCCTTCTAGCACGTGCCATCTCTTGATGCGTCCTGCGATCTGAGCTTCGACGTCCTGCGGTCGTTCGTAGGGAGTATAGGCAGACATTTGACCCGTCACCGTGATCGTCTGAGTCCATGGTATGACGGTGATGCTTACGACAAAGAGAAGGACCAGCGTGATAGGCAGGCGCGGGGAAAACCGCCATCGTAGCGGAAGTTGTGCCTGCTGCCACGATTGAAGTTTGGCGGAAGCGAGAAGTTCGTCAACAGCGATCTCGTCTAAGCCGTATTCACGTGGCATCAGAGAGCGTATTCTCTTTCCGATACTAAGATCTACCCCTGTCACGACATCCTCTGCTTCCCCGATGTCAACCCTGCTTCTCCCGGCCATCGGCACTATCAATCATATTACCAAGAAGGCTCTACATCCCAAGGTAATTCGTTCATAGATTTTCAGAATGTTGATCGATCTAATAATCTATTTGTACATGCTTCAGCCTTGAGGTACTTGTAACTCATGAACCGGTCGACGAGATTGCCTGCTTTTTCGGCGCGATCGATCTGCACCTCCCCAAGGAGCTGTTCGCACTCTCTGTACCACTCACGTCGATCATCACGATCCACAAATCAACACGTTACGAGACAAGGACTACGCCGGAAAGAAAAGCTCTGACACCATTTGAACTCATACAGCATGACTGCTCTAACGGACCATCCATCAACGCTTCCGAGCCGTTCCGACATCTTCTATTTATTTGTCAGCACGATTTGTGCAGCCGGAGTCTTGGCCATCGCACCTACAGGATCGACATGGGCGAAGAATCAGACTGCCTCAACGCCATCGGTACAGATAGAAGGAGATGTCCGAGCGGGTAAGGCTCTCTTCGACCAACATTGCGTAACCTGTCATGGGCCACGAGGCCGAGGCGATGGTCTAGCGATTGCAGGAGCTACAGTCGCAGATCTCTCCTCGCCCACGACGCAACGCAAGCTGAATGTTGATCTACTGGCCACTATTCATGAAGGACGTCCAGGCAAAG
>JAEURV010000299.1 GCA_016788465.1 Nitrospira sp. | reverse complement strand
TATCCGACTTCAGCCAGCCGTTGCGCGACGGTGTCGACGAGGGGGGCGGAGTCCGTTGTGCCTTTATCCGTGAGAGCCAGCACATCGACGAAGACGGTCTGGATCTTCTCCAGTTGAGCCCGTTGCTCCGGTGTAAAGTATTCACGGTAGGCCAACCCGGGAGACGCAAGCAGACTCAACACAAAAATTGCTAGGAGTATCGGTACAACAACCATACGAAATGGAGACCGCATCCCTGATTCCCCTCCTGCTTGCCCCGCCGATTCAGGTAGTAAGACGCCCTCGCCAGGCCCGTTGGAACTCTCATTTTTCAGATGAGTTTTAGTATACACCCGCAGGCTCGTGCGACGGCGTCATTCGATCCCATTCCGGAGAAAGTGATATTGACAGCTCGTCATTCCCAATGCTACCTTCGCGAGCTCTGCTTCGTGACTTTCACGAAACTTTCAGGTCCGTCTACATAATGTAAGTGAGTCGAGAACGGTGATTAAAACAACAGTTGCGCGACGTTACGCACAGGCCCTCTTCGAACTTCTTGACCAATCCAGCATCGAAGTGACGCGAAATGCTCTCGATAGCCTGGCCCAGGCTCTGAAGGAGTCTGACCAGCTGAGACATGTCGTGGCGTCACCCGCCTTCAGTGTCGAGGAGAAGATTTCGGTGCTGCAGGGGTTGGCTGAAAAATTAGCCTGTCCACAGACCGGTCAGGCATTTCTTGGACAATTGGTGAAGAAGAGTCGAATCGGGTTCTTGCCTGAGATTGCCGTGGCGTTTGGAAAGCTGGTGGATCAGGCGAAGGGCACTCAGGCGGTGACGGTGTCGTCCGCGATGGCACTTCCCAGTACAGAACAGGATCGGATTAAAGCGCGGCTGCGGGACACACTCAAACGCGAAGTGGATGTCACGTTTCAGACCGACGCGAGTCATCTTGCCGGGCTGCAGATCCGCATCGGCAGCACGGTGGTCGACAGCACCGTCCAGGGTCGCCTGCGCGACCTGCACGTGGCGTTGACACGAGAATAATAAGGAGTCGTCATGCAGATCAGGGCCGAAGAAATCAGTGCGATCATCAAGGAAAAGATCAAGGGGTTCGACAAGCAGGTCGATGTCAAGGAAACGGGCTCAGTCATTCAGGTCGGCGACGGTATTGCCAAGGTCTACGGTCTGGATGGGGCCATGGCCGGAGAGATGCTGGAGTTCCCTGGTGGACTCTATGGCATCGCGCTCAACCTGGAAGAAGACAATGTCGGCGCGGTATTGATGGGCGACGACGTCGGAATCAAGGAAGGTGACCCCGTCAAGCGCACCGGTCGTATCGCAGAAATTCCGGTCGGCGAAGCGCTCGTCGGTCGCGTCGTCAATGCCATTGGTCAGCCGATCGACGGCAAGGGGCCGATCCAATCCCCGCACCATTCCCGGATCGAAGTGGTGGCCCCCGGCGTGAACACGCGTCAGTCGGTCCGCGAGCCGTTGCAGACGGGGATCAAGGCCATCGACGCCATGATTCCGATCGGTCGTGGCCAGCGTGAGTTGATCATCGGTGACCGCCAGACCGGCAAGACGGCGATTGCGGTCGATACGATCATTAATCAAAAGGGTTTGGGCGTGTTCTGTATTTACGTGGCCGTCGGTCAGAAGCGATCAACGGTGGCGCGCGTGGTGAAGACGCTGGAGGAAAACCATGCGATGGAATACAGCATGGTCGTGTCGGCGAGCGCCAGTGACCCGGCCCCGATGCAGTTTCTGGCCCCCTTCGCCGGTGCGGCGATCGGAGAATACTTCCGCGATAACGGTAAGCATGCGCTGATCGTTTACGACGATCTGTCCAAGCACGCTGTGGCCTATCGCCAGCTTTCGCTCTTGCTTCGTCGGCCCCCTGGACGCGAAGCCTATCCGGGCGATGTGTTCTATCTGCACTCACGCTTGCTCGAACGGGCCGCGAAACTCAGCGAAAAGCTCGGCGGGGGCAGTCTTACGGCTCTTCCCATCATTGAAACGCAAGCGGGTGACGTGTCGGCCTATATTCCCACGAACGTCATCTCGATCACGGACGGGCAGATTTACCTTGGAAGCGATCTATTCTATTCCGGTATCCGCCCTGCCATTAACGTCGGACTCTCGGTCTCCCGCGTCGGCGGATCTGCTCAGATCAAGACGATGAAGCAGGTGGCCGGTACGCTCCGGTTGGACTTGGCTCAATATCGTGAAATGGCGGCGTTTGCCCAGTTCGGGAGCGAGCTCGACAAGGCGACCCAGCTGCAGTTGGCTCGTGGCGTACGTATGGTGGAGTTGCTCAAGCAGGGGCAGTACAAGCCGATGCCGGTTGCTGATCAGGTGCTCTCCATCTACGCGGGCACGCAGGGATTCCTGGACGATGTGGCGGTGGACAAGGTTCAGCAGTTTGAAGCAGACCTCTTGCATTACATTCAACAGAATCATCCGGATCTGAAGAAGGAAGTGACGACGATCGGCAAGATCGACGACAAGGTCGGTGCCCGATTGAAAGAGATTATCACGACCTTCAAGCAAAAGATGGGGTACGGCGGGAAGTAGTCATCAGCATTCGGCTATCAGCTTTGCGCTGAAGGCTGAACGCTAACTGCTGAACGCTGAGAAGAACATGCCAAGTCTTCAATCATTACGCCGTAAAATTTCAGCCTTTAAGAATACGCAGAAGATTACGAAAGCCATGAAGATGGTGGCGGCGGCCAAGCTGAAACGGTCGCAGGACCGCATCCTCGCCGCGCGGCCTTATGCGCATAAAATGCGCGGGGTGTTGAGTAATCTGAGTCAACGTGTGAACCGCTCTTCTCACCCACTTTTGCAGAAGCGTGAGGGGAAGAAGGTTGAAGTGCTCGTGGTGACGAGCGACCGAGGCCTCTGCGGCGGGTTCAACGGCAATATTGCGCGCAAGAGCTCCGAGTTTGTCCGTCAGTGTGAAGCGCGAGGACTCCAAGTTAATTTGAGTATCATCGGCCGGAAGGGCCGCGACTACTTTCGTCGCCGTGCGTGGCCGATTCGACAAGAATGGACCGGTATTTTCGATAAGTTGACCTTCGAGCATGCCATCGATATCGGCGGCGACCTGACGGATAATTTTGTCAAAGGCACGTTCGACGAACTCTACGTCGTCTACAATGAATTCAAGTCTGCTATTCAGCAACGGGTGATCGTCGAAAAGCTCTTCCCGATCGACGCTCAGGAGGAATTCAGTGCGTCGTCCAGCGAAGGGCCTTTAAGCGGCAGCTATCTTTACGAACCGGAAGAAGCGGAGCTGCTGGCCGCCTTGATCCCGAAGCATTTTCAGATCCAGGCCTACCGGATTTTGTTGGAGTCGGCAGCAGCCGAGCATGGGGCGCGCATGGCGGCGATGGATGGCGCCACCCGTAACGCCGGCCAGCTCATCAAGAAAGTGACGCTGTATTACAACAAGACCAGGCAGGCGGCGATTACAAAAGAGTTGATGGATATCGTCGGCGGTGCCGAAGCGTTGAAGTAAGAAACTAGTTCTGAGTGTTGGGTATCGAGTGCTGAGTCTCATCAATCGTTTACTCTCAGCACGGAGCACTCAGGCCTCAGCACTTGAGCAAAAGGGGTGAACTCGTGAGTACAGGAAAAGTGATTCAAGTCATCGGACCGGTTGTAGACGTGGAGTTTCCTCCAGGTCAGCTGCCTAATATCTACAATGCCCTCAAGGTCACACAGGAAGAGAATAAGGCCGCAGGGAAGCCCGCAGTCAAGATCACACTCGAAGTCGCTCAGCACCTCGGCGAGAACCGTGTGCGTGGCGTGGCAATGTCGACCACAGACGGTCTGACACGCGGGATGGATGTGGAAGATACCGGCGCGGCGATCTCTGTGCCGGTCGGTCGTGAAACGCTCGGTCGCCTCATCAACGTGCTTGGTGAGCCGGTCGATGAAAAGGGGCCGATCAAGGCGAAGAAGACCTATCCGATTCACCGCCCCGCCCCCAAACTCGAAGACCAGGAAACCAAGACCGAGGTATTGGAAACGGGGATCAAGGTGGTCGACCTTCTCGAGCCGTATAGCAAGGGAGGGAAGGTCGGTCTCTTCGGTGGTGCCGGTGTCGGAAAGACCGTCATCATTATGGAGCTGATCAATAATATCGCGTTACACCACGGTGGGTTCTCCGTGTTTGCCGGTGTGGGTGAGCGGACACGTGAAGGGAATGATCTCTGGCATGAAATGCAGGAGTCGAAGGTTATTGATCCTGACGATTTCACCAAGTCGAAAGCGGCATTGGTCTACGGGCAGATGAACGAGCCCCCGGGAGCCCGTTTGCGCGTGGCTCTGACAGGGTTGGCCGTCGCCGAATATTTCCGTGATGAAGAGAATCAGGACGTGTTGTTGTTCGTGGACAATATTTTCCGCTTCACGCAGGCCGGTTCAGAAGTGTCCGCATTGCTGGGCCGTATGCCCTCTGCCGTCGGATATCAGCCCAACCTTTCAACGGAAATGGGTGCTCTCCAAGAGCGCATCACGTCAACCAAGCGAGGTTCCATTACCTCTGTCCAGGCCATCTACGTTCCGGCCGACGACCTGACCGATCCGGCTCCGGCCACGGCGTTCGCTCACTTGGACGCCACCACCGTGTTGTCCCGATCGCTGGCGGAGTTGGGGATTTATCCGGCCGTCGATCCGTTGGACTCCACGTCACGCATTCTTGATCCGCAGATCATCGGCGAAGAGCACTATAAAGTGGCGCGAGGTGTCCAGTCGGTCTTGCAGCGTTACAAAGACCTCCAGGACATTATCGCGATTCTCGGGATGGATGAATTGTCGGAAGACGACAAGATGGCCGTGGCGCGTGCGAGAAAGATCCAACGTTTCCTGTCGCAACCCTTCCACGTGGCCGAAGCCTTCACCGGCGCGCCCGGTAAGTACGTGAAGCTCAAGGATACAGTTCGAAGCTTCAAGGAGATCCTTGACGGCAAGTACGACCACCTGCCGGAGCAAGCATTTTACATGGTCGGGCCCATCGAGGAAGCCATTGCGAAAGCAGAGAAGATGGGAGTGAAGGTGTAGAGAGGCGAGTGAACCGAGCGTCCTCCGTGCTCGCGCAACGCGCGGTCTCGGAAGACCCTCGTTGCATGCGCGCAGTTGAGGACGCATCGGTTCCCGCCTTGAGGTGGGATGAAGGAAGAGAGAGATGCCAGGGAAGTTCTTATTAGAAGTTGTGACGCCGGAAAAGCTCCTGTTGAGCCAACAGGTGGATGAAGTGATTGCGCCTGGTTCAGAGGGAGAATTTGGGGTGCTACCCGGCCATTGCCATTTCCTGTCCACCCTTAAGATCGGGGAACTCCGTTATCGTGTCGATCAGGATACCCATTCCATGGCGGTGCTGTGGGGTTTCGCGGAAGTCACCCCGACCAAAGTTACCATCATGGCTGAGATTGCTGAAAAAGCGGAAGATATTGATGTGGAGCGAGCTACTACCAAGGTGGCTGAAGCCGAACGTCGACTTCAGGCCGGTGGCTTGCCTTCTGAGGTCAAAGAGGCCCAGGTGAGCCTTGAAAAGGCTCGTCTCCGTAAGAAAATTGCCGAGCGCGCTAGAAAAACAAGCCACGCCTAGAGCCCATCGGTTTTGATCCATCCTATTTTTCTGCATGTCACGAAGTCCGGCTTCGCGATAGGCAGCAGCTGACGGGCTGTCTTATCCCACGCAGAAGCAAGCGGCGACGCCACCCCTCGTGAGTCAGAAGGCAACGGGCCAGGACTACTCATTTTTGAATATCCAGCCAGTTCTCAGGGTAGCCATGAGGTACAGCGCGTGACCTCAGCAACACAGAAAAGCCAGGGAAGGCTTCGGGATCGCTTGAGGTACTCCTCTCAGCTCAATGGAGAGGTAGGAGATGGGAGGGACGACCGCGATTCTTGTGGCAGTGAGTCGAGTAGGCGATCAATCCACTTCGAGGGCAACTTCTCGACTGATTCATAAATACGGGATTGCCACCAGACCGCAATCTCCGCGAGGTCTTCCTTCTGAAAACGGTGCTCAATGATGTCAAAGGTATCGTGGCGATAGAGTACGACATCGAGCGGATACTCGACGCTCGTTGAACTGGTGCGCGTCGCATCAAAAGCCAGGAAACCCACCTTCATAGCCAGGTCCATGCTGGAGTCATAGCGTAATACGCGATCGAGGAGCGGTTTCCCATAGCCTGTCTCTCCAATAATACAATACGGGGTCCCTTCACTCACTTCGACCCAATTCCCCTGTGGATAGATAAGGAAGAGTTTATGCTCCTTGTCATTTTCCAATTGCCCCCCCACGAGGGCATGAAGATTGAAAATCAGACCCGCTTGATCGAGTGCCGTACGGTCTTCTTCTGCCACACGGCGAATTTGTGCGGCAAACACGTTGACGGCTTTGAATAATTTGTCGAAGGTCTGATCGCCTTCCGTGATGGCCTCATCGAAGTACGTGACGGCCTTGTCGCGAACCGAGCGTAGCCCAGACGTCATCAAAAACATCGAGTGACGGCCATGCTGATGAATCGAAACCTTTCCTGCCGTGATGCATTCTGCGCCCGTTGTGACTCGGGTATCGGCAATCCCGACGAGCCCGTCCTCCACCTTCATCCCTAAACAAAAGGTCATTGTGCCTCCGCTCCGACGATGGTGCTGTGAATGTGAATTGGACGAGGGGCAAAGAACGTCTCATAAATGGCATCCCCGACGAAGTTGATCTGCCCTTGAAACCGATCCAAGAATTCGTGAAGCCCTCCAATGAGGCAATCTTCAAGATCACCGAAGTCCAACTCGGCGCGCA